>JASMTI010000094.1:0-28194 GCA_041694375.1 Bacteroidales bacterium | reverse complement strand
AATGTATAATATCGGGATTGATTTTTCTTAAAAGTAAATTCAGTTTAATGATTTTTATCGGGTTTCTGCTGCCTGGTTTTCGATTGATTCTGAAAACTCTTATGTTTTTTGTAATCTTATTGGCTATACTTTCATTGATGCTTTTATTAACAATGATAATCGAAACATTTTCGGTTTTTGATTGCTCGTTGGCAATATCTACCAGCATGGTTTCTGTCCCGCCGGTGTTCATTGAATATATGATGTGTACTATTTTCATGAAAGTATTTTCTTAAGCTTTGCTTTTATCCAATAAATATAGATTTTATGCCAAATTGTTTTATAATAAAACTTAGCTCCATGTTTTTTTAAAACACCATGTATATTTTTTAGAAATTTTTCTTTTCCTGTGTCTGTTTTTGTTCCTGAGTAAATCCGAAACCCAGTATGTGGATTATCTGCGGTGCAATATATTTTACCATAATTTAAAAGATTAAGCCATAAATCCAAATCCATACAATAATGATTACTTATATCAAGGAAATTCACCTTTTCAACATATTTTTTGCCGTAAAACGATCCCATTTGAATTACATTATAATTGTTTTTCAATAAATAATTTCTATTTGGTATGATATGTTGATAGGTTCTAATTGTTTTTCCTTGGTCATCAATCATGTTATTCTTCGAATGATAAAAAATAGCTCCATCTGTATTCATTAAATATAGTTCCACAATTTTTTCAACACAATCGGGATACAAAATATCATCGGAGTTCAACCATCCAACCAGCTCTCCTTTAGCAAGCTTAAACCCCTTATTAATGGCATCGGCCTGACCGTTGTCTTTTTCGTGAATGATTACATCAATATTATCCCGATATTTTTCTACAATTTCTATCGTTTTATCGGTAGAACCACCATCCACAAAAATATATTCAATGTTTGGATAAGTTTGATTCAATACCGACTGAATCGTTTCTTCAACAAACCCACCTTGATTAAAAGATGGTGTTACTATGGTTACTAATGGTTGTCGTTTCATAATCTTTTAAATAATAATAAATCAATACAGGGAAAAGAATAAATGACCCCTTCGCAAGTTCTCCGCTTGCCAACGAAATAAATAGCAGTTCGATGGTTAAAAAAGATAAAAGAGTTAATGCCAATAAATTTTGTTTCCTGAAAGATTTAAAGAAAAGGATAAGTTTTATAAAAAAAAACAGATACAAGATTGTACCTAAAATCCCCAGACGAATAAATAGGATTGACCATGCGATATCTGCTGTATCCAACTGTGCAACCCTGCCATATTGATCTCTGATACCAAATTGAAAATTTGTTTTTGCATTTTCTTCTGTAACATTTCCAATACCAAATAATGCATATTGAATGTCAGAAGTAATATACTCCAATCTTTCGATAGTGTGAAAAATCCGATATGAGAAAGTACCTTCAACTTCTCCTTCTAAATTAAAATTTTGAATTTCGGAAAATCCTTCCAAAAAACGTGTTTTAATAAATGAATTACTTATAATACCTCCAACCAATATGGTTAAAATAAACACAATAGACAAAGCGTTGTTTTTGTTGATTTTTGCGTTGTTGTAGATATATATGATAAAAATTCCTATTAAAGTAGCAATCAGCCATGAACGTATCATTGATACCATTAACACTGCCGACAAAACAAATAAATAGATGTATTTTTTTCGGGTATTTAATTTTAAATAATTTGAAAACAAGAGCAAAATAAAAAAAACAGTAAAAGTAGAAGGAATTGCTCCTCTTTTTGAAACCAAGCCTGAGGCTGTTTGCTGTAAATTAATTTGTTTTAGAATGCCCCAACCTGTAAAAAAATCTAACAATAATAAAATTGAAATTACAAAAGTAATGTTTAAAAGATATCTGATTAATTTTTCGGTTTCTTGCCTGGGTATATAATAAAACAGCCAAACCGATGAAAGAAAAATCCAGTGTCTGGATGTTTTTATAATTGAAATAATATTGATGTGATTAAAAACCAAATCGATTAAAAAGGAAATGAAAAGAAAGACATAAAATATACCCACATAAAAAGTCAGTTTATTTCTTTTTATAAGAAACTTGTTTCTCCATAACAAATAAATTGACATGAAAACAAATAATATTAAACCCGAGTCAGAAACATTATGTCTTACAGGGAAGGAGGAAGCATTTGAACCTACACCCAAATAGCTTGTGGTTAGCACCAATAATGCCAGCAGAGCCCAGGCATATTTGTGTTTTAAAACAAGTAAAATTCCAATAAACAGGATAAGTAGATCCATTTGAAGAGTTATTTTTATTCTGACATATTATTATTTAAATATGCAATTATTGCTGTTACGAAACCTTCGATATATTCTTTTTTTCGTTTAATTACAGCAGACGATGATGTTTTGTAGGAATTATAGTATGCATTAATTAAATACTGTTTCAAGTTGATTTGTTTTTCTTGTTTTGAATTGTCTATTCTATAAAGTTTATACAAATCGTAAAAATTATCCATTTCAGTAATTAAATCATGGCCTTTTAAATAGTTTTTTCCAAAAGAGATGACATGTTTTCCCTTATAAAGCGCCTCTAAAGCTACAGTTGAGTTAATTACAATAACATGTTCGCTTAAATCCAAAACATCGTGGCTATTCACCCAGGGATGCAGCACTACAATGTTCCCATTGGTTTTTAACCTTTTCAACTCTTTACGAGGAACTGCACCACGGGCATGAGGATGTTCCTTAACTATTAGCTGGCTATTATAAGGTAAAAAGTTTGCAATGTTTAGCGCAAAATCGATTTGATTCAGAAATGGTCTGCCCCTGAATACAAGTTGTGAGTCGATTGGGTAATGCAACGGCAAATAAAAAATAGTTTTTTTGTCATCAATCCTTTCTATTTTATCGTAATATTTCTCAATCAGTTTTTTATTCAAATATCTTGAAAACCTATTATTGACATCTTTCCATTTTTGAAGATTATTGAGATTTTGCAGTATTGAGTTTTTGTTCACTTTAAATTTAAAATCCCTTTCTTTCGGCGTTCCCCAAAAAACAGTCTTTTTTTCAAAATATTGCTCAATGTATTTGTCTATGTATGATACTACTTCAGGTTCAGGACTAAGGTCTTTCTTCTTAAATTGCCAGTATGAAAAATCATTTTCAGTAAAAACTAACCTGTCAGGGAAAAGAGATTCTCTATATTTAATGATTCGCTTGTGAGCTGCATGTGCAATAATATCAAAAATATTATGACCCAGTTCATCTCCGGCAAAATCAACAAATACATCAACATTTTTTATTTTGGGGATAATTTCAATTGCAGAATTCAACCATTTTAATGCTTTTTTTTGAATTTCTTTTGCGTGATGTTGTCCGGCAAATTGAATTTGTGTAAAAGTTATTTCGTTTAAATCTTTGTATTGTAACGATTTTAGAAAATCAAGTGTTTTCAATTCATCTGAATTTGCGGCAACGCTATCCAGCGAGTAAGACTCAAGATTGTTTTTTTTCAAATAATTGCAAAGCAGGTTTCCATCGGTAATAAAACAAGATTCAATTTTATATTTTGTTTTTAAATGATTATGCAATTCTATCCAATATTTGTCAGGTTCTGAATGACCACAATGACCACAATGAAAACACAAGCGAGAAATATTCATATTCAAAAATTTATATTATTGATAAAAGTTTCTTTATTTTATTTTTTGCATAGAAAGCATAAGGTAATGTAAGTATAATCCATAATCCTGTTTTTACCAACGTCGCTTTTAAGGACAATTTATCTAAATTTAAAGTGGATATAACAATGATTGTTATTAATAAAGTTAAAACGGATAATAACACTGGAGCGTTACGCTTAATAATAATTGAAAAGTTAAATGGTTCTTTAATTTGTTTATTAACCCAAAATACCATTAGTGTGTCGTATAAAAAATAAGCAATTAGAGTTACAGACGCTATTCCGGTAATTCCATACCCTAGCTTAAGCACCAGTAAACTCCCTGCAACTTTTACTATGCCTGCCAGCGTAAATGAAACAGCTGCAAGTTTTTGTTTATTTAAAATAAAAAGAGCATTGGATGAGAATCCGGCCAAAGTTAAGAACAGAATTGCAAATACAAACACCTGTGCCGCTTTAATACCAGGAACATAATCAGGTAAAAAGGTTTTTGTAAGCCAGGGAAGTAACAATACACCAAATACAATTAAGGGTGAAAGTATGTACGTGACAAATTGCTGAGGTACATTCATATGTAATTTAATAACATCTGGGGTGTCTTTTTTGCCGTATTTTTCATTTAACTCGGTAAAAACAACAATACTTAATGTTGAAACCAACAGCGTGACCGGTGTTTTTATTAAAGTGGAGAGGCTGTAATGTCCGACTTCTTCAAACGATAAATTAGCCGCAATTATCAATCTGTCGATACTTGAAAAAATAATTGTTACAATTGTCTGTAAGTAAATAGGAAACCCTATAAAAATTAAACTTTTTAACAAAGAGAAGTTCCAATGCCATTTGTAATTTATTGGGCGATAGATGTAATAATAAATCGCGTTAGAAAGTTGGGCAATCAGCAAGCCAAATAATAATCCTTTAAAACCAAATTTCCAGACAAATAATGCCGTTAACAGTGTAAATACACTCAGCAATATTTTAGCATTTTTAAGTATATTGTATTGGTTAAATGCTTTACTCATAATATCGCCGTACCCTGAGAATATTTGAAAAATATTTATAATTCCAACAGTTATAAGAGCCAATGAAAAATCTTTATTTTCTGTAAAAAAAAATGCAATAATGAATAAAACGGCAGAAAAAACAGGATTTACAATCAGGTTGTATGAAAACACCTGATTCGCTATGCGGAATGCTTCATCTGTTTTGTTTTCGGCTCGTAATTGAATAAAGTCTCTTCGCATCACAAAAGGCAGACCAAGAGAGAATAGTATGACATAACCTGTAAAAATGTTAGCAGTTTGCCATGTTCCATATTTTTCGGGACCAAGAAAACGTGCAAAAAAATATGCGCCAATAAAACCGGCAATTGTAAAAACAAATTGACCGGTAAACAAATGTTTAAAACTTTGTTTTATTTTATTTAAAATATTATTTTGCTCTTTATTCATTTATATCGATACAAAAATTTATCAATTCCAATTGCAAATAAATTGGCATTCTGTTTAATGTGCTCTATATCATCATTCCACCACATAATATCTAATAATTGCCTTATTTGTTCTTTTGTAAAACGAAATCTAATCAGTTTTGCAGGAATTCCGCCATAAATACCATATGGATCAACGTTTTTAGTAACAACAGCACCTGCTGCTATAATTGCTCCATCTCCAATGTTAACACCATCAAGTATTATGACATTATTACCAATCCAAACATCATTGCCTATATGAATAGTTTCTTCTTCAATGAATTGGTTTTTAGATGTAAATGATATTTGGCACTGTGCTTTGGGGGAATAAAATGCAGGGAAAGTTGAAACCATATTCGTTGGATGCTTTCCTAATCCTATTTGCACGTTGGACCCTATACTGCAAAATTTCCCGATTTTTGCATTATAGATTTTTGTGTTGTTAGCAATATAAATAAAATCGCTAAATTCAACATTGTTTACGTTACAATTGTTATAAACTGTTACATATTTCCCATAGGTTGAGTTTGTGATTTTTGACATATATCCTATAGAGAGTTTTTTGTCCTTATTTTTTCTTAATAGTTTTGCAGTTTGTAGATACCAATATAAATAAAGTGTTACTGGATTTTTTAATAATTGCCTCATGCTGTTTATTAATTGATTACAGATTCATTGTCCAACGGTGTTCCCTTCTCCAAATCCTCTTTCGCCTCTTTCCCAATCACCTCTTTCAAGTTTTTGGGATGTAAACCATACCCTGGCCGGATTGACCTTACGTTATCTTCGGTAAATATTTCTCCTTTTTTAATATCTTTTACAGCAAAAAGCGAGCGGGCAAATTTGCGGCTGGCTTTTACCTTTTCAGTTAGTTCGTAGGAAACTTGGCCGACTGCTTTTTCTGCCTGTCGGACGGCTTTAACCATTTCAGTAAATTCTTTTTCATCGAGCGAGAATGAGGCATCGGGTCCGCCAATAGATTTGTCGAGGATAAAATGTTTTTCGATTACCCGTGCACCGAGTGTTACGGCAACCACAGGGGCAACAATGCCCAGGGTGTGGTCGGATAATCCAACTTCTACACCAAAGCGTTGTTTTAAATCGGGAATGGTAGCCAGGTTGGCTTCTTCAATGGGGGCAGGGTAGGAAGAAGTACATTTAAGTAAAGTAATGTCGTTATTCCCGGTATCGCGGCAGGTTTGTACGGCCAGTTCAATGTCTTCGAGTTCAGCAATTCCGGTTGACATGATCATGGGTTTGCCTTTGGAGGCGGTGTATTCAATCAGCGGAATATCCTGAATTTCGAAGGAGGCAATTTTGTAAGCTGGTGGATCAAACTGCTCTAAGAAATCCACGGCTGTTTTGTCGAAAGGTGTGGAAAAACATAACAACCCTTCTTCCTTTGCTACACGAAATAATTCTTTGTGCCATTCCCAGGGGGTATAGGCTTCTTTGTACAGGTTGTACAGTGTTCGTCCTTCCCAAATTGAACCTTTTAAAACATCTTTAAAATATTTATTGTTGCAGTCAATGGTCATTGTGTCCGCTGTGTAAGTTTGCAATTTTATAGCATCGGCACCGGCTCGTTTGGCTGCTCTGATGGTTTCAACCGCTGTTTTTAACTTCTGACCATGATTAGCGGATAGTTCAGCGATAATGAAAACGCTTTTTCCGGAAGTAATACTGCTTAGTACCATATAGTTATTATCTAAATAATTTTCTTAAACACACTCTATAACTACAGCACCTAAAGACAACCCAACACCAAAACCTGCTAAGAGTATTTTATCATTTTTCTTAGGTTGTATTTCATTTATATAGCGTTTTAATGCTATTGGAATAGTAGATGAGACTGTGTTACCAACGTCATTTATTGATATATAAAATTTTGATTCAGGAATTTTACACCTTTTCCGCACAAAGTTTAGCATGTAAGCATTTGCCTGATGAAAAATGAACATTGAGGTATCATTAATAGTTAATGAGTTCAATTTTAAAGTATTATCAATCAAAGGAGGAACTTTGAAAGCTGTGAAATTAAATATTTCTTTGCCATTCATGTATAGGCAGTTATCGTTAGAGATGAATTTACCATCATCATCATAAACATTAGGATATTCGATGTTTTTAAACTTAATACCACTATTTTTAACTATCAGTTGATTATAACCCGAACCATCTGTCCCATATTCGAAGTTTCCTATTGCAGCGGTGAAACGGTTGAAATCCGGTTTTGAAGTGATAAGTGTTGCAGCTGCACCATCTCCAAAAATAGTACGATTTGATCTATCTTCTGGGTGTATAAATTTTGTATATGTTTCGGATGTAACAAATACAATATTGTTTGCTTGACCTGAACTTATTAATCCTTTAGCCAGGCCCAATCCATAAATATATCCAGAACAGCCCATATTGATATCAATAGCCCCACAATTCTTAGGTAGTTCGCTTCTATCTTGGATTATACAAGCTGTTGATGGTAATTGGTAATCTGGACTTTGGGTGCATAGTATTAGGTAATCAATATTACTTTTATCTATATCACATTCATTTATTAGATTTTCTATTGCTTTTACAGCCATATCGCTAGAAAATTCCTCTTCATCAGAAATATGACGGCTGTAAATACCCGTTTTTTCAGAGATTTTTTCTACCGACCATTCGGGATACATGTTTGAAAGATCAACATTATCCAGTTTTTTAGTGGGGAGATAATATGAAATCCCGTTAATATATGTTTCCATTCATTTATTTATTTTGTTGCACATATTCAAAAAGTTCTTTTACTGTCTTTTTCGATAAATACTCTTTTTCTGTAATTTCAACATTGTATTCATCTTTAAGCATTACCATGATAGTCATGCCTGTCAGAGAGTCGTAAGATTCAATTTTTCGGAAATCACTATCCATTTCTAATTTTATGTCTGCTGGATCTTCATACTGATTTTGCAGATTTTCGATAAACTTTTCTTTGTCCATTTTATGTTTGAATTTGTTTATTAATTGTTAATTCTAATAATCTTCCGATTTTTTTATTAGGTTTTATATTTTCTATCCATTCATTTGAGGATAATTCTCTGTAGTAATAGCTTTCTGTTGTATTATCTTTTGTTAATTCCATAAAAGTTTTAGTAAAACCAAACAAATCATTTAAAGAATTTGCGGCTTTGTTTTTTATAAGTGCATAGCCAACAATTTTTTCAAAATTTAACTTCTCAAAAATGAATTGCAACCCATAATAGTAAAATTCGACACCAAGATTATGATCGTGATATTCAGGGGCTATATAGTATCCCCATTCACCGGTCTTACCCTTTATGTCAACAATTGAGAAAACACCAACAGGAATTTGTTCTCTTTTAGCAAGAAAATATAATTTATCCTTCTTTTCAGAAAGTTTTTTGATAAATTTTAAATGATTTTCAAAAGATATAAAATCTTGATCAAACATCCATTTGCGAATGGAATTATTATTTCTCCACTTCCAAACCAACTCAATCTCTGAATGATTAAGCTCTGTGAAATTAACAAATGAATAAGAATTTTCGTTTATAATTATATTTGTCATGTTAATTAGTTTAATCTTTTAAAAATTCTAATAAATCTTCTATGATTGCTATTACTTATTTCTTTTTGGTTCAACAAAATTTTATTCAATTCAGCCAAAGATAATGAAGTTAGTATTTGATCTAATTTAATTTTATAATTTACTAGCAAATCTCCACAGAAAATTATAAGACCAGCTTCAAAAAACTTTTTTGAAGCTTTTTTTTGATTTGAAACATAATAGCCTGAAATAACAGGTAACCCTATATAAATTGCTTCAATCAGTGTTCCACTGGATGGTATAATTGCTAAATCTGATTCAGTCATTAGTTTTGCCATTTTCTTGTCATCAATACTTTTGTATATTTCAAGTCTGGGGTTTTTTGCAACTGATGTTTTTAATAGTTCAAAATGTTTATTACCATCTCCAATTACAGCTATAATGCGTTTAAATCTTGAATGTTTTAAAACAATTTCTAAAGTCTTTTTGGTTAAATTATTTGGGTCTGCTCCCCCAAAACACACAAAAAGTGTTTCAATCTTTTCAATTTTTCGTTGTCTTTCATTAATAGTTAAAAAAGCAGGTCTTAGTAAAGCATATCCTAATCCTAACGCAAAAAAAGTATTAGGCAAAGCATTATATTCTTCCCGAGAAACACCTATTGAATGATTTATTATTACATCAGCATAAAAATCTTTATCATTTAAGTCGTCGATACAAACCAGTTTGCAACCTTTGGCTTTAATGGATTTTTGGTAATCGGTGGTAAAATAGTAGTTGTCGAGCACTACAATTTCGTTGCCTGCTAAATGTTCTAAAAAGCGATCGAAATGCGAATCATCCTCCGGTAAATTGATTCGGCCGTGGCATATTTTTTCAATTTCGGCAATTTGGTATTCCGTGGGTTGACGTGTAGCAAAAATGCAATGGAAATGTTCGTTCAGCATTTCGGCCAAAGCCAGTGTACGGGTAAAATGCCCCATTCCAATGGAGGAGCCGCCGTCGGCGCGGAATATGATGGTGCGTTTCATTTAGATGATTCCTTTTCTTTATTAAAATCTGAATCAGTACTGTTAAACGGCTCTTCATCTAACATATAGAATGCTTTTATCCAGGCCGCGAATGATTTTGTTGGCAATCTGAATTCTCCCTGCTGTCCGGGGTTTGGAATAATGATGTTTCTGGTTTTCAATGCCTGTAAAGCATTGTTTAAAGTAGTGTCTTTTATCTCAATTTCATGTTTGATTTTTGTCCTGTTTACCCAGGAATCAGAAAACCGTGCCATAGCCTGTAGTACCCTCCTGTATTCATCGGAGCCAATTTGGGTGAAATACAGTTCGTTAAAATACTTATTTCCTAATTGGTTAAGAGCTCCATTATCACCAAAAGCTCCATCTTTTACATCATCGGCACAAATACGGTAATCCGTGTCTTTTTCGAATGCTTTATAGGCAAATTCCTGTAAAAAGTGAGGATAACCTTCCGATAATTGTGAAATTAGTTTCAATGCATCCTCATCAATAGTTGTCTGTTGGGTATTTACCTGATTTGCTTTTTTCAGCCCACTCATCACAACGGCCATATTTTCTTCTTCACTTAAAGGTTTGAGCGTAAGTACTGAGAAAATACGCGACGATGATTCGTGGCTCGCTTTCAGTTTGGCTATTAACCCTGGTTGCCCGGTCATCCCAATTAAAACCTGGTCGCAGCCCCTTTTTGAAAGCTTTTCAGTAAGTAATTTTACAATTTCTCCTAAAGATGCTTTTTCACCGGGCCTGTCGGCTTCGTCAATTAGTATTAGAATGCCATCAATTTCGCTATTGGCCAGTTTTATTACTCTCTCAAAGCTCAATACCAGTTCATTCAATATCTCATAAGGTTGAATAAGGTTCTCGTCAATTTTGTGGTAACGAACACCAAGGATTTCCCAATTACTTAAAAAATTCCATACGCCGGCAGCCAGGGTCTTTATTTTTTCTCTTTCGGAAAGGGCACGTTTAAAATCGGCAGCTATTGATTTTAAAATTTCGAAAAAGGTTTGCGTAGAATCAAGTTCAATATTGATTACAATAAAATTCACTTTCTCGGAGTTTCGCAGGGGAATTTTGCCGGTTGCTTGTTGCTCCACCATCAAAAAGAGCGATGATTTACCTAATCCACGTTCACCCTCGATCAAAAAATGTTGTGGATTACCATTCTTTGTCTGAAACAGACTCTGTTCGATCAGTATCATTTCTTCCTTTCGCCCCTGAAATAGCTCGGAAGAAGCAATACTATTTGGTCTGAATGGATTAAATTTCATCTGGTTTGGTTTTAATGCCGCTAATATACGCTAATAATCACTAATAGCTGCTAATAGCTGCTAATAACTGCTAATAACCACTAATAACCACTAATAACCACTAATGGGGATTAATATTTAATGCGAAACTCGTTTTAAGATTTTAGGAATCACCTTTTAGCATTTCGGCCAGTGCCAAGGTACGGGTAAAATGCCCCATACCAATGGTGGGACCGCCATCGGCACGGAAAATGATGATGCGTTTAGTCATTGAGTAACTTGTATTTTAATTCAGCTAGTTTCCAATCTGTTTCGTTATCAATGTCCTGCACTTCGGTTTCCGGCAAAACGATGGCGCTACCGTTTTTACAAAACAGCGTTTTTTGGTCAAGCAAAGCATCGGTTTTCACCCAGTAAAACGAGCCGGAATCGTGATAGGCCGGTTTTAAATCCTGGCTACGGGTTTTCAGGTGTTCAGGCCAAATCATTTTTAGTCTTTTGTTTTCATCAAATTCCAACGCCCTTAAAATAGGATAAGAGAATTCCACAATCGGCAATATCGACTCCAAATTCTCATCAATAAGCTTGGTAAATGCTCCTTTGATTTGGTTGTGAGAGGTTAATGGAGCTGTGGGTAAAACACAACAAACATTTTTAAATGTTTTTCCAATGCTTTTGTATTGGTCAACTACTTCAATTAAAACATCGGCCAGTGTAGCAAAATCATTCGCGTTTTCCCGGGAGCGCATAAAAGGAACTTTAGCACCATATTGTTTTGCAATTCCGGCAATTTCTTCATCATCAGTCGAAACCATGATTTCATCAAACAGTTTGGATTTTATTGCTGCTTCAATGGAGTAAGCAATAATGGGTTTCCCAAGAAACTCTTTAATGTTTTTGCGGGGTATGCGTTTGCTGCCGCCACGAGCGGGGATGATGCACAAGTTGTTTGCGCTTCGCGCGTCATTGGGCCTGCGGCCGTCATTAGTCATTTGCCCTTCGGGCGTCATTGGGTTATTTGTTGTCATTTGCTTCGCGTCATTTAATAGTCATTTTGGCCTATGGCCGTCATTAGTCATTTTGCGCTAACGCGCGTCACTTGTCATTGGTCATTTGCTTCGCGTCATTATGGCCTACGGCCGTCATTAGTTGTTATTAGTGCTACGCACGTCATTTAATAGTCATTTAGTCATTTGCTTCGCGTCATTTAATGGTCATTAGTCATTTTGGCCTGCGGCCGTCATAAGTTCCCGATATCGCTTCGTGCCTCGCTCATTCCCGATACTCGGGATAGACAGGGACTGGTCGCAAAGCTCCCAGCATTAGTCATTGTTGATAATTTTCCAGTGTCCGCCTTTCTCTTTTCCGATTCGCTGAAGTTTCCCATTTTCTTTTAAATCTTTAATCTCTCTTAAAACAGTGCTTTTTGATACGTTCAATTTAGCAGCTAATTTATTAACTGTAATTTTGGTATTATCTTTTATCAGGTTCAATATTTTTTGACCACGATCGGTGTCATTATCGGTGTCATTATCGGTGTCATTCCCAGCGTGCTTTTCACTGGCCTTTTCTTTAGTTTCAGCGGCAAAGGCGGTAACCATAAACCCATCGGAAATATTTCTGAACTCGGGTTGGGGCATATTGGCATCCTTAAAATATTCAATAATTCGCTGTATTCCCGAACCGTATTTTTCGATAAGCCCCAGGCTTTTGCAAAAATCGGCAATGAGCTTATTGCGTGGAGTTGATTTATAGTTGTTTGAAAGCAAGTCGTCCACTGTGATGCTGTCGGGTAATTTTCCGGGATTATAGAACTCGATTCGGTTGTCAAATATTTTCACAATGGAATCGGATGCCGAGCGGTAATCTCTGTGAATGATCATGTTGATGACTATTTCCCTGATTGCTTCCAGTGGGTATTGCCATTTTTCGGTATTTCGCGGTTGGCCGGTAATAATGATTTCTTTATTGATGTGCTTTTTTACAAAATCGATTACCTGGTTGATTTGGGCCAATATATCGGATTTTGAACGCGCGCTGTCTTTTATAAGCGTGTTGGTTTGGAATTTCCCCAATTCGATGGTTGTTAGTACAGTATCGCGTTCGGTAAAAAGCAGGTATGCCGCATTGGTAATTTGTCCGTCGCGAATTAAATCGTTTTTAATGCAAAATGTCAAGGGATCGTCGCTGATTCTTGCGCCGGTTTGATTTACCAGATCGATTGCTGTCTGAACTTTACCGAATGAAATATCGTTGATTTTGAATTGATTGTTCAAGTGAAAATCCCAACTGGTGTTAAATGATTTTAAATGCAGGTTCACAACTTCTGAAATATCGAGCAGGTGGTTTGAGTTGGCCACCCGCTTAAAATATTTTCCGCGTGTAGAAAACGGTTTTATAGGGTATTCCTGAATGCTGAAAACAACAATGGTTTTGTTGTTAATAGGTACTGTATCCACATCGGGAATTAAGGGTGGTGAGGTTTTGTGTTTTATTTCATTTACCCAATTTTGCATTGATTCAGGATTTAGGGAAATACCTGTGATTTCTCCCACCGGATTAATGCCTACAATGATTATTCCGCCTGAAGTGTTGGCAAAAGCCACGAGTGTTTCAATCAGTTCGTTGTTGAAACTGCTTTTGAATTCGAGGGTTTCACTTTCGCCGGATTTGATTAGGCTTTGTATTTCGGTAATGTCGGTCATTCAATAGTCATTTGCTTCGCGTCAGTGTGTGCTTTGCACGTCATTTTTTGTTATTAAATGGTCATTTGTTGTCATAAAAACTGTTGATGCAATTTATCACAAAATTTTGTTCTTCGTTGGTTAAACTGGGGTACATGGGTAAACTAATGCAATGTTTGTAATAGTTTTCTGCGTTTGATAAATCGGAATCGCCATAGCCTGTTTTTTGGTAATAGGGTAATGTGTGTAATGGTATATAATGAATTTGAGCGAAAATGTTTTGTTCCCTTAAATAATCATACAATCCTTTTCTGTCTTCCACTTCTATAACAAATAGGTGGTGTGCATTATACGTGCCATCGGGCAGCGATTGATATTTAATTTGGGTGTTTTTGAAAGCATCTTTATATCGCTGTGCAATTTCGTTACGCCTGGTAAGTCCTTGAGGGTTTTTAGCCAATTGCGAAATGCCCAGTGCTGCTTGCATGTCAGTTAAGCGGTAGTTGTACCCCAGCGTTTGCATTTCGTAATACCAACCCGGAAAGTCACTTGGGCTTCGCCCGTCATTTTGGGCTTCGCCCGTCATTTGCTTCGCGTCATTAGCGCTTCGCGTGTCATTTTGGGCTTCGCCCGTCAATTGCTTCGCGTCATTTGGGCTTTGCCCGTCATTTTGGGCTTCGCCCGTCATTGGGTCATTTGAGCCTACGGCTGTCAATTGCTTCGCGTCATTTAGCCTGCGGCCGTCATTGTTCCCTGCGAAGAACCCAAGTGCGGTTTCGAGGGGATTCTGAAAAATTTCAGCATCTTTGGTGATGCCATGCGAGCGGTAGAGTTTTAAACGTTCGTAAAGTTCTTTATTGTTGGTGGTTACCATTCCGCCTTCGCCACAAGCAATATGTTTGACCGGGTGAAAAGAAAAAACGGAGCAATCGCTGTAAACTCCGTTGCCACATCTGTCAATTTTTCCTTTTGAATCGGTAAAATAAGCCCCAGGTGCATGGGCTGCATCTTCAATAATCCATAAGCCGTGTTTGTCGGCTAATTGTTTAAATGCCTCAAGGTTGATCGGTAGCCCGGCAAAATCAACAGGAACGATACCCGTGAAAAAACCTTTAGGTTTGCTTTCAATTAGCGCTTTCACCGAATTTATGTCTAATAAATAAGTATCAGGGTCAATATCAGCAAACCATACCTCAGCACCACAAAAGCGTGAAGCATTGGCAGAGGCCGCAAAAGTGATGGGTGATGTAATGACCCTGTCGCCTTCCTTTACCCCCAACGCTAAATTGGCAATGTGTAGACCCGCTGTTGCATTGGAAACCGCAACGGCATATTTGGCATTAACATAATTGGCAAAACATTTTTCAAACTCCGCGATTTTAGGTCCTTGAGTTAAAAAATCGGAACGAAGAACATCAACCACTGCATTGATGTCTTCCTCGGTAATGTTTTGTCGGCCGTATGGTATTACCTTCATCTTTATAATGGCTTAAATTTTGAGTCAACAAATTTTACAATTTTATCACGCAAACTTTCAATTGTTTCCCATTCTTTATTAGTCCCGGAGTTATACTTGAATCCTTCGGGTACTTGCTTTGCCTTGTGATGCTTAATAAAGTCTTCTTTATGGTTTGAAAATGAAACAGAAGGAAGAATGGCATAATAATCACCAAGGTCGATGGTATTTAAAGCATCGGTTTCGGTAATCATTTCTTCGTGCAGTTTTTCACCCGGGCGTATGCCTACATTCTCGGTTTTGCACGATGGGGCAATGGCTATAGCTACATCCAAAATTTTATACGAAGGAATTTTGGGAACGAATATTTCACCCCCCAAATGATTTTCAATGGCGAACATTACCAAATCTACCCCGGCTTGCAATGAAATGTTGAAGCGGGTCATTTCGCTGTGGGTGATAGGTAAAATGCCTTCATCGCGTTTTTTTGTAAAGAAAGGTATAACAGAACCACGAGAGCCCATTACGTTACCATATCGAACAACAGAAAACTTAATATCGCGGCTTCCTTTCATGTTGTTTGCTGCAGTAAACAGCTTGTCGGAAACCAACTTTGTAGCCCCGTATAAGTTTATGGGCGCACAGGCTTTATCGGTTGAGAGTGCCACAACATCTTTAACATTGGTGGCCAGTGCGGCATCAATTACATTTTGTGCCCCGTTTACATTGGTTTTAATGCATTCGTCGGGGTTGTATTCGGCTGTGTCAACCTGTTTAATGGCCGCAGCATGAATGATTACATCAACACCCTCGCAAGCACGTTTAAGACGGGCGGCATCACGCACATCGCCAATAAAAAAGCGTAACTGTGGAAAATCTTTTACGGGGTATTTTTGTTTGAGCTCGAATTGTTTGAGTTCGTCGCGAGAGTAAACAACAATGCGTTTTACTTCGGGAAAACGGTTTAAGATGGTTTCGATGAATTTTTTACCGAATGAACCTGTTCCACCGGTAATTAAGACAGATTTTTTGTTGAGCATATTGTATAGCTTTTAATTATTGTATCGTGTGCCAGTTTAACCATTTGTGTGGGCTAAACCGTATTTTTTCTTTTATAGATTCTTCGAGATAAAAGTCGGAATATACCTGGATTACAGCGTTCTCGTCTAAAGCTTTTAAACCGTTGGCATAACCTTTAGGAATGTATAAAAATTCGTTTTTTGAAGCGGTTAAAACCATGTATTCTGCTTTTAGTTTATCGGAAGGGTTCTCAAAATTATCAATTTCGACATAACCAACAATAAAGCTTCCTTTAATTGCCTTGAATATTTTGCTTTCGTATTTATGCCCCTGCCATGCCCTAATGGTTTTGGTGCTTGGGTGGGTAATAAAATAAGTACGTTTAAAGGGGCTTAAATCGAGATTATTAAACGAGGCAATGGTTCCGCGATGGTCGCTGAATATTTCTTCGGTGTAAAGGGTTGGGGTGTTTTTTTTAGTCATTTGTTTATTAGAGTCATTGGTGAATTAGGAGACGTTATATGGTGCGCCTGTACATTTATGTTTGCAGCGGCGTTGCTACCTGACGGCCCGGACCAACTTTGCTTGCAGCTATGTCGGTTCACCTTCGCCAGAGGCTACGGCGTACAGAGCCAGGGGCCAACTTCGCTTGCAGCTACGTCGACCAGGGTCAACTTCGCTCGCAGCTACGTCGGCCAGGACGTAGGTGGAAAGCCTGCCGATGCATGGCCTGATGTGGAGCAGGCGTTGCGGGGCGATATTTTGAGCCCCCGCGAACGCTTAGCGACACACAGGCTGTGCAAGGGAGCTTGCTACCTCCGGCAGCCAGGGTAGCCGGAGACCGTTAAGGCCGCCAAAATTAGTTCATTAGTGCATGACAGACGCGAAAAACCGCGTCTGTACGGTGGTACATAAGTGCATGCTGCCATTGCTACTGCTACTCTCTATCGGGGCATTCTCAAAAACAAAAGAAGAGATGATGAGCGTTACCCGCAGGATATTAATTGCTGTTGGTTTTAACCAATGGGTTCAAAAACAGCAAGCTATTCGAATGCCTAAGTAACAAAAAAGCGCCTTTAGACTTAGCCTTAACCTAAAGATTCTGTGTTGGGTCGAACCTTATTTCGGGCAATATTTTGAGCAGCATTTGGCGTACGGTCTCGTCCATGTCGGGGTTGGTGTTTTCAACTTCGAGGAAGGGGTTTTGGGGCACCTCGAAGGGGGCGCTGATACCGGTGAAGTTTTTTATTTCGCCGGCACGTGCTTTTTTGTAGAGCCCTTTGGGGTCGCGTTGTTCGCATATTTCGAGGGGTGTATTGATAAACACTTCGAGGAAATCCTGGTCGCCAATTATTTCGCGTGCCATGTTGCGCATTTCGTTTGTTGGGCTTATGAATGCACAAATGAGTATGATTCCGCAGTTCATAAACAGCTTCGAAACTTCGGCAATGCGGCGTATGTTTTCAATCCGGTCGGCATCGGTAAACATGAGGTTTTTGTTGATGCCCGAGCGCACGTTGTCGCCATCGAGTATCTGGCAAAAGTAGTTAAACTCGAAGAGGCGTTTTTCGAGCAGGCTTGCCAGGGTTGTTTTTCCTGATCCGGAGAGTCCGGTGAACCAAATGACCTTGCCACGTTGCTTGAGGTATATTTCTTTGGCATTGCGGTCTTTTATTTGTTCGAATGTTGTGTAAATGTGGTTTGTCATGTTGTAATAGTTATTAAGTTCCCGATATCGCTTAGCTCATCGGGGCAGGCTGCCAAGCGCCCAGCATTAGTTAATACGTTATTAGTTTTTGAATGCTTACTGCAACTGTTTTTTATAGTTCCTGGGTTTTTTCCTTTTTCGTCTCTCCAACCTTCATTTCATTATGGCTGGCAGGCCTGGCCTTCATTTCATTATGGCTGGCAGGAAGGGTGATGGGCTTATTCGCGGTATTATTTATTCAATAGCCATATGTTTTTATTATTCCTTGTTGTTCAGTTCTACATTCCGGCCATGGGGCGATTGTACTTTTATCAACATACTACTGTGGCCGGTGGGTTCTGTGGTTCGTTACCATCCCCGGGTTTCATTTTATTTCACCCGGGGTTATTGAGATTAAACCCCTTTCGGGGTCTTCCCCTCTGACGTGGTTTTTGTTTTTTTGAGTTTTTATAGTTCCTGAGTACTTGAGCAGACAGGATTGTTTTTAAGGGGATATTTTGGTCCGCTACCAATGACCAATGCTGGGCGCTTAGCAGCCTGTCCCGAACTTGTTTCGGGGACTTAATGACTCAATGACTAATGACTTTTATGACCAATGACTTGAGTTCACAGGTGCATGCGTTTGGTTGTGGGTTTTATTTGTAGCCGTCATTGTGAGGCGCTACTCGGTTTTTGTTTCTTGGTTTTCTTCGATTTGGGAATATGAAATGTATTTACGTTTATTGTTTTGGTCTTTTTTGCGTTTGCGCTTACCGTCTTCATGGCCGTAACCATAACCGTATCCATATCCATACCCGTAACCGTATCCATACCCGTAGCTGCTGCGGTGTTGCTCGATGGCATTGAATACGATGCTGATGTTTTTAAGCTGGTGTTGTTTGATCTGCTTCAGGGCATCTGATAGTACTTTTTTACGGGTATATTTGTGACGCACGACCATAATATTGGCATCGATATGCTCGTGTAACTGGTAAATATCGGCCACGAAGCCAACCGGTGGCGAATCGATAACAATGACGTCGTAAGTTTCATGAAGCGTATTAATAAGTTCGTGCATTCGCGGGTCGATAAGCATTTCGGCCGGGTTTGGGGGTATGGAGCCCGCGGGTACGAGCGTGAGGTTTTTGTTTTTAGTGGGGAAGGTTATTTCTTCAAGGGTAGCCTGCCCTACTACATAATCGACGGCCCCAATGCCGGTGTTGAGGTTAAACTCTTCGGCCATTTTCGAACGGCGGAGGTCAAGGTCGAGGATGACCACTTTTTTATTCAACAGGGCAATTGATGATGCGATGTTGATGGCGATGTACGATTTTCCTTCGCCTGCCAGTGCCGAGGTGATGGATATGATTGATTTGGGTTTGTTTTTCAGGAGCAGGTTGATTTTGGTACGTATGGCCCTGAATGGCTCAGATGCGGGCGACTGTGGTTTCTCGAGCACCAGTCGCCGGCTTATTCCCTTAAATTTATTGCGGAACACGTAGCCAATAATGGGTACAGTGGTAAGGGCTTCTACTTCTTCCTGCGAGGTAATGCGGGTATTAAGCATGTCGTATAAAATGATAAAGCCGGCAGGCAGGCCAAGTCCGAGCAGGAGGCCAATGGCATAAACCATCATTTTTTTGGGCGATACCGGGCCTTCGCCCATCACACGTGCTTCTTCAACCACTTGGCCATCTGGCACGTTCGAGGCCATGGCAATTTGGGCTTCGGAAAGCTTTTGGAGCATAAAGGTGTATATCTCGTTATTGATTTTGTATTTGCGTTCGATGTTGATGTAACTGCGCTCTGTGGCTGGCAGCCTTCTTATTTCTGTCTCGAGCTGGCGTATTTGCTTGTTGATTTCACTTAATGCGATATCAGATTGCGATATGATATTTGACACGTTTTCGCGTAGTGAGCGTTTAACGCTTTCTATTTGCGCGTTGAGTTTTAAAATGAGCGGATGCTCTGAGTTTTCGCGTATAGAGGTTTGGCTGGCTTTTTCGGTCACCAGTTGGTTTAGGCTAAGTATGAGACTGTTGAGGAGCGGGTCTTCAATGCCCATGGCAGATGGCGCTATAGCGGTTTCGTTATCGTCGGTGCGGCTTTCGTTAATATATTCGTTCAGGTAATGATAGTATCTGTTTTTCGTTTCGAGGTTTACACGTTCTTTATCAAGCTCGCGCATTTGTTCAAGCAGTTGTTGCGACTGTGTTGAGACGTTGAGTAACTGGTGTTCGCTTTGGAAGTCTTCCATTCGTGATTCGGAATACACGAGTGAATCGGAAATACTTTGCAGCTGGGAACTAATAAACTGTATGGTCCGTTTAGCATTTTCATTTTTTTTCTGAAGGTTGTTAACCTGATATATTTCGGTTAGTTTATTTAAAAAATCGATGCCTTTTTGAGTATTTTCAGTGTTTAAGCTAAGTTTAATGATGGAAGTTTCTTTGTCGTACATGTTTATTTCCAGACTCCGTTGGTATTTTTTTACAAGGGACGGAATGGTGTTAAACCTGAATTTGAAATTGTTAGTGGATTGGGGGTCAAATTTTTCGTTCAGTAAAATACGGAAAGAAAAATCCTTGGTCATGATTGTATCACCGGGGGTAAATTTTTCAGAGAATTTCGCCCCGGGTATTTTTTTTATGAGGGTATTGTTCTGAAAGTTGTAAACCGGTATGTCCTCACCTTCAAAACTTAGGTTAAATGTACCATCTTTGTTGAATTGTAGGTTGAAGTCGGTATTGATAAGCTGCCTGTGGCCGGGTTGCCATTGCACATGGAAGGGGATTTCTTTATAACGTTCGCTAACAGCGATCCTGCCTAAGGAGAAGTAACTAACTTCAAAGTCAAGTTCTTGTAATGTACGGTTAATAACCGGGGTGGATTTGAGAATGATTATTTGGTTCTGGAATTTACGCATGCTGCTCATTTGCCCAAATCCTTGAAAAATATTGCTTGAGCCCGTTCCTGATGATCCCAGAAAAGGCATGCTGCTATTGTCATCTTCCATCAGCAAGGAAGTGCTGACGTTGTACACGGGTGTAGTGTAACGCAAATAGGCCCATGCGCCGCCCAATGACAGTATCAATACAATTAAGAACCAGTACCAGTTGGACAGGAAACGGAAAAAGAGCTTACCAAGGTCGATGGTTTCTTCGTCGGGCTGTTGCGGTGGTTGAGTGTTGTTATATTGTTGCATGGTGTTGGATTTTAAGTTTTCGGTTGTTGGTTGTCAGTTGTCAGTTGTCGGTTGTCGGTTGTCGGTTGCTTTGCCCGCCGTAGCTTTATGCGGAGGTGGGTTGGTTATCGGTTGTTGGTTTTCAGTTGTCGGTTGTTGGTTGTTGGTTATCGGTTGGTTATCGGTTGGTGCGCCAGTTTTTTTCGACGTAAAGTATGAATTTATTGAGTTGTTTTCCGAGTTGGCTGTATTTTTCTAACAGTTGGACAACTTCGTTGGGGTCGTATAATTCTTTTATCATTTCGAGATGTGATTCGGTTTCAAGTAATGAGCCTTCGGCGTATGTTAAGAATTTTGAGAAATCATATTTGTATTTTCTGCGTCCATAGCCTTCTACAATATTTGTGCGAACGCTTTGGGCTGATCGTCGGGATTGGCTGCCTAATTCATATTGTTCATATGTTGGTAGTTTTAATGTCATTTTATGTACTTTAATTGCGAGTTTGAATGCACATTGGTAGATTTCTAAGTCTTTGTCTGAGTTCAGGGGGGGGGGTGGTGATCGGTTGTTGGTTTTCAGTTGTCGGTTATCGGTTGTTGGTTGTTGGTTGTCGGTTGTCGGTTGTCGGTTATCGGTTGTTGGTTGTTGGTTGTCGGTTGTCGGTTTTTGGTTGTCGGTTGTCGGTTGTTGGTTGTTGGTTGTTGGTTATCGGTTGTTGGTTGTTGGTTTTCGGTTGTTCACTGACAACCAATAACTTATTTAATTATTATTCACCAAATTCATTATTAGCAGGATCAACGATATGGTTGAGCTTGTTATGCTGAGGGGTGCGGTAAACGACAGATTTTTAGCTCCGTAAATACGGGTACTGTGTTCTACGTAAATGATATCATGCGGGAGTATGTAGTAGTATGGCGAATTTATAAGGTTGGGGTCGGTGAGGTCAAGCTCTGCGATGTGGCGGCCTTCTGGTATTTCTCTGATAAGTTTTACGTTTTTCCGGTTTCCATAGTCGGTGAGGTCGCCGGCGGTACCGAGGGCCTCAAAGATGGTGAGCTGGTTTTTCGCCATGGATTTTTGTCCGGGGCTCTTTACTTCACCCAGCAGGGTAATGTTTCGGTTGACCAGCTTTACAAATACCGAGGCGCTTTTAAGGTAGGTGTCGACCTTGTCCTGTATAATGTTTTGTACTTCTTCAGCTGTTTTATTTACCACATATATTTTTCCCAGTTTTGGGTAAGTGATGTATCCTTCGTTATCGACCAGGTAGGTAATGAGTTCCAACGAACCGGTTGATGATATGTTTGTTGTGGTTGTATTGCTTAGGTTCAGGAAGGCTGCATTCATGGGATCATCGCTTATCACCTTAACATACAGTTGGTCGTTGGGCTTTATTTTATACTCATCCGGAATGGGGTCTCTATGATAAGTTTTATTGGTTTCTATCTCGTTAAGGTATGTAATTTGGCTCAGCGGGGTACTACATGAGCTACCCATGAGTATGCCCATGAGTAATATAAGGATGTTTGTAATGTTTATTCTGGGAGGTTTTATCTGCATATCGTTAAAATTGATTTGGTTTGGTTGCAAATATAATCGTTTTAAATAAATTTTAGGGGGTGACTATCGCTTGTTGCTTAATAATTTGTGAATGGCATTAAATATTGAGTGAATTATATTTTTTGTTTGAATTAATAACCTATGCTGTAAATCGAACTTCTGTGTTATTTACCAGAATTTCCAGCTTGGTTTTTTCTTCTGAGCGGAGCCCGAGGGGTCTTCTTCGGGGTGTATGGCATGGTATATTTCGGACCAGGATGGTATTCCCCCTAAGTTCCGGTCGTCGATGTACAAATCGGCCAGTATTTTTCGGCTCACATCTGTTGTGAGTTCCTCTTCCGGAAAATTTCTGTTAATGGCATAGAACTCAACACCCCTTGACTGGCAGAATTCAATGGCCTCGTCAAGTTCACGGCCGCTTCTGTATGTCCACAAGATAAGCCTGTGCCCTTTTTGCGCCAGGGCCTTCAGGGTGTGTGTGGCCAGGGGCAATTCTTTGCCTATTTTAGGGTATTTGTGTTCAACGATGGTTCCGTCGAAGTCGATTGCTATGGTTAATGGTTGGGTTTTCATTAGGATGCTTGTTGTTTGTTGCTTTGTCCGCCGTAGCTTTATGCGAAGGTAGGGTGATTGTTGGTTGTCGGTTGTCGGTTGTTGGTTGTTGGTTGTCGGTTGTCGGTTGTTGGTTGTTGGTTGTTGGTTGTCGGTTGTTGGTTATCGGTTGTCGGTTGTCGGTTGTCGGTTGTTGTCGGTTTTCTTACAAATTCTGCGTAGGGTCGAAGCGTATTTCGGGCAATATTTTCATCAGCATTTTTCTCACGGTTTCATCAATGTCGGGGTTGGTGTTTTTAACCTCGATGAAGGGTTTTTCCGGGTTTTCGAAAGGTGCACTGATGCCGGTAAACCATATTACTTTACCGCGTTGCTTGAGGTATATTTCTTTGGCAGTCCTATCTTTTATTTTATCAAAAGTTACATAGATATTGTTTGGGTTTGTTGTCATTGTTGTATTTGTTATGGTGTATTTATTGTTGGACATCTTCTACAGTTTGCTTTCATTGCCTTTCGGCAATATTGTTTGCCCACAAAGCCGCAAAGGGCACAAAGTTGGTTTTAATGAATATCTTTTTTGTTGCTTTGGATTTTGGATTCATGTAATGTATCTGCTTCATCGTGTACAACACCAAACTTTGAATGGTACCATGCTCTTTCGTGCAAATAGTAAAGAACAATTTTTATCACAACATCGGCAGCGCCTATGGCCATTCCAAAGTTGAGGTTCCCGGTAACGTACCATCCGATGATGAATGTTGTAAGGGAAGCGACAATTCTCCAGGTTATGGCTTTGGCAAGATGGCGTTTAGGTTTTACCGACATAATTTGATGTTAAGTAAGTTTATTTATTGCGACTGTTTTAAACCGCAGAGGCGCAGAGGGCGCAGAGCTCATTGCCTTGCGGCAATGATGTTTGCCCACAAAGCCGCAAAGGGCACAAAGTTGGTGTTTGAGTTGTGTAAAATTGTCCTCAAGGGTTATAATTGCCTACTGCTACTTTTTCTAAAGTTCCTGAGTACCTAAGTTCCGGAGCAGCCAGGATTGTATTTTTTATAGAACATCTTGGTTTGCCACTAATGACCAATGACTAATGACTTGAGTTCATAAGTGCATGTTGCCATTGCTATTGCCACTATTTTTACAACCTTTTTCAACCGCAGAGGCGCAGAGGGCGCAGAGCTCATTGCCTTGCGGCAATGATGTTTGCCCACAAAGCCGCAAAAGGCACAAAGTTGGTTTTTGAGTTGTTGAGTGCCTGTGATCATGGGTTAAATAGGAAAAAATCTTCTTGTGTTAAACCTGCTTGTCTTGCAATAGAGCGGAAAGTTCCCATCGGAATCTCTTTTTTGGGGGAAGGAACGATCACTGTTCTGCTTCCTTTTCGATATTTTGCGTGACTTCCTTTCTGGGAGATAAACATAAATCCGTTAGCAGAAAGTACTTTTTCAATTTGTTTAGAAGACAGCAATTTAGACATTTACTGATGTTTCTCCGATTAGTGTTTCGTTTATAGTTGGCAACTCAATTTCTAAGTGAGGTTCATCAAAATAAAGTTCTAAAGCTTCATTTAAATTATCGATGGCTTCCTGAAAGGTGCTTCCAAAGCTTGCAACATCAACATTCAGACATTGAGAAACATAGTAGTTGTTTTCTTTGTAAACAATATATTTAAATGTTTTCTTTTCCATTTCTCTCATCAGTTTTTTATCCTTCTTCAAATATAGCTTTATGCGATGAATAATAAAAGAGTTGTGGCTTTTAGTTTGGTATTGTAAATACGTTTGTTTAAGAGTCTCTAAGTGCAAGAATGTGTTATTGCCATTGCCACTATTTTTACAACCTTTTACAACCGCAGAGGCGCAGAGGGCGCAGCGTTTATTGCCTTTCGGCAATGATGTTTGCCCACAAAGCCGCAAAGGGCACAAAGTTGGTTTTTGAGTGTGTAAAATTGTCCTCAAGGGTTATAATTGACTACTGCTACTTTTTTCTAAAGTTCCTGAGTACCTAAGTTCTGGAGCAGCCAAGATTGTATTTTTTATAGAACATCTTGGTTCGCCACTAATGACCAATGACTAATGACTTGAGTTCATAAGTGCATGTTGCCATTGCCACTGCTACTATTTTTACAACCTTTTTCAACCGCAGAGGCGCAGAGGGCGCAGAGCTCATTGCCTTGCGGCAATGATGTTTGCCCACAAAGCCGCAAAGGGCACAAAGATGGTTTTTGAGTTGTTAAGTTTGCTTGTTTTTCTATGAATATCTTTTTTACTAACCAATGACTAATGACTAATTAACTCATGTATATTGGGTGTCACTGAATCCGCCTCACCGGCGTCGCACAGCTCCGCCTCCTCAGTCCCATTTTCAGGGTGAGCAGGCAGGGTTGGAGATTATGTTTTTTGGGGTTGTATTCCCCGTTAAATCATTTCTGCCACACCAACAAACAAGGTTCGCCGGGCTCGAAGTAGTTATTGAATTCATCGGGTGCAATGCTAATATATCGCACCTTAAATGATACCACTTCTTCGGCCTTTTGAATGAGCTTGTTAATGTAGTTATGGTCGAGTTGGGTTCCAACCAACAATATATCAATCACCTTGCTTTGTATGCCCCGGGCAAAATCGCCGGTAATGTAGGCACGTTCGAGGTGCCCGATTTTGCTGAGCACCGTATCGATGATGGTGTCGATGCCCACATATTTAAGCAAAAGGTGGTGGATGTCGTTGAAAAAAGCATGTCCGGTGTTGGCTTTGTAATACTTACGGTTCCCCTCGGAAGAAGATTCCAGCAATCCGGCTTTCTCAAAACGGTTGAGCTCTAAGCGTATGGCATTGGTCGATTCCCCGAATTCACTTTCAAGGCTTCGCAGGTAAGCTTTTGTTTGGCTGTTAATGAAGAACTTCACCAATAGCTTAATTCGGGTTTTGGATGTTATCAGGCTTTCGAGCACAAGTTTGAGTAAAGATTTTGTTCAATATTGTGCAAATGTAGAAAGGATAATGATAAATATCAATAGATGGGCGTTTTTTTTATAGAAGACTATTGGCTTTGCTAAAGCTACGGCATTCAATGAAAGGCGCAGGGGGCGCAGCGTTCATTGCCTTGCGGCAATGTTGTTTGCCCACAAAGCCGCAAAGAAAACAAAGGGGGTTGATTTTTCTGAGTACCTTAGTTTATAAGCGCATAAGTTCATAGGTGCCTAAGTTCAAAAGTTGGTTTGTTTTGCGGTGAATATTTTTTTTACCAACCAAAGACTAATGCTGGGCGCTTGGCAGTCTGTCCCAAACTTGCTTCGGGAACTTAATGGCTCATTGACCAGTGGCCATATTAACCAAAAATGCTTACCCGCCATAGCTCGACCCATCCCAGCAATGGGTGCACAGTTTTTCTTTGGGCATTCCGATAGCCTCAATCAAATCATCGAGTTTTTGGAATTTAAGCGTTGTAAGCCCCAGGTCCTTCCGTATTTGCTCAACCATGTTTTTATATTCCTGTGTATCGGGGTCGGCATATTTCGAGAAGTCGGCATCTTCGGTGCCTTCAAGGTTGAAAATGGCTTTTCGGGTAGCCAGCTCGAGTTTTGTGCGTGAGCGGCTGAAATTCAAAAACTCGCAAGGGTAAGTAAGTGGAGGGCAGGCAATGCGCATGTGCATTTCGCGGATGCCGGCAGCCTGCAGGTCTTTTACATTATCCTTAAGCTGTGTGCCCCGCACAATTGAATCGTCGAGGAATATGCCCGATTTGCCTTTAATAAGGGCACTGTTGGGTATGAGCTTCATTTTTGCTACCAATTCCCGCATGTTCTGGTTTTGGGGCATAAAGCTGCGTGGCCAGGTTGGTGTGTATTTAGCATAGGGGCGCATTTTGGGTATGCCCGATTTATTGCTGTACCCCAAGGCGTGCCCAACACCCGAGTCGGGTATGCCGGCCACGAAATCGGCATCGATATCATCATTCTCAGCGAGTTTTTCACCACAATGATAACGGCTTTTATCAACATTGATACCTTCGTAAAACGATGGCGGATATCCATAATAAACCCACAGGAATGAGCATATCTGCATTTTTTCTTCGGCAGGCTTTATGATTTTATACCCATCGGGGGTGATTTCAACAATTTCGCCCGGTCCAATATATTTTTCAATTGAATATCCAAGATTTTCGAATGAACAGGTTTCGCTTACCGCGCAATATCCATCTTCCTTTTTGCCGATAACAATTGGAGTACGCCCGTATTTGTCGCGGGCAGCAATAATTTTATCCTCGTTCATAATAAGAATTGAACAAGAACCTTTTACCGAGTTATAAACATTTTCGATGCCTTCTTTAAAGCTTGCTTTTTCGCAAATCAGCATCGCAACCAGCTCAGTGGGGTTGATTCCGCCCTGGCTGGTTTCTGAAAACATTTTATTCTGATTTAGGAAACGTTCGGCAAGTGCATCAATATTGTTGATTTTGGCCACGGTGCTTACGGCAAAACGGCCAAGGTGCGAGAAAATTACGAGCGGCTGGGCTTCGGTATCGCTTATAATGCCAATGCCCGAATTTCCCGAAAAACCGTTGACATCACTTTCAAACTTATTTCTGAAGTAACCATCCTCAAGACTGTGAATGGCACGTTGATAACCTTCTTCTTTCGAAAAAAATGAAACGCCACCGCGCTTAGTCCCTAAATGTGAATGATAATCGGTACCGTAGAAAACATCGGCAACACAACTGTTTTTTAGTGTGGCCCCAAAAAATCCGCTCATAGTTTATGGTTTGTTAGTGAGGCTGACAAAAATAGGAATATTGAACACATTAAAAAACAGAATTACAAAAAATGGATGCCGGTTACGAACAATACGTAAATAAATCCGGCATCCGTTTAGCATTATTCCCTACTGAATAATTATCTTCTGTATAAATTGTTGGTTGGTGGTTGAAACTTTTAAGGCATAAATGCCGGGCTTGCATGATCGCACAT
The DNA here is from genome assembly GCA_041694375.1 of Bacteroidales bacterium. Taxonomy (GTDB): domain Bacteria; phylum Bacteroidota; class Bacteroidia; order Bacteroidales; family Prolixibacteraceae; genus Roseimarinus. The sequence continues at coordinate 105 of JASMTI010000094.1, read as the reverse complement.
CAACTACAGCCGACTTCTCATTTGAATGTTGCCCCCTGACAACTTGCCCATGTGTATTGATAAGCGAAATCTGAACTCCCTCATGGTCGAAACCTTTTATTTCTA
>JASMTI010000093.1:0-1772 GCA_041694375.1 Bacteroidales bacterium | reverse complement strand
GACACCCGCTGTCAAAATCCCGTCATTTCTTGTCAATTTTTTGACGCTCTTAGATGCGAATCTGAATGTAAATCATTCTCATTAGCGAAGGCTTATCATTCTCATTAGCGAAGGCTTATCACTAGCATTACTATTTGCAGATAGTAATTATTTGCAAATGAGTCTCGTTCGCATCCCCTAACAATCGAGCAGGGGCGGTGATTGTCTCGTGCGATATAGACGCACCAACCCGCTGTCGTATGTTTTGCTAAATAGATCTATCCGATAAAAGCCCCTCGTTTTGCTTTCGATATGCGTATAGTCTCATAGCTAGAATTTTGGATCAACAACAAAATAACTATTATGTGGTGGTGTGGAATAGAAATATTCAATCATATTATTTTCTAAGCATTTTTCGTGCCATATGTAAAATACACCCTTTTAAGTGTAGGTTTTTAAAGGGATTCTCCTAGAACCAATTTTAAGCATCTATCCTATGGTCTAGCATAGCTATTGGTAAACGTTGCTTGTAGGGCTTCTGAGGGGCTTCTATAGCCATGATGTTTATACAGTGTTATAACCCACTGATTTTGTGGATGTTTGCATTCTATGTTTTGTTGTGCTATTCGCGTACGCATTCCTTTCTATATTGTGCGGCTTCATTGAATGCAAATTATTATCATTGGCAATGGCTTCTCATTCTCACGGATCTGGGGCCGAGACCAGATGAGAATAATTCGCAACAAAATAATTTTTAAATTTATTTACAAAACACGTTATATGCTGTATATTGACACTCAACGGTAACGCAAACGAGGAAAGTAAGATGAAAATGTCAGAAATAACAGAAGTTGCATTTTATGCTGTATTGGCTGAAAACTGGAGCACAGTTGTAAAAGAAAGCAAAGGATTAGAAACACATGGAGAGATACATTATTATACTGAAGACGGGAGCCATTTAATTGCGATTCATTATTATTCTTATAATCGGCCCAATGTTACGCGATATTATATTGCTGATATAAATTTTTAAATTAGTTGTTGACGGGCCTTTTTAAAGCTGTAGAATAAGCAACAGATCAATGGGAAACAGACGCCCAACAACTGAAAGAAGGTTATTCCAATGATCATCACATACAAACGCGCAAGCGTTGCAAACAAGCTTTCTAACGTGTTACATTCATCCGACATTGTTAAACTCGCAAGCATGAACAAACAAGCGAAAATTGAACGTATCAATAACACAAAAATGCCATTCAAGGTTAGACTGGCAGCTATGCAAGCTGTATCATTCAGTACAGCGGTTAGTAAAACTTGGGCTTAATCAGAAGTTACTTTCAAATAGCAGTCAATATCAAATAGGTGAATATTATGTATACCAACGTTAACGAACTTCAGTTTATGGAAGCATTTAAAGACATGGGCCGTATGGACAATTTCAGCCCTGAAGGTTTACGCACTTTGTATGCTTACCTGACCGAAATGGAAGGCACAACTGGGGAACCAATTGAGTTAGATGTGATTGCCATTTGTTGCGACTTTTCAGAAGAACCGCTAGACGATGTGCTAAAAAATTATGGTCTGGAAGACGTAGAAGAGTTAGATAATAACACTTTGGCAATCGGCCTTGAAAATGGAAATGTACTATATCAAATATTCTAAGCGCCCGTAAGCCATTCTATAGGCCATTGTATGCAATCCGATGCAGTGGCCTATGCAATAGCAAACAAGCGTACAAGCAACGAGAGGGCGTTATAATGGGTAAATTTCAAGTATTCCAGCTAACCGAGGAT
>JASMTI010000092.1:0-21211 GCA_041694375.1 Bacteroidales bacterium | reverse complement strand
CCCGCAGGTATTTACCCTTTTCCAGTTCAATATCATCAATTTGAGTTCGAGAATTATAATAAACAATTTTTGTGTCAATTTTAATATCAGCCTCATCTGCTGAAGCTTCTATCGCATTGTTCAATAAGTTCTGAAAAACAACACGCATGTGAACAGGATTTGCTAAAATGTTATGTTTCTCGGTTGAGAAAAACCTGCGCACATTAATTTTTTGACTTTTTAATGTATCATTAACAACATCATCAATTACTAACAACAAATCAATTTCGCAATTCATTATTTGGGGTGGTTGTTCGAATGCCCTCAAACGTGCATTTTCATATTTCACAGTTAAAAGCGACTGCATGAGGTTTTCTATGGTTAATGCTTCATTGCTACTTTCTGATGTTGTTGAAACAGCCGAGACACCCGAATGTACAACAGATAAATGTTTATGTACCTTCTTGGCATAACTATGGGCAAGATTTGCCAATAATTTATTCTGTTCACTTTCAACTTTATCTCCATACTTTTTAATATCTTCCGTAACATCATTTATAATCTGTATTACATAATCTACATCACCGTATTCATCAGCATATTTTGAATAATATGAACTAATAAAGATATCATTCTCATTGGAATGCTGTCCATGAACAGCATAAATTTCATTCACATAATTTTTCATGCCCGCAAACAAGCCATCAATGCTTGCAATCAATTTATTAATATCTTCTGTTTTAACATGATTATCAATTTTAGTGTTCAATAACTGATCTTGTTGTTTTTTAAATATTTTTGCGTAAACCTCATTACACAAAACAATCTCTCTTTTATGGTTGATGATTGCAATGCCCAACGGGGAATGATTAAAAACAGAAGAATATTGGCTTAGCTTTTTGTTTAGTAATACATTTTGCTTGTAATTATGAGTAATGTCCCTGACAACCAACATTATACCCTCTGAATAAATTAAATCAACCTTTTGGATTTCGTGAAACAATACCCGGTTAGGCAATAATTTCTGATTGAAAGTTATTTCATTGAACTCATCATTTAAAATATCGGTATATTTCAATGTTTTGTATTTGTATATGATTGACAGGTCATCAAAGAATAAAGTTGAACCTTCATCAACTTCAACATCAAAAAGTTTTACAAACTCAGGATTGAAAATTAATGATTTACCTTCTTGATTGAACAATGCAATTCCTGCTTTGGAGTTGTTTATTGCATTCTTACATATAAAATTCTTATCAGAAAGACGGTCGATTTGTTTTCTGTAGATATCGATATCTTCAAAATAAAAAATAAAACGATCTGGTTCATTCAAATCAGCCTGGATTGCTTGAATGTATAATTTAATTTGGATTTTACTTTTCAACTCACAATCGAGTGTAAATACATCTATCTTTTGTGTTTTAAGCCTTACCAGTGCAGTTTTAATTTCATCGATATCATGATCGTAAAAAACATTCGATAAGCCATAATTTTCGGTCGGGGCATAAAGTTTTATACCCAACATTTTATAAAACTGTTTATTGGCACTTAAAAGGCTTAAGTCAGAATTTACATAAGCAACTGCTAACGGGTTATTCTCGATCGTTTCCCTGTTTGTAATTTCATTTTGCGTTAACTTTAACTCTTTTTGCTTCCTTTTATCAATATCAGTAAGAAGCACCATCAGGGCCCGGTGGTCATTAAAAGTTATTGTTGTAAATAACACCTCAACCCACTTTACCCTTTTATTTTTTGTTTGTATCCGGACATCAATTATTTCTTTTTGGATATTCTTGTTTACTACATTATTGTAAATTGCACTTACAGCTTCTTTGTCTTCGTGGGTCACCAAATCAAGTAAGCTGCTATGTTCTTTTTTAATCTCATTTTCACTAAACCCTAGCAATTTTGCACAATTCTCATTCACATAAACAACATCACTATCTTGATAAACAAGCATTGCCTGTGAAGTATTTTTCATAAGTTGCTTGTTCAGCATTAATTCGTTTTTAAAATGCGATTCTTGTTGTTTAAAAGAAGTTACATCCTGAAATCCGCCCCTGAAACCAATATGACGTTGCTGCTCATCATACAAAGGATGCACAAAAGATGATATAAAGCGAATTGTACTTTTATCAATAATCCTAAAAACGCAGGATTTTAAGGATGTTTTTTCTTCCTCAACGAAAAATTGTGACACAAAAAGATGGTAGTCTTCGGGATGCACCAAATTTTCAATGCTTTTTAACGTGATGGTTTGTTGTGGTGAAAAACCAAATAATCCGAAGGTTTCATCAGGAGCATTTATCACCATGTTTTTCAGGTTAAGCTCCCAAACTCCCAGCTTTGCTTCTCTTACAACTTCAATATACCGGTTGGTTTGTTGAATATGCTTTTTCTCCTGGACCTTGTAACGGGTAATGTCAATGTGGGTGCCTACCATTTTTTCAGGTGTTCCGTCTTTCGTATACGAATATATTTCACCTATGGCATTAATCCACTTATAACTACCGTTTTTACAATGCATTCTGAAATTAACATCATACACAGCTGATTTTTTCTCTACATAGGCTTCTATTTGGTTAAAAACATAGGTAATATCATCTTGATGAATCAGTTTTTCAAACTCCTCAAATCGATTTGATATTTCATCCGGCTCATATCCAATCATTCTTTTCCAAACATCTGAATAAAATACTTCATTGGTAACTATATTCCAGTCCCAAACACCAATGTTGCCTATATGTAATGACTTTCGCCACCGGCTTTCATTTGCAATTAATTCATTTTCTATTCGTTTGTGTGTACTTACATCCCAGATAGATGCAATAATATATTCTTCATCTTTAAATTTAAAAACCGAAAGTTTCATGTTAGCAGTAAACACGTGTTTGCTGTCGTATAAAAAAAGCCATTCAACTTCGACCTCCTTATTTTTTTGGGTCATATGAAGTTGTTCTGCCATTTTTAATCGAGACTCAACATTTCCTGGTTGCTTTTCGGGCGAAAGCTCCCATAGTTTTTTTCCTTTCAGTTCATCAAACGGGATCCCAAATAAATCAATTGCCTTTTGGTTACACTTAGTTACGGTATTGTTCGATATTATCAGGATTGCTGTATTTAAATTATCAAAAAGTTTTGATAATCTTTTTTCATTCTCTTCAAGCTGTTTGTTCTCTTTTAACCTTTTTTCAATACCCCTGATTGACAAAACACAAACCTTACTTCCCCCCCAATTAAAAGATGAGCAAGAAGCCTCAACCGGTAAAAGGGAATGATCTTTCCTGATCATATCCAGTTTGAAATCATTAATCGAATGTTTATTATTTAGTAGTTCAAATAAACTTTCATTGTTTTGTATTAAGTCGAACATTTCAGAACCGATCAATTCATCTTTTGAATGGCCGCTCATTTCCACACCCGCTGTATTTGTATCGAGTATCCTGCTGGTTGAGTTCTCAACCATAAACAATGCATCGTAGGTACGCAAAAAAAGCTCACGGTATTTGATTTCACTCTCACGCACTGAATTATCGGCATCAACCAGCAACGACACATCTCGCCACACAGTTGCCACGGTATCGGGTGTTGGTAAAAATATCAACACATCGTAAAAAGTATCAAACTCTGAAATAAACAATCGATCTTGTTGAGGTTCACCGGTAATGCAGGATATTTTCAACAATGAAGAAAGTTTATCAAAAAAGTTACGCTGACTATTTAGGCTATAAGAAATTATGTCACTTTTACGGATATCAAATTTCTTAAGGAATGCATTATTTACATCAACAAACCTAAAATCAACAATCTCATTTTTACTATCAAACTCTGGTTTGAATACGATATAAATATCAGTAAGCTTTTCATAAAGGCTCTTGTACAACTTCTTTTTTTCTTCTTGTACCTCCCTTTTATAATAAGAATCGGTAATATCGAGTGCCGTACCCGTAATATATTGCTCATTATCAACAACAACAACTTTCCCCCTGAATTCAATGTATTTACTGCTTTGGTCTTTACTTAAAACATGTATAATACGATTTATTGCAGAAACCTGCCCGGACAACACCTCTTCTCTAATACCCAAGATATTTTCGTATTCGGCTTGTGGAAGAAGTTTTTTTATTTGTTTAAAATTGATAAACTTGCTATCAGCTTCGTCCTCAATTTCAAGAAAATTGTAGATTTCATCAGAAAAGAAAAAATTTCGTGTTTGAAGCGAATAATACCAATAACCAAATTGGGCAAATGTTTTTGCTTCTGCAAAAAGTAGATGTTTTACCAGGTTATTATCATCCTGATTTTCGACTGTATTTTTATTATCATTTATATTATTCACAGGGTTAAGGATCTTTTAGTGATTTAGTGTGATAAGTTACAATTTTTAAAAGTTTACACGAATACTGTGTCCAATAAAAAAACAATAATATTAAAATTAACACTTTTAAACATATTCAATTGTAATAAAACAAAGATAATTAGAACTCATCGTTATGTAAAAGTACAAAGTTAGATTGAATTCATTGAACTTGAAAGCCTGGCAACATTAACCTGCTAACTTTATTTGGTTATTGCTGGTAAGATGATTATACTATCTTTGCACTTGAAAATTTAAAACCGAAGATTATGAATATAGCACTTATAGGATATGGCCGGATGGGCCAGGAAATTGAAAAAATTGCCAAAGACCGAGGCCATGAAATAGGACTCATTATCGACATAGACAACCCTGATGATTTAAATGCGGAAAACCTTAAAAACATTGATATAGCCATTGAATTCACCATCCCAAAAGCGGCAATCAATAACTACAAAACTTGTTTCGATGCTGGTGTACCGGTTGTGAGCGGCACAACAGGATGGCTCGAACAATGGGACGAAGTAACTGATTACTGCAAACAAAAAAACAGTGCTTTCTTCTATGCATCGAACTTTAGTTTAGGCGTAAATTTATTTTTTGACCTGAACCGGAAACTTGCACGAATGATGGAACCATTTGACCAGTACAATGTTGAAATGACAGAAGTTCACCATACAAAAAAGCTGGATGCCCCAAGTGGAACAGCAATTTCGCTGGCCGACGACATCATTAATGAATACGAACAACTATCAAAGTGGGTCAATAACCCAAGCGATAAAAAAGACGAACTGGGCATTGTTTCTGAACGTGAAGGTGATGTGCCCGGGATACATACCATAAAATACGATTCGGATGTTGATTACATCGAGATTACACACAGTGCAAAATCGCGCAAGGGGTTTGCATTGGGAGCCGTAATTGCTGCTGAATATACAGCTAAAAATAAAGGTATCCTTTCAATGAAAGAGATGCTAAACCTAGATGATTAATTCTACTTATTGAACAAAAGATGAAAAATATTACGATTAACAAATGGATTAAATTTGCTTTTTGGGGATTACTATACCTTTTATGGGTTATCTGGTTAGGTAACTATTGGTTCCTGATTGGTTTAGCTGTTATTTTCGACATTTATGTTACCAAAAAAGTCCACTGGGCTTTCTGGAAAAAGAAAAACCCACCTAATGGCAAACAAACCAAAATGGTTGAATGGGTTGATGCCATAATTTTTGCAGTCATTGCAGCATCTTTTATCCGTATGTTTTTCTTTGAGGCTTATGTGATCCCTACTTCTTCGATGGAAAAATCGATGATGGTTGGCGATTATTTATTTGTAAGCAAAGTAGCTTATGGACCTAAGCTTCCGAATACGCCACTTTCATTTCCATTTGTACATCAGTCGATGCCTTTAACCAACCATAAAGTTAAATCGTACCTCGAATGGATACAGAAACCATATCGCAGGCTAGAAGGCTTTACCGAAGTGGACAACAACGACATTGTTGTTTTTAATTTCCCTGAAGGCGATACGGTAGCCATTAAATACCCAAGCCAGAATTATTACGATCTGGTCCGAATGTACGGGCGCGAGCGTGTGCTTACCGATAAACGTACTTTTGGCCCCATATATTCCCGCCCGGTCGACAAAAAAGAAAACTACATTAAACGCTGTATTGCCATTGGCGGTGACAGTCTCGAAATTATTGACGGGCAGGTTTATATTAACGGAGAAAAACAAAAAGAATTCCCCGGAGTCCAGTATAACTATATCATAACAACCGACGGGTCAATACTCAACCAGCGTGTACTCGACAAATTTAATGTTGCAAAAGCCGACCGTGAAATTTTCTCGGGTGGGCGTTACATGTTCCCCCTAACCCAGGAACAGGTTGAACAGTTTAAAAGCCTCAAAAATGTGGTTTCGGTTAAAAAATTTGTCATGCCAAAAGGCAATTTCGATAAAAGCATATTCCCGCACAACGAAAAATTTCAATGGAATGTTGACAATTTTGGACCTTTGTACATTCCAGAAGAAGGCGCCACAATCAGCCTTTCACTTGATAACCTTCCATTGTATGAAAGGGTTATCGATGTATATGAAGACAATGACCTTAGCGTGCAAGACAGTATAATTTACATCAACAACCAACCGGCATCAGAGTACACATTTAAAATGAACTACTACTGGATGATGGGCGACAACCGCCATAAATCAGCCGATTCGCGTTATTGGGGATTTGTACCCGAAGACCACATTGTTGGAAGGGCGTCAATTATATGGATGTCGCTCGATAAAGATGAAAGTTTCCCGAAAAACATTCGTTTTAAACGATTATTTAAAATTGTACATCAATAAACATGACCCAACGAGCAATCGTTAGCACAGCCTATTTGGCCCCTGTTCAATATTATTCGAAGTTTTTACTTTATGATGAAATTTATATTGAACAATTTGACAGCTATAGTAAACAAACATATCGAAACCGTTGTCGGATTCTGGGGGCCAACGGGCCTTTAAACCTTACGATTCCTGTTGTAAAAGAAAGTGGTAAAAAAACACAAACCAAAGACATCAGGATCGACTATGCCACTGAATGGCAAAAAAACCACTGGAGGTCGATTTTCTCAGCATACAACTCCTCTCCTTTTTTCGAGTTCTTTGCTGAAGATTTTGCCCCTTTATATGATAAAAGAGAAACCTTTTTGATTGATTTCAACCATAAGTTGCACCAAATCATAGCAGAACATATTGAACTTGATATAGAAACACAATATACTTCTTCGTTTCAAAAAATGTTTAACGGAAATGATTATCGGAACATTATTTCCCCTAAAAAGCCATATCAGCAAAACGACCCTTCATTTAAGCCGGTAGCATATACTCAAACATTCGATGAAAAGTTTAACTTTATCCCAAACCTGAGTATCATCGATTTACTTTTCAACAAAGGTCCCGATTCTGAAGAAATACTTTTTAGCAGCATTAATAAATCGTAAAGGGGCATAAAAATCTTTAAACATCAACGTTTCTTTCGTGTTATTCTTTACCTAAATGTTCAAAAAAAATAAACATTTCTAATGGAAAAGAAGACACGGCGCCTGCCCGATTGGATGAAAACACCGATGCCGGGTGGCAAAAAATACCTGAAAGTAAAAGGATTGATCCAGCAACATAACTTAAACACCATTTGCACAAGCGGCAATTGCCCCAACCGTGCCGAATGCTGGGCAGCGGGAACAGCGAGTTTTATGATCCTGGGCAACAAATGCACCCGCAACTGCCGTTTTTGCGATGTGCCCAATATGATACCCGATGCCCCCGATTGGGACGAACCCAAACGTTTAGCAGAAACCATCAAAAAGTTGGAACTGAAGCATTGTGTGGTCACCTCAGTAGCCCGGGACGATATGCCCGATGGGGGTGCAGCTTTTTGGGCCGAAACCATCAGTACCATAAAACAAATAAACCCTGAAGTTTCAATCGAGGTTTTGATACCCGACTTTGATGCTACACCAAACGATATACAGAAAGTTATTGATGCTAAGCCAGAGGTAATATCTCATAACCTGGAAACAACCCGCAGGTTAACCCCAAAAGTGCGCGACCGTGCCCGTTATTCCCGGAGCCTGAAAGTATTAAAACAGATTTCAGAAAGTGGTATCGTGGCAAAATCGGGCATAATGCTCGGACTGGGCGAAACACCTGAAGAGGTGTTGCAAACCATGGACGACCTAAGGGAGGTGGGGTGCAGAGTCATGACAATCGGGCAATATCTTTCACCGTCGGAACACCACCTGAGAATCGAAAAATTTGTAAAACCCGAAGAATTTAAATATTATAAACAAGAAGGGTTAAAACGTGGTTTTAGCTTTGTGGAAAGCACCCCGCTGGTACGTTCATCGTACCATGCTGAATTACACGTGAACGCCTAATAAAATAAATATTAAACAGTTGATTATGCAGAACAAAAAAATACAGTGCAAAGTTTTATCAGTGAAAAACATAACCGAATCAGCATATATTTTACGAGTTGAACGCAACGGAGTTGACTTTAAAGCCGGGCAATATATCGTTTTAAGCATTCCTGACGAACGAAAAGCCAGGGAATATTCAATATACAGTGCCGAAAATGATGATTATATAGAATTGCTGATAAAAGAAGTATACCCCGGTGAATTATCACAAGAATTAAAATATTTAAAAGTTGGCACCAAGGTGCAAATCAGTGGGCCGTTTGGCTATTTTATATTACCCAATGAAGTTATTCAAAACAAACAGCCAGTAATATTTGTAGCAACAGGCACAGGCATTTCGCCTTTCAGGAGCATAATTTTATCGAACCCCGAACTTGATTATACGGTACTGCATGGCGTTCGACACCAAAAAGAATCCTATAATAAAGATGACTATGACCCCAACCGTTTTATTCTTTGTTCTACAAAAGATAATGGGTTAGGTTACAATGGAAGGGTTACTGACTATTTGAGGGAAAAAAACATTAACAAGAATGCCCTTTATTATTTATGTGGCAACTCGGCAATGGTAGATGAAGCCACCGAAATACTTGAAGAAAAAGGCTTGTCGCCCGACAACATAAAAACGGAGGTGTTCTTTTAATTTAATCAACCCTTGTTAACGGGTTGGTCTCAATTTGTTCATGCACGATAACCTCAAAACTGTTTTCATCGTAACATTCGGGAGCGGCATCGCATTGGGCATACACATAAATAATTTGGCTGCTGGTGATAATGTCGCCAGCGTTCAATGCTATGCCGGCACCCCCGGGCTGTGTAAAATAATTACCAACACTTAATTCGGGAAGCTCATATGAACCACAAATTTCAACATCATCGGGCGAGTCTGCTTCAATTGGCACACAATCAACCAAGCCATACAGCGTAAAGTCATCGATCCGGAAAGTACCTGATGATGAAGTTGCACCTGACAAGATCATCTGAATGATAACATTGCCCGTTAATCCTGAAACAGGGTTCAGCACTGTTGTCCTGTCGATATAAGATCCGTATGAAGAAAGGCCACTCCCCATGTCAATTGAATTAGCTGTCAACGACCACTCAGTAGGTCCTGTATCACTGCTCTGTCGCCAAAATCTAAAGCCCGATATCATCATTTGGTAACCTTCACGTACTTTAAGCGACAACACAAATTCGGGATTTACCACCAAATTTTCGGCTGCTAATGCTCTATCGGGGCTAACGGTTACACCTACATAAGCAAACCATACGCCGGATGTGTTTGTCCACGATGAACTGCCCAGGTTTTCGTTCATCTCAACCGGCATTTCAACATAGGGGTGATCCGCTGTTATTGTATTGCTTTCACCAAAATCATGAAAATATAAAACAGGATATTCAACATTAACATACAATTCGGGAGACACTGGCCCAGTGCCACAATTATTTTTGCCCGAAACCGATATTGAAAAATTGTTTTCGCCGGATTTAACCACAACCCTATCTCTCCCAGCTCCTTCTGTTATCATTGCATCTCCGTTAATGAGCCACTCATAATCTTCAGCCCTATCAATGGGGGTAACCTGATAAGCAAGTCCGTCTTCACCGGGATAAGCTTCAACGTCGCCACTGATCAAACCCGGCACAGCCGGAACCATGCAATCTTGATCAAAAACATATCCCTTAAATACAAAATCGTTCACACTAAACGTGCCTTCATCAGTCGATGCGCCCCATGCATATAACCTGAATTCAATTGATTCATCAACTTCCTGAAAGTTTTCATTTGTTAAATCAACAAGTCCTCCATTAATAACCGGGACACTAATATTTTCAGTAAAATCATCAACGCTTGAACGCAATGCCACTGACACAGGCCCCGTACCACTTGATTGTGCTGAAAATTCAAATGAAAGAAAATCGACATAGCAATTAGCTTCAGGTGTTATGGTAAACGTAAAATATCGCTCCTCATCCAACTCCGTTGTTTTCCATAAACGAGCATTATACCGGTCGTTTGCCTCATAACCTTCAATTTCTGTACTACGGCCGATGCCTAAAAAGATGAGCTTTTCATCTACTATTTGTCCTGCAGTAAAAGGATTATCTATATATGAATTTTTAACATCAATGGTATTTTCAACAATGGACTGGCTGAAAGTAAATGAAGAAACAACTAAATAAAAACTGGTTAAAACAGTTTTATGAAAAGTATTGTTTTGGAGGCGGCATTTTATACTCATGGGGGAACAAGTATTGGTTTGCACCCTAAAAATAAAACATTTAGATCATTAATACAAATATTAAAATAAAATTATCCATGACCATAAAATATATCCTTCCCCGAAAAGCATATTCAACACACAACAACTTCCCTAAAAAACTTATCTTTGGGTTTATATAAATATCACAGCAATGACCAACCATAAAAACAACACAGTTTTAATTACAAAAGCTTCGGGAGAACAAGAGCCGTTTTCACCCGAAAAGCTGGCCGGCTCGCTTGAGCGCTCGGGAGCCGACACGGATGTCATCGAACAAATTGTATCAGATATTCAATCGTGGATAACCGATGGGATGAACACCCAAAAGATTTACAAACATGCTTTTTCATTATTACGTTCCCGCAAATATGCCACAGCATCGCGTTATAAACTTAAACAAGCCATTATGGAACTGGGCAACACCGGGTATCCTTTTGAGCATCTTGTGAGCCGGGTAATGGAAACACAAGGTTACCAAACACAAACTGGCATTGTAGTGCAAGGACGATGTGTTACCCACGAAGTAGATGTAATTGCCACAAATCATAAGCAACAAATACTGGTTGAATGCAAATATGCACAGGATGCAGGTAAACCGGTAAGTGTTAAAGTTCCGCTTTATATCCACTCACGTGTAGAAGACATTATCAAAAAACGCGAGGCATTGCCCGAATTCAAAGATTTCATTTTCACGGGATGTATCGCAACCAACACAAGGTTTACAAGCGATGCAATTGATTATGGCGAATGTAACGATATGTTTCTGTTAGCCTGGGATTACCCCAAAGGCAACGGCCTGAAAGATATTATCGACCGTGAGAAAATATACCCGGTTACCGTGTTAAACAAGTTAACCAAAGCCCACAAGCAAAAACTCATGGACAAAGGGGTTGTTATTTGCCGGCAAATAACAGCCAGCCCCGAAGTATTAAACCCCTTGCAACTCACTCCCAAACGAACCAAAGATGTGCTCGATGAAATCCATCAACTCACCAATAGCAATGCATAATAAAACAGGGATGCAACATGCACCCCTGTTTTGTTATATAAAACTCATAAATTATGAAAAATAATCCTACTCGTCTGCATTTCCATCAATAGTCTCAATGGTTCCGTCTTCGCGGTAAGTAAGCTCCACAACTTTCATGCTGCGCAACCATGTTTTTCCGCCCGAAACTTTACTGTCATGATGGAATAAATACCATTTACCTTTATACTCAACAATTGAATGGTGCGTTGTCCATCCAACTACTGGTGTCATAATAACACCTTTGTAAGTAAATGGTCCATAGGGGTTATCACCAACAGCATAACATAACAGGTGTGTATTACCGGTTGAATATGAGAAATAATATTTCCCTTTATATTTATGCATCCAGGCAGCCTCGAAAAACCTGCGGTTTTCATCTTGTGTCAACAGAGGTTTACCATAAGCGTCAAGGATTACCACATCTCGTGGTTCTTCCCCAAATTGGAGCATATCGTCAGAAAGCTTGGCTACTTTAGCACAAAGGGCTGGTTCTTCATCGACACGAAGGTCATCGTTTTCTTCGTATTCACCGGTTTTCCAACGTTGTAGCTGTCCGCCCCATATACCACCAAAATAAACATATTGAGTACCATCATCATCAACAAACACCGACGGGTCAATACTAATTCCGTTCTTCATTGGTTCAGGTTGCGCCTTGTACGGTCCTTCCGGCTTATCGGCAACAGCCACACCAATCCTGAAGATATCATCTTTATCTTTGGCCGGAAAATACATGTAGTACTTACCATCTTTTTCACCAACATCGTTCGACCACATTTGACGGTTTGCCCAGGGTACGTCATCAACATCGATGGCTACACCATGGTCAACAACTTCGCCTTCGGCATCGTCAAGTGAGTAAACATGGTAGTCACGCATATTAAAATGGGCGCCTGTATCATCTTCAGGTACACCGGCATCAATATCATGCGAAGGAAAAATATAAAGTTTCCCGTTATAAACGTGTGCACGTGGATCGGCAGTATAAATGCTTTTAATTAAGTGTCGTGGTTTCTTTGACATATCATTCTATTTTAACGGTTCAATAATTATTTCGTTTTAGCTTCTTCGATAATCATACCAACAGCTGGTTTAGGTTGGTAATCACGGTCGAATAATAGCGGGTAATCGGTCCTGCCCCTGATGGGCCAGTTATTTTTCCATGAATAAGCATCAGATAACCCCCATAGTGTTACCCGGCTCACTTTGTCGCTATGCTTAATAAAGAGCTTGAACAAATCGAAAAAACGTTGGTTTAATTGCTCTGACACATCTTCGGGAAGACCATCTTTATATGGGTTTAGTTTATCTTCATACTGGGCATCGAAAGATACTTCGGCGGTAGATTCCCAAGGATTAGGAAGCGCTGAAACATCAAGCTCGGTAAACATTACCTTACATCCTAAATCAGCAAAGGTTACAATGCTCTTTTCAATGTCTTCAATTGTAGGAAAATTCATATAATAATGCCCCTGCATACCAATACCATCTACTTTTACCCCCTGTTCCTGAAGTTCTTTTACCATTTTCACCACACCATTTCTTTTCCCTTCTTTGAGCATATTATAATCGTTATAATACAACTCAGCTTCCGGGTCTGCCTCACGGGCAAATTCAAAGGCTAAGCGAACATAGTCTTTACCAATGATTTTGTAAAAATTATTTTCGCGCCATGTACCATCGTCATTAATGGCTTCGTTAACAACATCCCATCCATTAACTTTGCCTTTATAACGGCCTACAACAGTTGAGATGTGGTCTTTCATTCGTTGGATCAGTACTTCACGGCTCACGTCGTTTCCTTCTTCATCAAGATAAAACCAACGCGGTGACTGAGAATGCCAGATAAGGGTATGGCCAACAATAAACATATCGTTCTTTTCACCATATTCAACAAACTGATCCGCATTGTCAAAATTGAACTCACCCGGTTTGGGCTGAATCATAGCACTTTTCATGCAATTCTCAGCAACAATCGAGTTGAAATGCTTTTTAATCAATGCATCGGCAACTGAATCTCTGCCTGAAGTCTGATATGGGTTAACCGCAACCCCTATAAGGAAATTGTCACTAAGGGCACTTTTTAATGTTGCTGTTTCCTTCTCATTTGTAGAGCAAGCAGTTATAACTAAAACCGATAGCAACAATATTACAATATTTTTCATCTTTATTGTCATTAAAGTTAGGTTAATAGTCAGCGCGCCTTAACTCCAGATCGGCCTGCATCTTTTCGTTATATTCTTTTGAAATCTTATAGAAAAACAAAGCGATCACACCAATAAAAAATGTAATGGCAGGAATAATACTTGCAGAAAGCTTTATTCCAAATAACGCCGACTCGGTTTGTTCTTGGTTGGCAACAAAACCGAAACTGTCAATAATACCTCCACAAACTGCACCACCAATACCAAGGCCTAATTTTAGGGCAAAAACAACACCTGCAAAAACAAAACCTGTTGCACGGCGGTGGTTTTTATATTCTGAATAGTCAGCAACATCACCCATCATTGCCCATAGTAATGGAATTGTAGGGGCGTATGCTAAACTTTTAAGTATATTGATGATAAATATCCCGGTAATATTTTCGGGCGACACAAAGAAAAACATTGAAGTAAACACAGCCGTTAGCGCTAAACAAATAATAAACACCCTGCGCTTACCAAAAATGTTGGATAAAAATGATGACAACAGCATTACCCCGGCCAATGTTACAAGTTGCCCGAACATGTTGAACAAGCTGAAACCAACTTCAAATACATTACTCAAGTTACTTTGGGCAATTAACCCAAAAGCATCAAGGAATGTATGCCATACGCCATAGGATTCACCATCAACATTTACCAGGCCAAATATTTGCAGGAAGTTGTAAAGTGATGATTTATCAACTACATAATTAAAGTAGTACGACATACTACTCCCCCAAAGTGCCAGCGTGGTAAAAAGGAACAAAGTCAACACAAACATCGAACGCCATGGGCTGTTTTTAATAATATCCTTGAAGTCTTGCTTGACATCTGATTTTTGTCCAACTGGCGGGTTAATACGTTCTTTTGTTGAAAAGAAAGTTATTAAAAAAAGCACCACGGCAATAGCTGCAAATAAGAATATGGTCTTAAACCAACCAATTTGTTCGTTACCTTGGCCAAATTTGGCTACCAGTGGCAGTGTTAACCCCTGTACAACGAAGGTTGCTATCGTAGCTGTTATAAAACGTATCGATGAGATGCTGGTACGTTCTTTAATATTACTTGTCATTACCCCACCAAGTGAAGAGTAAGGAGTATTGTTAAATGAATACAGGCTCATTAATATCGTATAACTGATACCGGCCCATAAAATCTTGCCCCTTTCGTCGAGATCGGGCGTAGTAAAAGCCAAAACAAAAAATACGGCAAAAGGAATGGCCGTCCATAAAATCCAGGGGCGATATTTTCCCCAGCGGGTGTTTGTTTTGTCTGATAATATTCCTACAACTGGATCAACAAAAGCATCAAAAAAACGTGCAAACAATAAAATAAAACCGGCGGCCGTGGCTTTTATGCCAAACACATCGGTATAAAAGTACATTTGGAACATCATCATCATCTGGAACACCAGGTTGGCAGATCCATCGCCCAAACTATACCCAATTTTTTCTCTTAAAGTTAATTTCTGTGAAGCGGGTTTATTCATTTCTTTTGGTTTTATTAATTGACGTTTCGAAAAAATTACATGATAAATTATTTTAAGCACGTCAAATATAATCATTTATAATATGTGTATTCACTTTCTTTTTTTTCATAAAAAACACCCGCAAAATAATAAACCCCAGAAATACCTTTGCAATAAGCTTTTTAAAAAACACCTTTAATTCCTTCTTGTAAATTTTTCACCTTTTTTTGCTTAATATTTCATCTATTTTTTCTCCGTAAAAAAAATATTAATACTTGTAAATTCGGAAAACACATGGTTTTAATCCTCAAAAACCAAAAATGTCAATATAAACCCCCCAGCTAAAAATGGTTGATTTTACCCGATAATATTTCAGAATTAAAGAAATAATGTAATTTTGTTTTTTAGAGTTTAATATCAGAAAACTGAACATTAAGCATCATTCAGTTAGAATTTATTATAGAAATATGCTGTAAAATATACCTCATGAAAGAGAATGTTGTAATTATTCCCACATACAAGGAAAAGGAAAACATAGAAAAAATCATACGATATGTTTTTAAATTGCCTGTAGTTTTTCACATACTAATCATTGACGACAACTCACCTGACGGAACAGCCGACATTGTAAAAAATTTAATGCAGGAGTTCCCCGATAAATTGCACATAATTGAACGGCCAGGCAAATTAGGTTTGGGTACTGCCTATATTACCGGCTTCAAATGGTCGCTAGAACAGGGCTACCAATATATTTTCGAAATGGATGCCGATTTCTCACACAACCCCGATGACCTTGTTAATTTATATGAAGCCTGTAAATCTGGTGCCGACATGTCGATCGGCTCACGCTACATAAGCGGGATTAATGTCGTAAACTGGCCGCTTAAGAGGGTGCTTATGTCTTATTTCGCATCTTTCTATGTCCGTATTGTCACAGGTATGAATGTTCATGACTCAACAGCCGGGTTTGTTTGCTACTCAAGGCGCGTTCTCGAAACCATCGACCTCGATGATATCCGTATGAAAGGATATGGTTTCCAGGTTGAGATGAAGTTCACTACTTGGAAATATAAATTTAAAATCAAAGAAGTCCCCATTATATTTATCGACCGGCAGGAAGGTACTTCAAAAATGAGCGGGGGCATATTCAGCGAAGCCCTTTTTGGTGTTTTAAAAATGAAATGGCAAAGCTTCTTTAAAAAATATAACCGAAAACTTTCGGTATAATTTGAACAGCCCCGTTATTGGGGCTGTTTTGTTTTACGTAAATACTAAACCCATGAAGACATTAATTTATAACGCAACAATTATTAACGAGAACAAAAAAATCAGGGGCAGCGTTCTTATTGATAATGAAAACATTGTTGATATTTTTACCGATAACGACACACTCCCTGATGATGCACATATAATTGATGCAACAGACTTACTGCTTTTACCCGGTGTAATTGATGATCAGGTACACTTCAGGGATCCGGGCCTTACACACAAAGCCGATATATACACCGAAGCTAAGGCTGCTGTTGCCGGCGGGATTACTTCGTACATGGAAATGCCCAATACCATACCCCAAACCACAACCATTGAGCTGCTGGAAGAAAAATTCACAAAAGCAAGCGAAAAATCACTCGCCAATTTTTCTTTTTATATTGGGGCCACCAACGACAACCTGAATGAAGTGTTGAAAGCCGACCCCCGAAAGGTATGCGGGATTAAATGTTTCATGGGGTCATCAACCGGCAACATGCTTGTTGAAGGCAAACCTCTGGAAGCACTGTTTGAGAAAGCACACATGCTTGTTGCCACACACTGCGAAGAAGAATCGATTATTAAAAAAAACAGCAATGATTACCTTGCACGCTACGGTGAAGACCTTCCTGTAAAATATCACCCACAAATAAGAAGCGCTGAGGCGTGTTATAAATCTTCATCAAAAGCAGTACAGCTTGCTAAAAAATACGGGACACGGTTGCACATTCTACATTTAACAACAGCACGTGAAATGGAACTGTTTGATAAAGGTGCCCCTGACAAAAAAAACATTACAGCCGAAGTATGCGTACACCATCTTTGGTTTGATGACCGTGATTATGAAAAGAAAGGGACAAAGATTAAATGGAACCCGGCCGTTAAAACTCCTGACGACAAAGAAGCCTTAAGAAATGCCCTAAAATCAGATATTATTGATGTTATAGCTACCGACCATGCCCCGCATACCCTTGAAGAAAAAGAAAATACATATTTCAAATGTCCGTCGGGCGGGCCACTGGTACAACATGCATTGCCGGTCATGCTTGAAATGGTAAGCCAGGGTGTATTTTCATACGAACAGGTTGTAACAAAAATGTGCCATGCCCCTGCACAACTATTTAAGGTTGAAAACAGGGGATTTATACGAAAAGGCTATAAAGCCGACCTCGTATTGGTTTCACCCCGTGATGCCTGGAAAGTACAGCACGATAATATTGCTTATAAATGCAATTGGTCGCCTTTTGAGGGCACAACTTTTAACCATAAAGTTGAATATACCTTTGTAAACGGCCATCTGGCATACCGCAAAGGTGTTTTTGATGAAGGCAAAAAAGGGCAACGCCTGTCTTTTTCGCGATAGGGTTTACCTTTTTTTATACTTATCAATCAGATAATCGGGCATACGCTGCAACGACAATTCAATTTTATGCGCATCAAGTTTGAACGCCTGGAGTGGCATGCCATATACAACCGATGATTTTTCATCCTGGACAATGGTAAATGCACCAGCTTGTTTCATATTTAACAAGCCCTTAGCCCCATCAGCACCCATGCCGGTAAGTATAATCCCTGTGGCACGGTTTCTGGCAACTTTTGCTACTGAATCGAACAAGACATCAACCGAAGGCTTATGCCGATTGACAGGTTCTGAATCGGTTACTGCAACCCTGTAGTTTCCGGCTGTACCCACCAATTCCATTTGCTTTCCGCCTTGGGCAATAAGCACGCGCCCCTGGTACAGGCGGTCTCCATTTTCGGCCTCCTTTATTTCAAGCGGACAAATATCGTTCAAGCGGTTGGCAAATAAGTTCGTAAACCCTTTGGGCATGTGCTGGGTGATTAATATTCCCGGCATATCGGCGGGCAAACGCCTCAAAATAAATTCAATGGCCGTAGTTCCACCCGCCGATGCACCAATTGCAATAATTTCGGTTGTTTGTACAATTACCGGCGCTTTAGGCTGAACCTGTTTAATCCCCGACAAATCGACCAATAATTTTTGCTTCTGGCGCATATTGGCCTGTGATGCCCCTTTCACTTTTTCGCATACAAAACTGTAGAAGTCGTAAAGATTTGTATTCGATTTCAGGTTTTCAGGTTTATGAATAATATCGATGGCACCTTTATGAAATGCATCCAGGCAAACCTCCTTGTTCCCTTTTGTGATACTTGAAACTATGATGACCGGAATGGGTTGTTTTTGCATCAGTTTATCGAGGAAAGTAAGCCCATCCATTTTAGGCATCTCAATGTCAAGGGTAATAACATCGGGTATATCTTTTTCAATAAAATCAACTGCTTCAAAAGCATCTGCCGCAGTACCAATCAGGTCAAGTTCAATATCCGACTCAATTGCATTTGCCAGCACACGCCTGAAAATCACAGAATCGTCAACTACTAAAACTTTAATTCTTTTTTTACTTGCTCCCATTACTTTCAATCCCTTAAAAGTTAATATTTTTAATCAAATCAACTTTTACATACCCTGTTTGTGGATCGAACAATATTTTTCGTCCGGTTTTCCCCCCAATTTCTTCTTCCACAACAGGGATGTGTAATTCTTTAAGTTGTTGTCTGGCAACATCAATATTCCGTTGACCAATATTAAAACCTGAGGTCTCAAAGTTTAACAAACTGGCACCACCGTATATTTTTGCAACAAGACGTCGTTTAATAGCCCCCGATAATATTGTTTTATCGTGCAGCTCGGTAACAGCAACATCTCCGTATCGAACATCAGGAGCCCCTTTATTGTTCCAGTTGGGCAACAAATAATGGTTAACACCACCAATTTTTGATTGTTCGTCCCAAAGAACAACAGCAACGCAAGAGCCCAATATGGTAAACACTTTAGTATCACCCGAGACAATTGCCAATTCTCCTTGTTTTAAATATTTTATCTTATCCAAACCAACAGGTTACACAAGTTTTTCTCTTAATATTTCGAGTGTAAAAGGTTTTACAAGATAATCGTCCATTCCGCTATCGTAACACCTCTTCACACTTTCATCCGACTCGTTAGCAGTAATAGCTATAATTTTTGAACGCGCCCGCCCCGATATTTCTTCATTTTCCCTAATAATGGCTGTGGCTTCAGTTCCATCCATACCGGGCATATAAATATCCATAAGAATATAACGGTATTCGTTCTCTGTTGCCAGGTCAACTGCCATTTGACCATTTGAGGCAACATCATGTTCAAAGCCAAGCTTCGATATAAACATACCCAAAACTTTTTGATTGAGTGGGTTATCTTCAACCAACAATACTTTGTTTGACTGAGGTGCCCCATTTTCTGCCTTAGGTCCGCTGTTTTTGTTCAGGTATGGTGGCTCATTTTTATCTTTTCCCTTCAGCTGGTCTAACCTGAGCTTAAATTCAACCGGGTCAAAAGGTAAACGTATAAAATCGAAGCGTTTATTAAACTTCAGCAAACGCACATCAAGCTTTACGGCTTCATCAAAAACAAATAAAACAGGTACGTCATCAATTTCTTTTTCCGAAGAAAGGCTTTTTAGAAAGTCGATGCCTTCTTTACCACTTTCACCACAATTAATTACAAAAAAATCGAAATCAAAAGCTTTTGCCCTAAGGGTTCCGGTTTTTGTTGAAATTGTTGTAGTTACTACATGACCGTCCTTTTCAAGTTCTTTCTGAATTTTTTCAGCTACCGGAAGCTGCTCTTCAATTATTAAGGTTTTAATTTTATTCTTACTCATATCGTTATCCGATTTTTTTATAAACACTTGGCCTCATTTGTTTGATGTCTTTTGAGTATTGCGAAACTGTTTCAGATAAACCCACAAACAAATAACCACCTGGTTTTATTTTGCTGATTAACTTATTCACAACTTCCCGCTTTGCATTATCCTCGAAATAAATTAATGTATTTCTGCAAAAAATAACATCAAACATGCTATTTGGATAAGTGTATGGCGCAGCAAGGTTGCTAACTGAATATTTAATCTTTTCACGCAGAACTTTAGAAGCTTGTATTATTGAGCCATTACCATTCTTTACTGGCTGAAAATACTGCTTTCTGAGTTTTTCATCGAGCCCAAGCACATTTGCCCCCCCATAAACACCAAGTATAGCTTTATCAACTACACCTTTGCTAACATCGGTGGCCTCAATACTGTAATTAAACCCCGGATGGTATGCTTTATACCCTTCAAAGATCATAGCCATGGTCAGGGCTTCTTCACCGGTTGAACATCCTGCGCTCCATATTTTAAAGAAAGAGTTATGATTGTTGGTAAACTCAGGCAAAACAACCTCTTTTAAGAAATCAAACTGTTCGTTTTCACGAAAAAATTCAGTTTTGTGCGTGGTCAGCTCATCAACCATACACTGTTGCTCACCCGAACGTTTCCCTTCGGCTGACAAAGCATACTCGATATACTCGGGAAAGGTATGGATGCCTGTGGCTTTTAACCTTTTGATTAGCCGCGAGTTGACCATCACAATTTTTATGGGTGCCAGCTTAACGCCCAAATTTTTGCGCATAAACTCCTGAATTTTTGCGAATTCCTTTTCCTGGAGCTTTTGGCTATATATACTTGCAGTTGCTGAATAATCCACTTAAGTTATTTTCAAGAATAAATAAATACCCGGGTTATTCCAGGTCAAAATTTTCGGCACGCAATTCTACAATTTCGTCAACCGAGAATATTTTGTCAGCGTTCAATAATAAAACGAATT
>JASMTI010000091.1:0-8211 GCA_041694375.1 Bacteroidales bacterium | reverse complement strand
GTGGCCTGTATACCCCCAACCAGATAACGCAACCCATATTAGGGCTACCATTATCAATCGAAAAAAATTATGCTTCAAAACAACCCCTATGTTATCAATATTGATAAATTTTATTGATGGTAATTTCACATTTTACCTTTAAAATCGTATCCCGCTTCCTCAACAGCCTGTTTTACTTTTTCAACATCGTAGTTCTCGCCCGATACTGAAACTTCGCCGGTATTGAAATCAGCTATTACTTCATCAACTCCATCTAATTTCATTACATCTTTCTCAACATGCGCCTTACAATTCTTACATGTCATTCCTTCTACTTTAAATTTTTCAACGCCCATTTTATCCTCCAGTTTTACTTTTTGTTGTTTATCTTTTTTTGCTTTAACCCAGTTTAAATAATACCCGTTAACAATCAAAGCGCCCAATACTATTGCAGACATAACCCCCAGCCATTCGGGTAAAATATGGTTGTGGGCATGTACATGTTCAGCCATGGAAAACCAACTGCCCGGTAAAAACACATCGATTAAATAACCAAAAATAAGTGCCCCCCCAATAATGGTAGCCAGGTAAATCAAGGTTGCTTTTTTACCAATCGACTTCCATAGCACCGTCATTGTGGCAACGTTGGTTGCAGGCCCTGCCATAAGAAAAACCAGTGCAGCACCAGGCGACAAGCCTTTCATCATTAACACGGCAGCGATAGGCACCGAGCCGGTAGCACAAATGTAAAGTGGCATTGAAGCAACCAATACCAACAACATGTTAAGCCATGGATATTGAATATATTGTGTGAAAAAATCATCGGGAATTACCACAGCCAGCAATGCCGCCAATAACAAACCAATTACCAGCCATTTAGAAATATCTTGAATAAACTCGACAAAACCATATTGAAAAACTTTTTTTACCTTTTGGGTAAATGAAAGATGTGCATATTTATCAACATGCTTTTCTTTTGATACCGGCTTATGTTTTGTAAACGAATTAGCCAATGCCCCCCCTGTTATGCCTGTAACCATGGCAACAATAGGCCTGATAATGGCAAAAGGCAACCCCAACAACGAGTATGTTACCAATATAGAATCGACCCCGGTTTGTGGCGTTGAAATCAAAAATGATACAGTTGAACCCTTCGATGCCCCATTTTTATGAAACGACAAACCAGCCGGTATAACACCACATGAACACAACGGAAGTGGAATGCCAAAAATAGTTGCATTTGTGACTGACCTAAGGTCGTTCCCGTTTAACATTTTCCCCACTTTTTCTTTTTGAAGGTAAATGTGCAATATCCCGGCAAACAAAAATCCAAATAAGAGGTAAGGTGCCATCTCCACCATTAATCCCCAAAACTCATTAAAATAGTTAATTATATATTCCCCCATAATTACAAGACCTTTTTATCCCCAATAACAATCCTACATAAAAGAAGTTGAATCTTTTTTCAGGAAGTTTTTAAAAGTTGCAAAGAAAAGAAGTTTTAACGAATTTTTTTTGAATTTCTTCAGGATACTCAATTTGCGACAAAAAAAGCCCTCCGGCCTTAGCTGAAGCACCTGCTGCCCCACGGTCTTTTTTATGAATGATTTCTTCAAATTCGCTGGCCGATATTTTATCCCTTCCAGCCAAAACAAGCGTACCAACCAATGCCCGCACCATGTTCCTCAAAAAACGATCGGCCTTTACTTCAAATATCAACATATCATTTTTTTTTACCCATTCAGCTTTATCAATTACACAGTTATTTGTTTTTACATCGGTATGTAATTTACTAAAAGAAGTAAAGTCAGAATGCTTTAGGAGGACCGCTGAAGCAGCATTCATTTTGCCAACATCAAGGTTATAAGGCATAAAAGTGGTAAAATCGTTAAAAAAGGGTTCTTTTTTTAACGAGAAGAAATAATGATACGTACGCGATAAGGCACCAAAACGTGCATGCATTGTATTATCAACTTTAAAAATCTTATCAATTCGGATAGAAACAGGTAAAATTTTATTCAGCTTATAAACCAATTTTTCGGTGTCGTTTACAGGCGTTTCCAAATCAAAATGGGCCACAAAAAATGAAGCATGGACCCCCGTATCGGTACGTCCGGCACCAACTATATTTATTTTTTGTGAAAGCAACAATAAAAGTGCATCATTTAAAGTTTGCTGCACCGTTGCAGCATTGGGCTGAATTTGCCAGCCATGAAAATCTTTACCGTTATAAGCCAGTTGAATAAAATAACGATGCATGGATACCTGTTTTCTTTATTATTATGAATTATTCTCAGTTGCAGCAATCACCGCTGCCCCGCAACTATCACTCCAAACATTAACAGCGGTACGTAGCATGTCAAGCGGACGGTCAACCACCAAAATCAAACCCAACGCAGTGTCGGGCAACCCAATAGCCTTTAAGATAATAACAATAGCAACCAAACTGGCCGAAGGCACACCGGCAACACCTATTGAAGTAAGTAAAGCTACCAATACAACAACCAGTTGCATACCAAAACTAATATCCAGCCCATAAGCCTGCGCAATAAACATTGCTGCCACACATTCGTACAAAGCTGTGCCATCCATATTTATGGTAGCCCCCAGCGGCAACACAAAGCTTGATACTTTTTTAGGGACACCTGCATGCGTTACGCCCTCGATGGTTTCGGGCAAAGTGGCCGACGATGAACTGGTTGAAAACGCAGTTAGCAATGCACGCGACATGATTTTTAAAAATACCAGAGGCTTAATTTTGCCTACACTGTATAATATAAATGAAGTAGAAACAAAAACATGAAACAACAAGACAGCAACAACAATGATTGCAAATTTCAGCAAGGGCATAATTGAGCCGAAACCGGTTTCACTCACGGTTAAAGCCACCAGACCCAAAACACCAAACGGTGCAATACGCATTACCAGATGTGTAATTCCCAACATCACATCATAAATACCATTCCAAAAATTTAGCTGAACACTTTTATAGTTCTCATTAAGTTTGCGGATAAAAAAACCAAAAACAAGGCTAAAAGTGATAAGGCCAAGCATTTGACCTTCACTTGCAGCCTTAAAAATATTAGGCGGCACCATCCTTAAAAATATGGCATATACCTCACTGGTGCCTTTTCCGCTTATCGATTCTAATTGCTCAGTTGTTAAAGGGGCAAGTGCCAATACATCTTTTGCAGGCACCCCATCAATTATACCCGGTGTAAATAAATTAACCAAAATCAAGCCGGTAATAATTGCCAAAAAACTTGTTGTAAGATAGTACAATATGGTTTTTCCCCCCATACGGGCAAAGCCTTTTTCCGATTTTATATTTGAGACACCTGTAATGATTGCTGAAATAATCAGGGGCACAACAATCATTTTAAGGGCATTAAGAAACAAGCTCCCCATAAAATTGAATACCCCACTTAAATCAACAATTCCACCCTGACCAAAAAAAAGCCCCAATGGAACAGATAATACCAAAGCAATAAGAATTTGCCAATGAAGCGCTATTTTCCGCATACAATTCCGATTCGTTTATATTTATGCAAATATATCAAATGATAACAAACCATTTTAAACAAAAAACCAATTAACTGGTTTAACAAAAGAATATGTATAAAAAGCCATGTTGTTAATATAATGATTAAGCACAAAAAAAACTTCGAATAATCTTATATATAGTTTTTTTTTATTTATTTTCGGACGGATAAAACAAAGGAGTATGAGGCAACTGAAAATAACAAAACAGGTTACCAACAGGGAAACCTTATCGCTTGACAAGTATTTACATGAAATTGGAAAAGTAGAACTACTGTCCCCCGACAAGGAAGTTGAACTGGCCAAGAAGATAAAAAAAGGCGACCGTTCAGCTTTTGAGAAACTTATTAATGCCAATCTCCGTTTTGTTGTCTCTGTAGCTAAACAATATCAGAACCAAGGCCTTAGCTTACCCGATTTAATTAACGAAGGCAACCTGGGGTTAATTAAAGCGGCACAACGCTTTGATGAAACCCGTGGGTTTAAATTTATATCATACGCGGTTTGGTGGATCAGGCAATCAATTTTACAAGCTTTGGCCGAGCAGGCTCGTATTGTACGTTTACCGCTTAATAAAATTGGCTCAATAAACAAAATAAACAAAGCCTTTAACTTATTAGAACAAGAATTCCAGAGGGAACCAACCACAAAAGAAATTTCTGAAATTTTAGAAACAACACCCGAAATGATTGAAGAAGCGATGAAGGCTTCCGGTCATCATATTTCGATGGATGCCCCTATAAAAGAAGAAGACGGCAACAACATGTACGATGTTGTGCTAAATAAAGAAACACCAAGCCCCGACGATGGACTTTTAAACAATTCGTTACAACAAGAAATTGAACGCTCACTTTCCACACTTGGGGAACGTGAAAGCGACATTATCCGGTATTATTTTGGTTTAAACGGAACCAGGCCACACACGCTCGAAGAAATTGGCGAGGTTTTTGGCTTAACCCGCGAGCGGGTCAGGCAAATAAAAGAAAAGGCAATTAAAAAGCTCAAGAATAATTATCGGAACAAATTATTAAAAAGCTATCTAGGCGAATGATTAATGAAGCTCCTTTCGGGAGCTTTTTTTATATTTACATTTTCAAGGATATAAATTTAGAACAAATGAAGCGAATAATTGCACCATCAATACTGTCAGCAAATTTTTTGGAACTGGGAAAAGATATCGGTAAAATTAACGAAAGCAATGCCGAATGGATACATTTTGATGTAATGGATGGTGTTTTCGTTCCCAATATATCTTTTGGCTTGCCCATACTTGAACAAGTAAGAAAAGCCACTTCAAAATTTATTGATGTACACCTGATGATTGAAAATGCCGATCCGTTTATTTTACCTTTTAAAGAAGCGGGGGCTGACAATATTACCGTTCATTATGAAACATGCCGACACCTTAACCGAACGATCAATTATATTAAAGAACAAGGCATTAAAGCCAGTGTTTGTTTAAACCCACACACGCCTGTTGAGTTATTATCTGAAATATTACCCGAAATTGATATGGTGCTACTCATGTCGGTTAACCCCGGATTCGGGGGACAGGAATTTATCGAATCGACTTATCGCAAAGTAGAAAGGCTGAGAGCCATGATAAACCAGCGGGGATTTCAAACACTTATTGAAGTTGACGGAGGGGTAAATGCCGAAACCGGAAAAAAACTTTTTGAATCTGGCGCAAACGTTCTGGTTTCAGGTAGTTACATTTTTAAATCAAACAACCCGGTACAAACCATTAACAACCTTATTGAAGTATAATTTTGGGATTGTTTGTCAAAACACCATTTTGTTCCAAACTATTTTTGTCAGCAATATTGTCATTAAAAAATAAGGAACGAATTTTGTTGTATTTTAATGGTTTTGAATAAGCAAAGATTACATGCTGGTTGTTTTTTTTTATAACCAGTAAGCATTAAATGTTTGAATTTTAACAAACAACACAAATGGATCACGAACTTAATTATAATAACATAGAAGATTTAATCAATAACCTCTCCAATAATTTCAAAATATTGGAAGAGACAATTGATATTGAACTACAACGCGAATTTTTTGAACAATCAAAAAAGATTGATATCAAGAAAGAAGAACGGGCCATTTCTGAGCTTATTGATGATATGAACCAGGAAGAAATAAATATTGAAGATAAAAAAATCACAATATTGAAGCTTGCAATGGTTGATTCGGTTGAAGCCTTCAGGGCATTGGAAGATTATAGCAAAAAAGCACCTAAAAACCTAAAAGACTGGACAATACTTGCATTACAACAAAGCCAGATGATATTGCAAAGTTCTTTGCTCGACGAACAACAAGTATTTATTTCAACCGGGCTGGGTGGTAAAGATGATAAGCTGAGGTATTTTTTTATTTTCCCATATAAAGCACCTGAAAATGTTGGGGAAATTCAACAATCAACATTGAAAAAAGAGCTCGACTTTTTTATGGAACAGTACAATGCCGAATTTGAGAGCATTGAATATGGCGATGATTACGCTACAGCACTGGCTTTGGTCCCCTTAAAAACAGACATTGCCGGCTTGATTAAAGAATTGCTAGACGAATGCAATCAGTATGGCGATTTTTTATCGGAAGATGTTATCATAACTAACATAAAAAAGTTTAATGAACCCGAAATCAAAGAAATCTTAAAAAGGAATCGGGAAAAATGGAAAAATGGAAATATTGAAGAATGAAGAAGTTAGAAATCACATCAAATAAAAAGCCTTGTTTTTTTAATAAAAGTTGACTTTTTATTTGGAAGTAATACACTGTTCATCTATATTTGCAGCGCTTTTAAGGAAACCAACACAGTTGCACAAAAGCAAACACAACGTTCAATACTTAAAGGACCTGTAGCTTAATTGGATAGAGCACCTGACTACGGATCAGGAGGTTGTGAGTTCGAGTCTCGCCAGGTTCACTTTTACAAAAGCGGTCTACATAAAGTAGGTCGCTTTTTTTTGTCTTACACCCAATTAAAAATCATCCCATAATTCCGGGTCCGGAAACATTTAATTTTTGTTTGTATTTTTACAGAACCTGCACAAACAAAATATCGACATGAACAAAGAAAACTTATATTTCATTGCCCTTGTTCCCGACATTCAACTGAGGGAGAATATCAAAAAAATTAAACAAGAAGTGTGTGAGAAATATAACAGTTGCCATGCGCTTAAATCACCTGCCCACATCACCCTTCAAAAACCTTTTAAAAGAACCGGTGACGAAGAACAAACAATAATCCATGCCATCCGGCAAACAGCGAATATCCAAGAACCATTTGAAATATCACTGACCGGCTATGGCACTTTTCCCCCAAAGGTTATCTACATTAACGCGCAACCGGTAGATTTTATCGGGCAATTACATTCAAACCTGAAGAACCACTTAATTGAAGGGGCACATTTCACCGACAAAGAATTGAGCCATAAAATCATGCCCCACATAACCATTGCCCATCGCGATTTAAAGCCAGATATGTTTAAAAAAGCCTGGGGCGAGTTCAAAAATTTTCCATTTGAGGCAAAATTTAAAGCCAAAAGCATTTTTTTATTGAAGCACAACGGAAAAAATTGGGATATTAACCGTGAGTTAAAATTTAAACATTAAAAAAGGAGGTTATACTAAAAATCATTTATAATTGACTGATTTTGTTTATCCCAAACAACTTTGACCATGAAATTGCTGAACATGGTGGTTGAATATATTAATGTGTTAATTGAGGTTTTGCGCGAAAGTGTCTGTAAACCAACAAGAGCTATTTAAAAATTGCATATATTTGAAAGAATGAAGGTATTTTTCTATAAATATTAAATTCTAAAACAACATGAAAACAATAATTTATTTAGCCTTGTTTCTATTTGCTTTTACGGCGTGTAGCGAAGAATCCGAAGACCCACGAGCTAAATTCGTAGGTGAATATTATGGAACGCTGACCACTGAATTGTTTGTGGACAGTGAGTTGTTTAGCACAGATACCGGTAGCGGAAAAATGGAAATTACAATGGGCACCGGTCCGGATATTGTTATTATTGATGGTGAGTGGGAAGCATCAATCGTAAATGAAAACTATTACATTGAACCAGGCCAGTATTCATATTATGACTTTGGTGATGGGACCAGCTTGAAAATTGAAATGGGGGGATCTGGCAAACTTAGTCCAAACGGCAATATTACACAGAATATTGAAGGCACAGCAACTTATCAGGGGAAAGAAATAAGAATGAGCTTGAAAGGCACGTTTGAGCCCGAATAAGAAAGTATCCTTAAAGTTACCCCCCACCTCAGCATTGCCCATCGCGATTTAAAACCAGATATGTTTAAAAAAGCCTGTGACGAGTTCAAAAATTTTTCATTTGAGGCAAAATTTAAAGCCAAAAGCATTTTTTTATTAAAACACAATGGAAAAACCTGGGATATTTGCCATGAATTTGAGTTTAATCAAGGATCGATTTAATTTATGTCTAAATATAAAATCAATCCGAATGTTAACGTGACCCCTTAAGATTAGGGTGAGTGATTTTATTCTTTCCTGTTTTCAGTTTTGCAACACCTAAAATTATGGTAATTATTTTATTTAACAAATTGGGGGCTTTGCCCCAAACCCCACTGTCTTTTTTGTCCCCGATACGTTCGTACCTCACTATCGGGATTAGTTCGACTAAAATTATTGAATTTCAATAA
>JASMTI010000090.1:0-9640 GCA_041694375.1 Bacteroidales bacterium | reverse complement strand
TGTTTTTCCAAATTCATCTTTAAAACATTTGCGAAAATGTGCGATGCTTTGAAATCCTACCAATTCAGCTACCTGTGATACCGGAATGCCTTCTTTTAAATGTTTCAACGATTTATGTAAGCGCATAGTTCTGAGATAGTCGGCGGCAGATAATCCGGTAAGCATTTTGAATTTCCGATAAAAGGTTGATCGGCTCATATTCATTTCGCTACTGAGCTTTTCAATGTTGAAACCAGCCTCAGATAAGCGGGAATCAATTATTTTGTTAGTGGTTTCAAAAAAAATTCGATCTTTTTGCGAAAGATTTTCTGTGTTAACTTGCAATTCAGGCGCGCTTTCAATGTGTTTTTTTATTTTTTCACGATTATCAAGGAGGGCTTGCACTCGTTTAAGAAATATTTTACTGTCAAATGGTTTTTCGATGTAATCGTCGGCTCCCAGCTCAAACCCTTCGATATGAGTTTCTGCATCGCTACGTGCTGTAAGTATTATAAAAGGGATGTGTGAATACTGGGGGGCAGCTTTAACCCTTCTGCAAAACTCAATTCCGTCCATTACCGGCATCATTACATCCGAGATGATCAGTTCGGGACTGTATTCTTCCATTATTTTCAGTGCATCCCGGCCATTGCCTGCCACTTTAACATTGAACCATTGGCCTAATAAATCCTTTAGGTAATCTGAGAGTTCGTCGTTGTCTTCAACCAGTAATATGTTTTTTAAACCTAGTCTGTGAAAATCATGGATGGTGTGTGTGGGTTTTATATTTTGTATTTGTGTTTCTTTAGTTATTTTAGGTTTTAAATCTTCTTTTTTGAAATGCATTTTACCTTTTGAAAAGCTCAAAGTGAATTTTGTGCCTTTATCTATTTCGCTTTTCATTGATATTTTCCCTTGTTGAAGTTCAGTAAGACCTTTTACAATGGGTAATCCGATACCATGTCCAGTGGCATTTTGTTGTCCTTTACCAGTACGGTAAAAACGCTCAAATATTTTTTGCTGATCTTCTTCAGAAATACCAATTCCTGTATCTTCTACCGAAATAGAAAAATTGTTCTTGTTGTCAGAAATGGTAACCATAACAAACTGTCCTGCGGGGGTATATTTCAGGGCATTGGACAGAAGGTTATTAATTATTTTTTCGATTTTATCTCTATCCAGCCAAACATTAAGTTTTTGAACATCACTGTAAAAGCGGAGATTGATTTTTTGTTGGGTGGCCAGAATTTGAAAAGATTCAACAATTTCACTGGTAAAAGCTACTATGTTAATTTCTGAAACAGATAGTGCCAATTCTCCTTGTTCTAATTTACGTAAGTCAATTAATTGATTAACAAGGTTTAGGAGTCTGAGTGCATTGTTGCGAATGGTTTTTTTTGCCTTGTTTTTAGCGGCATCAAGATTTTCGAGATGAGCCAGGATGAGGGTAAGCGGAGTTCTGAAATCGTGTGAAATATTTGTGAAAAACTGTAGTTTGGATTGGTCTGCCTCGTGAAGTTTTTCCGAAATTTCAACAATTTGTTTATTTTGGTTTCTCAATTCACGTGTTTGTTTTTCAACCTGATTTTTTAGCACGATGTTTCGCTTTTTTATTTGGCGTAGCCTGATGCGATAAGCCGTATAAGATGTGATAATGATTATCATTATTAAAGCACTTTTAAACCATGCCGTTTGCCAAAACGGGGGAACTATTTCAATATTTATTTTTTTCCCTGATCCATAGTTGGATTGGCTGAATGCCACCTGGACTTCAAAAGTGTATTTCCCGGGGGGGACAGCCGCATAGCTGGCCTGCCGGTTTGTGCCATCAGATGTTAACCAATCTTCCTGAAGTCCGGATAACCGGTAGCGGAAAACATTTTGATTGGGCACATCGAAAGGGTAGGCATTAAATTGAAAAGTGAAAGTGTTTTCATGATGTTTTAATTTGATGTCCGCTGTTTGATTGATGCGGTTTTTTAGGAGCACCCTGTTGTTCACCGTGTCTCCCGGGAGGATTTGCTGATTAAACAAAATGAAATTTTCTAAACTGGTTTGTGCTGTCACGTTTAATGGGTTAATGTTATCGGGGTGAAAAGCAACCACACCGGTATAGCCTCCATAAAAAATGC
Organism: Bacteroidales bacterium; assembly: GCA_041694375.1. Taxonomy (GTDB): domain Bacteria; phylum Bacteroidota; class Bacteroidia; order Bacteroidales; family Prolixibacteraceae; genus Roseimarinus. The sequence goes on along the minus strand of JASMTI010000090.1, from coordinate 7,529 downwards.
GCCCCTCGTTGTCCACGAAATAGGCATCGTCCATGAAAAAATCATTTGGCAAATAGGTCCTGAAATTTTCTGTAGCAGGGTTGAACCTGCTAATTCCCCGGTTGGTGCTCATCCATAATATGCCTGATGGGTCACGACTTATACTGTAGATAATGTTATTGCATAGCCCATCGCGTTCATAGTATTTTTTTATAACCTTTTCCTTTCTCAGGCAAAACAGGTTGAGCCCTGAATTGGTGCCAACCCATAAGCTGTCAACACTTTTAATCATGCAGTAAACCTTGTTGTCTGATAGTTGGTGTGATTGCTTGTCTACTACGTTGAATTTTTCATCCCAACGATTGGCTTTTAAAATTCCATGTTCATCTTTTGCAATCCAATAATTCCCTTTTAGATCAATGATTAAATCTCTTATGATTCCGGGTCTGTAGTTTCTGTTTTCAACTAAAGATATGGTCTTTTCCAAGACCATTTTATCTATGTCGATAAAACCGATTTGTTGGGACGATGTTACAATTAATTTTCCGGGTTTATACTCTTTGATGACATAACTATGGTACGGCCATTGCCAGTCAAAACGTAGGTCTACAGATTCAATCCGTTGCAGGTTTTCATTAAAAATACACAGCTCACCTGACTCACCCATCCATAAATTGCCTTCAGAGTCTTCAAAAATTGAGCGGACGTTATTGATCGGGTTTTTTTCCCCTGACTTCGTGTAATAGTGGCTAAAGAATTTTTGTTTGCCATCAGCGGTAATAATTCCAACTCCATTTCTGTCGAAGCCTAACCAAATATTACCGTTCAGCCTGTGGCATATTGCCCTGACCGGATCAGCATCAGGGCGGCTAAGCGATGGCGCATTCCAGTTATAATGGAGAAACTGATTTTTTTTATTGTTGAAATGGTTGATGCCGTTTTTTTGGGTGCCGATCCACAGGTTGCCCAGTTTGTCAAATTGCAGGTGGGTAACATAATAGCCTTTGAATGTATAATCGTTTTCAACATCGTATGTGAATCTTTTAGAGACCCAGGATTCCTGGTTTCTTTGGATCCGCACAAGTAAATTATTTCCGCCCAGCCAGTAATCATTGTCAGAAACTGCAAAACTGTTCAGTGTTGAGGGGTCGATATTGGAAAGCCCGGTTTCATTTAAAGAAAAGATAAGTTCAGGTGAATTGATTTTCTTGATGTTGTAAACACCATTGTTGGTCATGCTTACCAACTTATCCCTGTCTTTTTGGAGAAAATAACACGGGCTTGTGGAGATTCTTTCTTTGGCAACAATTGATGAATGGTCATTTTGTGCAGTTTTCCAATACGAAATACCAAATTCACCGTAAATCAGAATTGAATCGTTTTTAAAGGTAATCCCGTGAATATATCCCGGTGCATCATAAGTGTGGCATTGTTTGTTGTTGATATTTAGGACCCCTGCTCTATCATTCTGGCTGAACCATAGTAACGAATCGTTATATTGTACAATGTTGTTTTCGGGTATAATATTTTGAGCACTGAATATTTGATGATCAAAATTCCGGAACTTCTGCACTGAGGCTTGATACTGGTTAAGCACCCCATCGCGCGTAGTTGCCCAGATGTCACCGTTAATGCCTTTGCCCATCGATGTGAGGTAGTTGCCCGATATGCCGCCTTTTCCTTCAGCAGAGGGTTTAAAAACTTCAAATTCGTATCCATTGTATTTGTTAAGGCCATCAAGTGTGCCTGCCCATATATTTCCTTTGTCGTCGATAACCAGGCCATTAATGTTATTTTGTGATAAACCCTTTGATATGTCAAAGTGATCAAATCGGGGGGTTTGAGCGGTTCCTGTTTCGAGGAGGAAAAATAACAATATGATACTTTGAAGAATTCTCATTTTTAAGGATATTAGAGGAATGAATCAATTTCGTCTGGTATTGACACAAAAACATCCACGTGGCGAATATAACAAACCTTAAATTGCCATCACAAAATAACATTATAAATTTAAAGCATATGAAAAAGTTTTTTTGTCTATTAGTATTCGTGATTCTCGTGTCAGTTAATGCGCTACATGCTCAAAACGACTGGCAGGAGCTTTTCAATGGTAAAAACCTGAAAGGATGGAAGGTACTGAACGGAGAGGCTCCTTATACCGTAGAAGATGGTATGATAGTGGGTAAATCGATTGTCAATTCGCCCAACACATTTCTTGCCTCAAATGAAGACTTCACTAATTTTATCCTTGAATATGAAATGAAAATGGAGGAAGGATTGAATTCAGGAGTGCAAATTCGTAGTAAGAGCCTGGATTCCTATAAAGACGGACGTGTTCGTGGTCCACAGGTTGAATGTGAAGATTCAAAACGCGGATGGGCAGGCGGAATATATGATGAAGCCCGAAAAGGCTGGCGCTATCCTTTGGATTACAATCCTTCGGCGAAAAATGCTTTTATAAAAGGGGAGTGGAACTCATTTAAAATTGTTGCTTTCAATAACCACATTATGACCTGGGTAAATGGAATCCCGGCGGCCAATCTGGTTGAAGAAGAGACAGAAACAGGATTTATTGGTCTTCAGGTTCATGGCATTGGAGATAATGCCTCACTAGCCGGTAAAACCATAAAATGGAAGAATGTCCGTATCAAGGAGATAGGTGCTGACGACTTTGATGCATACAAAGGCATGGAAGCTCCCGAAGTGAGCTACTTGAAAAATCAACTCACTGAACAGGAGAAATACCAAGGGTGGAAGCTTTTGTGGGATGGCAAAACAACCAATGGATGGCGTGGTGCCAAGCTCGACCATTTCCCCCGTCAAGGCTGGAGCATAAATGATGGAATTCTTAAAGTGCATGACTCTGATGGAGGTGAATCAACCAACGGTGGAGACATTGTGACCATTGAGCAATATGAAAATTTTATACTTGTAGTAGATTTCAGTATCACTAAAGGGGCGAATAGTGGAATTAAATATTTTGTAGATACTGAATTAAACAAAGGTGAAGGATCGTCTATCGGATGTGAATTCCAGATTCTTGATGACCGTCATCATCCCGATGCTAAAATGGGCGTCAACGGGAACCGTACCCTTGGCTCACTCTATGATCTGATAAGGGCTAACGGTCTAATATTCAATCCTTATTTGCCACGTGAGAAATATGTAAATGGCTATGATCAATGGAATCGGGCCAAGATTATTGTAGATGGCAATAAAGTGCAGCATTTTCTTAACGGTATCAAAGTAGTGGAGTATGAGCGGAACACTCAAATGTGGAAGGCATTGGTTGCTTATAGTAAATACAGTAAATGGCCTGCTTTCGGCGAATATGAAAAAGGCAACATTTTATTACAGGATCATGGCAATGAGGTTGAGTTTAAAAACATTAAAATAAAGGAGTTGTAATTATGGGAAATAAATCAAATAATTCCAGACGCGAATTTATTAAAAAAACGGCAATGGGTGCTGCAGGCCTAACAATGGCTGGAATGGGCATGAGTGCTAAAAGCTATGCCAGCATCATTGGTGCTAACGATCGCCTTAATGTGGCCATTATTGGTTTGGGACGCAGGCTGGGTGCATATCCTGAGGCTATTTCAAAAAAGAGTAATAACATTAACCTCTCTTACTTATGTGATGTGATGCCTTCACAAATGGATAAGGCAGCAGCCCGGTTTGATAAAATGATTGATTATAAACCTAAGCTGGAAAAAGATTTGAGAAAGGTTTTTGCTGATAAGGACGTCGATGCAATTTTTAATGCTACACCTGATCATTGGCATACACCTGGTTCAATTATGGCCATCAAGGAAGGTAAGCACGTTTATGTGGAGAAACCTTGTAGTCATAATATGTTTGAAAATGAATTGTTGGTAAAGGCTCAAAAGAAATACAACCGGGTGGTTCAGATGGGTAACCAGCAGCGCTCTTCACCTCATACCATCCAAATTATTAAGGCAATTCATGAGGGTGTAATTGGTGTTCCATATAAAGCAATTGCTTTTTATACGAATGACAGGGGGCGTGTTCCGGTACAGAAACCAGCACCCGTTCCCGGAGGTCTTGACTGGGAACTGTTTCAGGGACCTGCGCCCAGAAGAGGGTACACCGAAGAAACATGGAATTATAACTGGCATTGGTATGGCTGGGATTATGGAACAGCAGAGGCAGGCAACAATGGTACCCATGAAATGGATGTGGCACGCTGGGCTTTACAGGTTGACTTCCCAATGAGGGTTGATGTAGATGCAACCAAAGGGCAGTTTTTAGATGATGGATGGGAGATGTATGACACCATGGATGCCAATTTTAAGTTTGATGCCAATAAATCCATCAAATGGTCGGGTATTAGCAGAAACGGTTACGACACTTATGATGGTGGCCGTGGTACCATCATTTATGGGAGCGAAGGAAGCGTATTTGTAAATAGGGGCAAATATATTTTATATGACCGTAAGGGAAAAATTGTAAAATCAACAGATTCAGATTCGAATGAGGCAGGAACCGCTCTTGGAGGAGGAGGAAGTATGTCAACAATGCACGTTGAGAATTTTTTCAACACCATACGGGGCAAGGATAAACTTATGGCCCCAATTGCGGATGCTTCAATAAGTATGGCCATGGTACATTACAGTAATGTTGCCTACCGTATTGGAAGTGGTTATGATATTGATCCTGATACTGGTATTATGAAAAACGAAGCTGCTATGAAACTGTGGGGTCGGGAATATGAAAAAGGTTGGGAACCAAAAATCTGATCAAGTTCATCATCATAATGCTTTTCTGATGAATACCACTTTGGATATCATCCTTTGGGGTATTCATCAGAAAACAGCATTGAAAGTGAGCGAAAGAGTATTTAATGTAATCAAAAAATTGCAAGGTGTTTTGGATCGTTTCGACCCTTTAGCCGAAGTGTACAGGGTTAACCAAAACGCCTTTAAAAAAGAAATAGCCATTAGTCCGGTGCTTATGAAGGCCGTTCGTAAGGGGGTTCATGATTTTCATCAAACAAAAGGTTATTTCAATATATTTGCAGGCGATGTATATTCCTCTTTTAAAAGTGGATCGGGGGATAATGTGAATTTATTTGCCCCAACACTATTACCTGAAGATTTGATTGAAATAAACGAACCCGGCAACAGCCTCCGTTTTCTTCAAAATTCAGTTTCGCTCGATTTTGGAGGTGTGGGTAAAGGTTTGGCACTGGATGAAATATCAAGTGTTTTAGACGACTTTGATATTCAAAATGCGTTTATCAGCTTTGGCGGAAGTTCTGTGCTTACTAAAGGCCATCACCCACATGGGGCGTATTGGCCATTCAGCTTTCGGGATAATGATGATGAAGGGGAAGTATGGCCGCTGGTTGATGATGCTGTTTCGGTTAGCAGCTCCAAACAAGGGGGTGGGGATTTAACCCACATCATCGATCCAAAAACCGGAAGGGCAGGAACGTTTAAAATGGCTGCGGTGCAGTGTAGAAGTGCAGCCGTGGCTGAAGTTCTATCTACCGCATTAATCGCATCCCCACAGGGGGAACATCAGCAAATTATGGGTAATTATAATGTTGAGCGATGGGCGTTGTCAATAGATCGTTAGATTTTAGATATTAGACACGAGATTGCAAGCATGAGAACATTAGCATGTGAACAAAAACAGAAAAATAAGATAGATAAATAACAAGATTTATGCAAGATAAATATCAATCAAGAAGAGATTTCCTCAAGAAAATGGCACTTACCGGCTCTATGGCAACCCTGGCTGCCTCGCCATGGCTTAGTGTTTTTGGGCAAAACCCGGTGGTTGGACAAAAACCATCAGACAGGGTGCGTTTGGCAATTATTGGCACCGGAAGCCGTGGTAAGCAGTTAATGCGTCATTTGTTTGAGCTGAAAGCATCCGGTAACATCGAGATAGCTGCATTGTGTGATGTATATGAGCCCCATCTTCAGGAAGCTGCAAAAATGTGCAATGAGCTGGACATTAAACCGGTGCTTTACCGTGATTATGCCGCTTTTCTTAATAAAGAAAAAGTTGACGGGGTGATTATTGCCACGCCTTTGCATCAGCATGCCCATATTGCCATTGATTGCATGAAAGTGGGTATTGATGTTTTTTGTGAAAAATCTATGGCACGTACCATAGATGACACAAAAGCCATGTATGATGCGCATATCTCAAGCGGAAAAATATTACAAATTGGTCACCAGCGCCTGTTTAACCCGGTTTATCTCGAAGGCATGAATCGCATCCATGAAGGTGATATTGGACAACTGGGGCAGCTGCGTGCCTACTGGCACCGCAATAACGACTGGCGCAGGCCTGTTCCTGATAACACGGTAGCCATGGAACGTTTTATTAACTGGCGTTTATATAAAGAATATTCAGCCGGGCTTCTTACAGAGCTGATGTCTCATCAAATTCAGGTTGCTAACTGGGCACTGCAAAAAACTCCTGTTGCAGTAACGGGAACCGGCAGTATTGTTTTTTGGAAAGATGGCAGGGAAGTGGACGACAATGTCGCGCTTATTTATTCCTATGACGATGGCACTCAATTTATTTACGATTCGATGACCAGTAACAAAAAGTATGGACTGGAAGAACAGATAATGGGGCATAAAGGCACCATTGAATTTGAAACCAACCGTTACTATACCGAAACACCACCACCTGCACCTGGCATAATCCAGATGATTAACGATATGGAATCAGGCTTTTTTGGCAAAGCAATGATTGGTGGTGCCAGCTGGATGCCCGAAACAGCAGCATCATATAATGGTGAGCCTATAATTGAAGATACCGATTTTTATGACACAGGACTTCAGCTTGAAGGTTTTGCAAATTACATCAGGGCAGGTAAAGCGCCCGAAGCATTAACCAGGGAGGGGTATAATGCTAGTATCTGGACACTTTTGGGCGAAACTGCAATTGAAACAGGAGAAAAGTTAACATTACCCGAAAAATACAGAATTTGATATGAAAAAAATTATTATTACTGGCAATCATTTAAAAAGAGAGTTTTTTATTTGGTTTTTAAGCTTTATTGTAGCTGTTGTTATTAATATATATTCAATTGTTAAATACGATACAAGTTGGACTGAATTGTATTCACAAATTGGCTTTGTTGTGATGATCAGTGTTATGATTTATATTGTTGTATTGGTTTTTCGTGGGCTATTTTTTCTGTTAGATTTTATTTTAAGAAAACGGAAATAAAATAAAAATTTGCGACTTTCAGGTTTTCAGTATGGTTACAAAACAGAGTGATATTTTTTATTGTTTTTTTTAAACTACTGTTTGCAGAAATAAAAAGAAGGTATATATTTGCATCGCCTTTGAAACAAGGAACGTTCAGCGAAAATTATGAAGATAAAAATTAAAATTGGTGCGGTAGTTCAGTTTGGTTAGAATGCCGGCCTGTCACGCCGGAGGTCGCGGGTTCGAGTCCCGTCCGCACCGCAAAAACCCATTAGAGTTATTCTCTGGTGGGTTTTTTATGGCCAATAAAAAATGCCGCAAACAAAAGTCTACGGCATTTTAATCCCAAA
>JASMTI010000089.1:0-7623 GCA_041694375.1 Bacteroidales bacterium | reverse complement strand
CACGTAAACAAATTCTTCGCCCTCGTGCGACGAGAGTTTATGATCGTTGCTTTCGTCGGGTTTGATATCGATAATGAAAGGCTCCATGTGGCGTCCGGCCTTATTGCCGGCGAGGGCGAAAAAATCCATATGCGAGCGGGCTTTCAGGTTTTTATTTGAAAAGCTTGCGCTGCGGTTTTTTTCTTCGGCAAAGGTAACTACCGGCCCCATTTTTTCGCTCTCGTCGATAAAGGTTGAAAGGCTTACGCCAAGCGAACGTGCAATTTTTATAAGCGGGGCGAGCGATGGCAGGATTTTGTTGTCTTCGATAAGCCGTATCTGCTCTTCGTCGAGATTGCAACGCAATGCCAGTTCATCAATGTCAATATTTCTCGATTCCCTGGTTTGTTTGATTTTATCGCCGATGCCTTGTTTTTCCATTCGTTTGTTTTTAAATAGATTATAGGTTAAACAAAAATATCGAAAAAAAGACGAATAACAGGGGATTTTTGGGAAAATGTTGGTTAAAGGTTTCAGGTTTCAGGTTTCAAATTTCAGGTTTAACTACGCTACGCTCCAATTCAGGTTTTAGGTAAGTTCTGTCATTCTGACCATGAGAGGGATTTCAGTTGATTTTGTTGGCTGATAGTGGATTGGTGAATTAGTCATTGGTAATTAGGGGATTGGATATTGGGGGCTTGGGAACAATGTTTCATCTAATACAGCCAACCCACTAATGATCTAATTACCAATGACCAATTACGAAATCTATATGACTTCTTCGCCTTTTTCTTTGAGCATATCGAGGCTCAGGTCGCGGAGTTTGTATTTTTGGATTTTGCCGCTGGCTGTCATCGGGTATTCGTCCATAAAGAAGATGTATTTGGGGATTTTGTAACGGGCAATTTGCCCGCGGCAATAATCTTTTATTTCTTCTTCTTGCAATGTGGCGCCATCTTTGAGGATGATGAACGCGCCTACCTGCTCGCCGTATTTAGGGCTGGGCACACCGGCTACCTGTACGTCTTGTATGCCGGGCATTTGGTATAGGAACTCTTCGATTTCGCGGGGATAAACGTTTTCGCCGCCACGGATGATCATGTCCTTGATGCGTCCGGTGATTTTGAAATTTCCGTTTTCGTCTTTCACCCCCAGGTCGCCCGAGTGCAACCAGCCGTCCTCGTCAATGGCCTCTGCTGTGGCCTCGGGGTTTTTGTAGTACCCGCGCATAACGTTGTAGCCACGGCAGCATACTTCGCCCTGTTGGCCAATGGGTAGCTCGGTGCCGGTTTCGGGGTCGAATATTTTTACCTCGATACCGGGAAGTTCGCGGCCCACGGTGCCAACTTTTACCTCAATTGGGTCGTCGGTGCGGGTTTGTGTCATTACAGGCGAGCCTTCGGTAAGCCCATAGGCGATTGTTACATCGGTCATGTGCATTTTGTCGATGACCTGCCGCATGGTTTCGATGGGGCATGGAGATCCGGCCATGATTCCGGTGCGCAGCGAGCTGAGATCGAACATGTTGAACATAGGGTGGTTGAGCTCGGCAATGAACATGGTGGGCACGCCGTAAAGGGCGGTACATTTTTCTTTTTGCACGGAGGCGAGCACAACCAGTGGGTCGAAGGTTTCGATCATGACGGTGGTTGCACCGTGGGTGTATGTGGCCATAATGCCCAGTACCAGTCCGAAACAGTGAAACAGTGGAGGTGGCAGGCAAACGCGCTCGGCGGCGGTGAATTTTTGGCATTCGCCAATCCAGTACCCGTTGTTTAAGATGTTGACATGGGTGAGCATTACGCCTTTGGGAAATCCGGTGGTCCCGGATGTGTATTGCATGTTGATTACCTCGTGTGGCTTAACTTGTGCTTTGGCGGCATTGAGATCATCATCGGCTATGTGTTCGCCCATAAGCATAAGCTCAGGCGTATTGTACATGCCTTTGTGTTTTTCCTGCCCTATAAACAGGACATGCTCGAGGTGCGGAAACTTTTCACTTTTGAGATATCCGCGTTGCGAGGTTTTGAGCTCGGGCACCAGTTCGTTCACCATGCAAACATAGTCGCTATCGCGCCATCCATCAATCAGGCACAAGGCTTTGAGGTCGGCATTTTGCATCAGGTACTCAAGCTCGTGCGTTTTATAGTTGGTGTTAATGGTTACGAGTATGGCCCCAATTTTGGCGGTGGCAAAGGTGAATGTAAGCCAGTCGGGCACGTTGGTGGCCCAAATGCCCACGTGGTCGCCTTTTTTGATGCCGATGCTAAGCAAACCTTTGGCGAGGCGGTTTACGCGCTGGTCGAACTGTTGATAGCTAAAGCGCAGTCCACGGTCGGCATATACCACAAAATCCTGATCGGGCGTTTTTTCGGCCCACTCTTCGAGTACACTCCCCAGTGTTTTTTCAATAAGTTCCATTGGTTAAATGTTTGTTTGGTTTAAACCGGCGTGTAAACTACGGCCAGAATTTTAGCTGTTTGTTTGTTTGTTTGCGCTCCGTACCAAGTGGTCGATTATGGAGTCGTAATAAATACTGTCGCCCTGATCGATGATATAAGTTTCTTTGCCATATTCGATAGCCACCGAGCCTTCGAGCACATAGATGAATTCTTCGCCTTCGTGGGTTGATGTTTTGGGTTCTTTATCGGATGATGGCTCAATATCGATGATAAAGGGTTCCATGTGGCGGCCGCTTTTGCCGCTGGCAAGGGCAAAGAAATCGAGGTGGGCACGCGAGTCGATGTTTTTGTTTGAGAAGCTGGCGCTTTCGGTTTTTTCGTTTTTGCGCGAAACAACCGGCCCGAGTTGCTCGTGGTCGTCGAGAAAAGTACCCAGGCGTACGCTCAGTGCGCGGGCAATTTTAATAAGTGGTGAAAGGGATGGAAGAATCTGGTTGTCTTCGATCATTTGCACCTGCTGGCTGTCGAGGTTGCTGCGTTCGGCCAGTTCCTCAACGGTAATGTTTTTCATTTCGCGGATTTGCTTAATTTTCCCGCCTACGTTTTTACCTGATGTCATGGTTCATTATTTTTGGTTAGGGGCAAATATAATATTTTGAAAGAAAAGATGAAGAATTGAATGGAAAATGAAAGTAGGAGGGCGGTTTTGGTTTCAGGTTTAACTACGCTCCGCTCCGTTGATTTACGCTTCTCTCCAATTCAGGTTTCAGATTCCAGGTTTCAGGTTTCAGGTTTACCCCTGTGAAATAAAAATGAGTATTTTAAGCAAGGCGTTATCTCACAGGGGTGAATATTTTAGATTTCAGGTTATTCTGTTGTGGGTTGTTTGAAGCCTATGGTATAAAAAGCATATTATCGTCGGGCAAACCTGAAAGGTGGAATATTAAAGCACCACATAAGTGTAAAACATGAGTTTTTATTCCCATTCAGGGAACTGGGTTTTATTCAAATCGAGTTTGGCAATGGTTTGAAAGTCCTTTTCATCTAATTCAAAATCAAAAATATCGAGGTTTTCAATCATGTGTGCTTTTTGTGATGAACGCGGAATGGCAACGATGCCCCTTTGAAAATGCCATCTCAGGCATACCTGGGCAATGCTTTTATTGTGTTTTTTGCCAATGGCGGCGAGGGTTTCATTACTGAATATTCCATTTCGTCCGGCGGCAAATGGCGACCAGGCCTCCATTTGAATATTCATTTCGTTCAAATATTGATGTGCTTTGTGTTGTTGGTAAAACACATGCGTTTCAATCTGGTTAACAGTTGGTTTTACCGTTGCATAGCCCATCATTTCATCGAGCTGTGCTTTGTTGAAATTGCTCACGCCAATTGCTTTGATTTTGCCATCTTTGTATAGCTCTTCCATGGCTTTCCATGTCCCTCTCACATCTCCCCTGGGGCGGTGGATCAGGTACAAATCCAAATAGTTGGTTCCTAATTTATCAATAGAAGTTTGAAACGCTTTTTTGGTGCTTTCGAAACCAGCGTCGTCAACCCAGAGTTTTGAAGTGACAAATAGTTTTTCTCTTTCAATACCACTTTGCTTGATGCCTTCTCCTACAGCTGCCTCATTTCCATAAATATGAGCCGTATCAATCAACCGGTAGCCCACCGATATGGCATCGGAAACACTTTTTATGCCTAGTTCATCATTTAAAGTATTTGTCCCAAAGCCAAGCATGGGCATTTTGATGCCATTGTTGAGTGCAACGTTTGGAACTGAACTTGTTGATGATAATGGACTGGCGGCACCAAAAAGTTTTGAAGCCCCTGATCCCATTAATAACGTTGCTGCAAAAACACCAGCCCCTGATTTTATAAAATCACGTCTTTTGATACTTTTTTGAATGTTTCCCATGTCGGATAAATTTTGATAAAAATAACTAAAAATCCAATAATAACCGCAAAGACGCAAAGCCGCAAAGAAAATTAATAATCATCTCTGCGCTTACTGCGTTCTATGGTGTTTCCATAATAGATTGTTAGGTTTAAACATCAACCCACAAGTTGGTAGCAACTTGTAGAAAGTAACCGTCCATTTTGTAGCGTTCGCCACCTAAAATGTATGAATAAACCCAGGCGTTTGTCTCGTATTCTTCGTTTAACAGGCTAAAATTCACTTCGTCAAAAAAGGGGGGGGGAGGTGGTTTTAAAACAAACTTTACAATAATTTTAAACTGATTATTGTTTGTTTCGTTTTTTTTTTTTGATTTGTATTGTCAAACAAAATAACGATGTTATGTTTTACCCCCTTAACAAACCATCATTAATTTCCAACAAATCTTTTGCAGCATCCTGCAATTTAGATCACCACACGCGTTTTAATTTACGAAGTTATAAATATTTAAACAGAAAGCAGCAATGCCGTTTTGGCACTACTGCTCTCAAATCATTTATGTTAAACCAGTTCCAATGGCTGCAACCCTTGGGACTTTAAACTTTACAAAGTTATGAAAAAAGTAGTTTTAATTGTATTACAAGTTTGTTTATTGTTTTTAGTGTTGGTCCCAAACCAATTGACAGCTCAGGAAGTTGAAGTGACAGATGATGTTGTGAGATTAAAAAACGGAAGTGGATCTTTGTCATTATTAGGGGGCGGAGATTTATTATATCAACAACATTCAACGTCAAACTGGATCGCAGGAATTGTTTCAAAAGTTAGTGATGATACCCAGAGAGGGTTAACTGTAGTTGATAATAGTTGGAATTCGGTTTTTAAAGTTTTTGGTGACGGCACCGTTGAAGTGAATGGTGTTGCGGTACATTCCGATTCTACCCTGAAAGAGGGTATTTCTGTTATGGACAATCAATTGGGAAAATTGAAAAAATTAAAAGGGGTAACTTATCATTTGAAGCGTGATAAGGCAAAAGATGGTAAAAAGAAAAAAACACACTATGGTTTTTTGGCTCAGGATGTAGAAAAAATTTACCCCGACATGGTTTTTACAAACGACTCGGGAGTAAAATCAATTTTTTATACCGAACTGATACCGGTATTGCTCGAAGCTGTAAAAGCACAGCAAGCTGAAATTGAAAGCCAAAACAAGCAGTTATTAGCAATAGAGAAACGTTTGGCGAAGTTGGAATTGAAGAAAATCAAATAACCTTGAAAATGATTGATATGAGACGAATACTTTTATTTTTAAGTTTTGTTTTACCGATTGTTTCATTTGGAAGTTCAGATGAACCTGATGAAACAGAAATGGTAAAAGAAATCAGGACTTTTTATGACAAACTCGATCATTCAGGCATGAAAACCAATTATTTGTTTAACCGTGGCTTTGTTATTCTTAACAGCTTAGAAGAATGGAACAGTGGAATGCCTGTTATCACAAGTAATAATTTATGGAATCATATGCTCAAATGTATTGATGCTTCAAAAATTGATCAGCGAGCAGATGTTGAAGAACCTATAATGCCTGAAGATAAGATATCTAAGGTTGACAAATCTGTAATACCAATATCTGTTCTTAATTTTACCGGCGATTTTATACAGCATAAAAGGGTACAAGAATGTGTAAAAAGCAATATTCCTGTTATATATGAACCGATGACAATTTTTGCAGGTAATGTGTTTAAGCATAAAGCTTATTCAGGATATGTAACCTTTAGTTGGTCGCCTGAGTTGTATTACTCTAATAGCAGGGGAAAATATGTACGTTTTGATATTGATTTTTCCGACTCGCGAGGATTTATTCCGGTTGACTTAAATCAAAGTCGGCAGATTAATGTTGAATACGACTGCGTAGGTGAAAAAAGCATTTGTTTTAGGTTTATTGAGGGAGGCGACACTTTAATATCTTATTCATATATCGATATAAAAACACTCGAAACAGAGCCGATACTAAAAAGCACAAGCGTTATTTTTAATGTGAGCGGGCTTGATTATTTGTATAATGAAGGTGATGACGGCAAATTGGATAAGCCAATTATTATATCCGAAGGCTTTGATGTATTGAATGATCAAAGTAAATCTGATCTTAAAAGCAAATGGTCTGGCCGGACAAGTGCATTAAAAGCTAATGGATATGATATTTTTTATGTCGATTATGATGATGCAAGTCAATCGTTACAAGATAATGCAGAGGTAATAGCCAATTTGATACAGGAAATCAATAATGCTAAAGAAGGAAATTACGAAGGAGTATATATTGGTGAAAGTATGGGCGGAATAATTGGGCGTATAGCATTAAAGAATTTAGAAAACAGTGGGTACGATCATCAAATTGGATTGTATGTGCCTTATGATTCTCCGTTTAAAGGGGCATATATACCTGAAGGAATTCAATGGGCTTTAGTCGATTTGTATAACGAAGCAGGAAATATAGTTGTTGGAAGTTTTTTTGTCTCTCTGGTGGCAGATATTTTGGGAGGTCAAATACCGAATATGGATTTTTTAATGGCACAAATAAATTCTATTTCTGCACGTCAAATGCTGGCAAGGCATTATGTTGGAAATATTGCAAATCTAAGTTTTCGAAATTATCTTGATAATTTAGGGTATCCTTCTTTATCCCGGAATGTTGCAATTGTTAATGGTAGTAATAATGACACAAGTCAAAGTGCACCCGCAATTCCCGGAGATGAAATATTTGATCATAATTTTATTGCTGGATTGTTAAATTATTCAGTGAAAGCAAAGTACACGAAAACAGAACAAGATCTTGTTTCAAGAGTTGGCGTATATGAATTGTTACCATTACCTCATTGGTCGTATAGTGTGCATAATATAGGAGCCGGCGATCAGCTTTATACTAATGCGCCGGGATCATATCTTGATGTTGAATATGATGAGTTTGTTTATAGTGGACATGTAAAATTTACCTTTGTACCTACCCTAAGTGCTATCGATATTTCAAATTCAATATATAATGCAGGCAATTTTGCTTTTTTCAATAATAACGAAGATGCCATTATCGCAAATGGATTAACACCGTTTGATGATATTTATATTGATGGGGATAATACGTTTCATGTATGGGGTGATTATGATTTATTCTCATACGATGTTGTAGAACATGAAATTATGTATTCTGATATGTACCTTCAAAACAGAAATTTAAATTATGATCGCGATTTTGAGGCCTCAAATTCAATAACCGTTGGCAACAACACGCAACCCTGGGGCAACGATAAACATCAAAATATTGGAGACTTTATAATAAGTTCAGGTACAACCGTG
>JASMTI010000088.1:0-16046 GCA_041694375.1 Bacteroidales bacterium | reverse complement strand
AACTTTATTAACTGATTAAATATCGGCTGTCCGCTAAAATTTTTATTTTTACCCATGTCTAATTTTTTTGTGTCGTAACTCAAAAATAGACATACCGGGTTAGATTTTCAAAATCTGGCCCGGTTTTAAATTTTTACCGGACAACAATGTTTTAAAATCTACCCGGCAAGCATTGAATAATGCCTGACAGGTAGAATTTAAAAACCAATTTTATTGAACAACAATCTGAACTTCGGTTACATTGTTTTCTTCATTTTCAAAATCACAATTGATGTATATTTCGCGGTTAGCACCGGTTGGTGCAAGTTTTTTTCGCGACATTTCCCCGAAGATACGATGATAAGTATTTCCCAACTGGTTCCATGGGCCTTTGTGAATTTCTGAAATGCATGTTATTTCAGGCAATACTTCAAATGTGAATTTTCCGGGGTCGCCTTTAACTTCCTTTACAGGTACACAAATCTTCAATTTGAACTTTGTGTCAGGCCGGCCATCAGCTCCGTAATAATCCCAAATTTGTGGCCCCGTAACTTCAAGGCCCAACTCCGAAGCTTTTGCCATTAGTTCATTGGGGATGCTGCCGCTGTCGGCAACAATTGTTTTTAATGTTGAACGAAGTTTGTAACTCAAAACATTAACCGGCGATAAATTCTTTTTTTCCATAATGGTAGATTTTAATTTTAATAAATTGACCCCACAAAGAAAATCGGGGCTTGTGACAACAGTATGTCAGTAGTGTTTCACTTTATGGCAAATCTTACATCATTCGACAATTATAGGTACATTTGTGCGTTAAATATCCAAACCCTATTGCCGTAAAAACTACAATGAAGAGAAAAGTTGTTTCAACCATAAAATACAGCCTGATAACACTCTCATCCCTGCTTGTTGCAGGGATTATTGCCATGCTGATTTTTATTCTGCTGGTGCAAAAAGGGGCATTCGGCCCCTTGCCCGGTAAAAGCGAACTTAAAAAGATTCACAACGAAGAGGCTTCCCTGGTTTATTCATCTGATGGGGAGCTTATTGGGAAGTATTTTGCACAGAACCGGACCAACATCAGCCGCCACGAAGTGCCACAGCACCTTATCGATGCCCTGGTTGCCACCGAAGATAAACGTTATTTCTCGCACGAAGGTTACGATGCCCGCAGCTACCTGCGCGTGCTTTTTCGTACCCTGCTTTTGCAGGACCGGAGTGGTGGCGGGGGCAGTACCCTTACCCAGCAACTGGTGAAAAACCTATACGGGCGCAGCAACTTTGGTTTTCTGAGCATACCGGTGAGCAAGGTAAAAGAAGCCATTATTGCATCGCGGCTCGAAAAAGTATACTCGAAAGAAGAACTGCTGATGCTTTACCTCAACTCGGTGCCTTTTGGTGAAGACGTGTATGGCATAGAATCGGCAGCCCGGCGTTATTTCAACAAGCATACCAAAGAACTTACCATCGAAGAAGCAGCCGTGCTGGTTGGTTTGCTCAAAGCCAATACCTACTTCAACCCCCGGCTGTACCCTGAAAATTCGGTGCAACGCCGAAACATTGTCCTCGGGCTGATGGCTTCTGAAGGTTATCTGTCGCAATCCGTTGCCGACAGCCTAAAAGCACTGCCCATAAAACTCAACTACGAAAACATCAACATTGAAACCCCTGCCGGCTATTTTGTTTACCAGGTTCGAAAAAAAGCCGATAGAATCATCGACTCGCTAAATGCCACAGGTAAAGTACATTTCGACATCGAAAAAGACGGGCTGCGCATCCATACTTCGCTGAACATGCAAGTCCAGCGCATGGTTGCCCGGGCTTCGGCAGGGCAACTGCGTGCAATGCAACCCCTGCTCGACCGCGAACTTGAAAACCTTGGGTCCAAAGAAAAGTGGATTGCACAACTCAAGCGCGATTCGGTAATTACCAACAAAGATTTTGAATTGCGCGAGATAGAGCTTTTCGGTTGGGACAGCATACAAAGTGCAAAAATGAGCCGGGTTGACAGTTTATGGCATTATCGTAAAATGTTGCATGCAGCCGTATTAATTACCGAACCCGGCACCGGTCGTGTGCTGAGTTGGAACGGCGGAAATCATTTTCGCTACCTGCCTTACGATTTGGTGAAAGCCCGCCGCCAGATAGCCTCGGCCTTTAAGCCCGTTTTGTATGCCTCTGCCCTCGATAATGGTTTTGAGCCATGCTCGTATCTCGAAAATGAGGTAAAAAAATACGAAGAATACGACAATTGGGAACCACAAAACTTCGATTATTCATCAACACCCGATAGTACCGTAGCCCTGTGGTATGCCCTGGCCAATTCGATGAACCTGCCCAGCATCGACCTTTTCTTCAAAAGCGGGTATGAAAAGCTGGTAAGCACCTGTAACAAAATGGGCTTGCCCCCGCTCAGGGAGGATGCCCCATCCATTGCATTGGGCGCACTCGATGTTTCGTTGTACGAAATAGTACGTGCGTATGGTGTTTTTGCTACCCGGGGACAATTTCAAGACCTGCACCTGATTGATAAAATTACTGATAAAAATAGCAAGCTTGTTTATCAATATGAGCCAGGAGAGTCATTTCAGGCACTCGATTCGGCTACCTGCCAACAAATTACAGCCATATTACAACGTGCCATCAACGAGGGTACCGGCACACGCATCCGCACACAATTTGGAGTTGAAGCCGGCCTGGCCGGGAAAACAGGCACAGCGCAAAGCAACTCCAACGCCTGGTTTGTGGCTTACACGCCCAAAATTGTAATGGGGGCCTGGGTGGGGGCACGTTCGCCCGAAGTACATTTCTCGGGCAACCTGGGAACAGGCTCAACATTGGCACTGCCGATTATAGGTGAAGTTTTACAAGACATGGAAGCACAGCCTGAACTAAACGATACGTATCTGGCAAATTTTGAATTTTCGGACTCGGCACTGGTTAATTTCGACTGCCCGCCTTACCAGCCAAAAAAGAAAGAAGGATTTTTAAAACGCTTATTCAACCCCGGTGAAAAAGACAAAAAACAGGACGAAAAGGAGAAAGACGAAAAAGGGCTCCGCAAATTTTTCAGGGGGTTGTTTAAGAAGGAATAGTTTATTATCAATATGAATACAAACCTCATTAATGGTTTCTTTAGCCCGCTCAATTCGATACTTTATGTAATCCTCCTGAGTATAATTCTCCATGTTATAAAAGTTTTCCTTCACTCATAACATTTTTGTAAAAAGGGGTAACCTTGTATTTTGTATTCCATTCTTTTTGACTGTAAACCATTGGGCTGATGACCTCTCCTGTATCAAATTCAAGGTCGTAAAGCGGATAGGTAATTTTACGTTCTGTTTCTTCTGAGATTTTATCTTTATTAAGTAATATCAATAAGTCCCAATCAGAATCATCTTTTGCCATTCCTTTTGAACGCGAACCATAGAGATATATCTTTGCCGTAGGTTCTTTTTCTTTGATGATTCTTTTAATTTGCTTCAATATGTTTTTCTCAGAAACATTCATACTTCAAATATAATCAATTTCAACGTTCCCCGATGTATAAAAAATAGAAAGTGTATCTTTGAAACATGGCAAAAACAAAAACCATATATGTATGCCAGAGTTGTGGTGCAACGGCCCCGAAATGGACAGGGCAGTGCCAAAGCTGTGGCGAATGGAACACTGTTGTTGAGGAGGTTGAAGTGGTGGGCAAAAATAAAAGCCTGGCCACCATGGTGTCGCGAAACCTCGACAAGCCCCAACAACTTAGTGAGATTGTAACCGGAAAAACCGAACGTTTTTCAACATCGAATGATGAACTCGACCGGGTGCTTGGTGGCGGGTTAGTACCGGGGGCGATGATTTTGCTGGGGGGCGAGCCCGGTATTGGTAAATCAACCCTTGCCCTGCAGGTTGCCCTGAATATCCGCGATAAAATAGTGCTTTACATCTCGGGCGAAGAAAGCCTCGAGCAAATCAAACTCCGTTCAACACGGCTGGCTGGCGACAACAGCAGTTGTCTTTTCCTGAGCGAAACTTCGCTCGAAAACATCCTGGTACAAATCGACCAGGTGAAACCCGATGTGCTGGTTGTCGATTCGATACAAACGGTAAGCACCGAGCTGATTGAATCGAGTGCCGGCAGTGTTTCGCAAATACGCGAATGTACCACCGGTATCATGAAAAAAACCAAAAGCCTCTCCATCCCGTCCATTTTAATCGGGCACATTACCAAAGAGGGAAGTATAGCCGGTCCAAAAGTACTGGAGCATGTGGTTGACACGGTGCTGCAATTTGAAGGCGACCGCAACTTTATGTACCGCATCCTCCGGGCAAGCAAAAACCGCTTTGGCTCAACCAGCGAGATGGGCATTTACGAGATGAACCACGATGGGCTTCGACAGGTGAGCAACCCCTCGGAACTGCTCATTAACAGCGACCACCAGGGGTTGAGCGGCACAGCCGTGGCTGCGGCCATCGAAGGGGTGCGGCCATTCCTGATTGAAGTACAAGCACTGGTGAGTTCGGCAGCCTATGGCAACCCGCAGCGCTCAACAACCGGCTTCGACCTGCGTCGCATGAACATGCTGCTGGCCGTGCTCGAACGCCGTGCCGGCTTCAAACTGATTAGCAAGGACGTATTCCTGAATATTGCCGGAGGCATTAAAATTGCCGACCCGGCCATCGACTTAGCGCTTATTTGTGCTGTGCTCTCGTCAAACTTCGACCTGCCGGTTGATTCAACGGTTTGCTTTGCCGGCGAAGTGGGGCTAACCGGCGAGGTACGGCCGGTTAGCCGGGTGGAACAACGCATAAGCGAAGCCTCGAAACTGGGCTTCAAATCCATATTTATTCCGTATTCAAACAAAGGCATCCACGATAAAAAATACGATATCGAAATTGTGCGCGTTAAAAATGTTGGTGAAACCTTGCGACGTTTATTTAAAGAAAAGTAATTAGTTTTGCATACTATGAAACTTAAAGCATACATTATCACGTTTCTGTTACTGGTAGTGCTGGCCTCATGCCAGCGCGACCCGAGACCAAAAAATGCAATCGAACGCGACAAGTTTGTCGAGGTGTTGGTCGATGTTCATATTGCACAAGCTTTGTACACCGACCGGTTGCGCATAAACATCGACAGTATAGAGTCGGAGCCCCTTTACATATCGGTGCTCGAAAAGCATAATGTAACCGAAGATGCAATGGCGGCCACAACCCGCTACTACACCCGCAATCCCCGGAAATACGATAAGATATATGCCGAGGTGCTGTCACAAATCAGCTTAAAGCTTGAAGAAGATAAGGTGGAAAAAGAAAATATGCAGATCAAATAAATTACAATAGATCGTTAGATTTTAGACAAAAAATGTTTGTAACACGCAAAATATTAGAAAGTTAAACAAGTATAGGCATTAAGATACAAACAGCATATTGTCAAAAGATTAAAAAATATTAACGTATTATTGTATCTGATAATACAAGCCAGTTTAACCAAACTAACTATGCCAATGAATATCAAAAAGACTTTAGCATTAGCACTAACACTATTTTTAGGTTGCTTTGTTTATTCTCAAAAACAATTTGAACCTGAAAATTACTTAGGAATAAAATTTGGTGGTAATATTTCCGGGATATATTCTGACCCTTTTATAAACCAAAAAATTAACCTTGGCGTAACCAGCGGCCTTGTATTTCAACATATTTCAGAAGAAAACTTAGGGATTCAACTCGAACTGAACTATAAACAATCGGGGTGGGATGAAAATTTAGATTCGACAAATAACTACACGCGACAATTTAATGTTATAGAACTCCCATTTATGACACATGTTAAAATAGGGCATCAAAAAACGAAATTTGTGTTTAATATCGGTCCCTATATATCGTATATCCTTTCAGAAAAAGAGCATATAAATTTATTAGAAGAAATTGAAGAAGAGGAGTATTATCGAAAAAATATTGACAACAAGGCTAATATTGGATTATGTTTAGGATTTGGCATGTCAAGGCAAACCTCAATTGGTTTATTTCAAATAGAAAGCAGGATTTCATCCAGTCTTAATGACATGTTCAACAGGAACTCTGTCTTTCCCTTTTCATCATCAAAAAATTTGAATGCCGAACTAAGCTTGTTGTATGTGATAGAGTTATAACGTTAAAAATAATAGTCTGAAAAAATCTTACTTTAATCACTTGATAACAGCCGTTCGTCAAAAAATATGATAAAAATCGATTAATAGATTTGCATTTACTTTTTTCAATTATTAAGTTTATTGTTGCCCATTTCTGGGCGTAATCATTTCACTTTTGTATTTATATAAATTGTTTCTTTAGGTTCTTACATAATGAAAAACAATAAAACGAATTCACATAAAAGCATGGAGGAATCATCGGTTACAGGATTCTTTTTAGATAAAGATGATCTCAGTGAGCAGGATTTCCCAAACTTGAAAAAAAGGATTAAGCATAAAATGCTGAGCTACTTTCTGCCAATGGTAATTGGTTTGACGATACTATTCATCATAAAGGAAAAAAACAACTATGATTACATCCTGTTTTTTGTTGTTTTAACCTTTAGTGCCATATTGTACTATTTAATCTATAAAAACAACCTTTTGAAATTGAAACTATATTTATTCTCGAAGAATAAAAATAGCATTAAGTAGGTTTAACAAAGGAGTTTCAATTTTATCATCTTTTTTGGGCTTTGTTATTCAAAGAAAACATTATTCTTTTTTGGGATCTACCTGCCACTCGTTTAGCGCAGCGTAACGAGTTGGCTGTTGGTTACTCGTCTGTGACGAAGAGGTAGGCATAAGTTGTTTCTTAAGTATGCTTTTTTACCAGCTGATATGTATAAACGATGTCAGCTAGTTATCGTAAATAATCTAAGATAATCTATGAGTTTAGGTGTAATTATATTGATCATATTTCTTTTGTCTGATCTTCTGATTATTCTTTGTTGGGTTATAAAGAAGAGAAAGAAGAATGACTAATATTTATTGAACCTATCGAAATATACTTTGGTGCCATAACCGTTTGAAAAATCCCACGCCCGGCCATGAACATGATCATTGCCAGCCATAGGGCATGATTGCCAATGTGCCCAACCAGTAAAAAGTAAAGCGGGTAAAAAAGTATGGTCGCGCCCAGCATCGAATACAACATGCCACGCGAGGCTGTTGCACCAATGTAAATGCCATCCCAGATGTACGATGCCGTACTCATGATGGGGATGGCCACCACCCAGGGCAGAAATGGGGCTGTTGCATCAATAATGGCCGGTTGGTTGGTCAACATTCCCAGTATAAAATCATTCCCAAAATAGTAAATACTACTAAAAACAACGGTTAACCCCCCACCCCATAAAAATAAATTTCGTACAACCCGCTTTAATTTTACCGGATTGTTGGCACCCACGTATTTTCCTGTCAGCGCTTCGCCTGCAAAGGCAAAACCATCGATAAAATACGAATAGAACATGAGGAACTGGAGCAATAAGGAATTCACAGCCAAAATGGTATCATCGGTGGCTGCCGAACGTGAAGTGAAGAATGTAAAAACTGAAATTACACACAATGTGCGCAAGAAAATATCAGAATTTACTTTGAAAAAACGGAGCATTGCTTTTACTTCAACCACTGCCTGCCGGTTCACAAGGTTGAACAACTGTCTGTACTTTAACCATAAAAGGAACAAGGCAAGTAACAACCCCACGTATTGGGCCACTAAGGTACCAAGTGCTACCCCGTCTGATTTCATTCCAAAACCAAAAATAAAAAGGAAGTTGCAGGCGATGTTGGTTACATTAATCAGGATAGCAATGTACATAGGGTATCGGGCATTTTGCATGCCCAAAAACCAGCCGGTAAGGGCAAATATCGAAATGGTTGCCGGAGCGGCCCATATGCGTATGCGGAAGTATTCAATAGCCAGGTTTTCAACACCCGGGCTCCCCGAAATAAGAAAGAAACTTAACCACTCGATCGGGCGCTGAAGGATGAAAATGGCTATTGCTGCTGCAAAAGCTACCAAAAGCGCACGGGCCAGTGTTGTTATGGCCTTTTCGTTATCCCGCTCGCCATAAGCCTGGGCGGTGAAACCACTGGTGCCCATGCGTAAAAAACCAAAACTCCAGTATATAATGTTGAAAATAACACCCCCTAAAGCGATGGCCCCAATATATTTTCCGTCGCCCATGTGGCCCATCAATGCCATATCTACCAATCCAAGCAGAGGAATGGTGATGTTGCTAATTATGTTGGGAATAGCTAATTTTAATATGCTTTTACTCATAATAGTTCGCTGATATTTTTAAGCTCATTGACATTGAGTTGTTTATCTTTTGATGGCATGTTTGCTTAAACAGCACAAAATCAAAATGTTCCAATCATTATCTGATGTCTCATATCTAAAATCTAACGTTCTATTGATTCAAAACCTTAAAATTTTTGCAACAAAGCTAAACAAAAGGTCAGATAATTTGTCTTATAGGTACAAATAAGACATAAATGTCTTTTATTATAAATTGTTAACTAAAAAACATAAAGATATGAGTTTTGAATTACCAAAATTAGATTACGCGTACAACGCGTTAGAGCCTAAAATTGATGCACGCACCATGGAAATTCATCACACGAAACACCATGCTGCCTATACAAATAAGTTAAACGATGCTGTGAAAGGCACAGATTTAGAAGGTAAAACCATTGAAGAAGTTCTTGCTGTGGTTGATAAACAACCGGCAGGGGTCAGGAACAATGGCGGTGGATTTTATAACCACAACCTATACTGGAAAGTTCTGACACCCGGAGGTTCGGGCGAACCAACAGGCGAACTGAAAACAGCCATTGAGCGTGATTTTGGTTCGGTGGATAAATTCAAGGAAGAATTTTCAAATGCCGCAGCAACCCGATTTGGTTCAGGTTGGGCTTGGCTTGTAAAAGACGACAAAGGTAAACTGGTTGTGAGTTCAACGCCCAACCAAGACAATCCGCTTATGCCCGTTGCCGATGTAAAAGGAACACCCATTTTGGGTATAGATGTATGGGAGCATGCCTACTACCTGAATTACCAAAATCGCAGGCCTGAGTACATTTCTGCATTTTGGGATTTAATTAACTGGGATGTAGTTGCAAAATACTATAAAGCATAATCATATTAACACATCAAAATTTGCCATAACGATGTAATAATAAATAGCATAGGATCGCTATTATTTAAAAATGATAGAGGGTTCTATGTTCATTTCATGGTTAGTTGATTTTTGGTTTTCCCCGGGGGTGGTTCCCCGGGGTTTTTATTTGATTGAGCTTCGATAATCAATCGTAATTTATTTTTACTTTTGGAAAACCAAAAAATAAAACCATGAGTAAACAAAAAAACCTGCTGCAAATTAATTCCGACAAAATGGGCGAAGGGTCTCCCGAATTGGGGCAGGCGTTAATGGCCAATTACCTAAAGCTTATTTTACAAGAAGAAATATTGCCTTCGTTTATTGTTTTTTACAACGGTGGCGTTAAACTAACCACTGAAGACTCTCCTGTTCTTGAAACGCTTAAAGAAATAGAGAATAAAGGCGTGAAGCTTCTTTCGTGCAAAACATGCCTCAACCATTTTAAGCTGCTCGATAAAATTAAAGTTGGCATGGCAGGCACCATGATTGATATTATTGCCCTTCAAAAAGAAGCGACAAAAGTAATTACGCTTTAGGGTCTATTTCATCTTGTTAGCTGTTCCATATAGATAAAAGCCGTTGGTTAATTTTCCTGGCCGGGTAAGAAGGTGATTTCTTTGTAAAGCTGCATGTATAGATCTTTCTTGTTGGGTATATCTGCTTCGGTATTTGGTTCATCTTTGCTGATTTCGGGAAAGTTGACCAGCACCCATTTGTTGTTTGTTAATTCTGCTGCTGTGAGGTGTTCCACCCAGTCGCCGCAGTTGATATATCTTATTTTGCTTTTATTGTCAACCATATAAAAATCACGTGGCATGTGTGTATGTCCGCAAATTACGGTATCGCAATTCTTGTTTCGCGCAGCTGCCAGCACTGCTTTTTCAAAATACGTAAACTCATTGCTGTTTTTTCTGAAAAATGATTTTATGCTTTTGTAAATCGTTATTTCCCTAATTCCCATGATTTTTAAAAACGAGTTGAGTATTTTATTGATTAGCGTTAAAAGCCCATAGGTGGCAGCACCTGTTTTTGCTAACCAGCGCGCTTTGTGAATAATGTTATCGAGAATGTCGCCATGGAAAATCCATGTTTTTTGATCATCGTTTTCAATGATATATTGATTGACGATGCTCAGGTTTCCCAACTCTACTTTATCGAATTTGCGCATGAAGTCATCGTGGTTACCGGTAATGTAAATTACTTTGACCCCCTTTTCCATCATTTTGATAATTTGCCTGATGACTTTTAGATGGGATTTTGGGAAATAAGAGCGGCTGAACCGCCATGAATCGATAATATCGCCATTGAGGATAAGCTTTTCGGGTTCAATTGATTTCAGGTAACGGAGCACTGCCTTTGCTTTGCAGGCATGTGTAGCCAGGTGTAAATCGGATATTACCGAGACGTCAATTTTTTTCAATTCCATACAGGTGAATTTGTACACAAGTATGGATATATTTTTTGAAGGATGTGTTAAACAAAGTTGAATAAAATCAGATGGTTAGGTTAATACAATAAAAAAGCGATGGGAAACAATTGTTTTCAACTGTTTTCCATCGCTTTCTATTGCAATCAATTTTTATTTCACCGGTGGTTCGGGTATTTCAGGCAGGGGTTCCCTGTCTTTCATTTTTTCCAATGCCACTTCAATGGCTTTGTTTAACTGCTCATCTTCGCCGTTAAATTCTTTCCATGGGTCGTTTTCAACTGTAATATCAGGGGTTACGCCCACGCCTTCAATCATCCAGTTGCCGTCCATGCTTAACGAGGTAAACTGTGGGATGCGCATGGCGGTGCCATCAACAAACGATAGTGAGCCGGTAATGCCTACAATGCCACCCCAGGTACGTGTTCCTATGGTTGTACCAATGCCCAGTGCTTTAAAACCATGGGCAAACAGGTCGCCATCGGATGCCGAGTACTTATCGATTAGCGCAACTTTAGGCCCTACCAGTGTTTGTTGTGGCACTGGTGTTACTTCCGACGAGTTGCGGCGCATGTTGGCACGGTAGGCTTCGCGGGCCAGGCGCTCCAGTATCATAGGCGATACGTTGCCACCACCATTGCCACGGTCGTCAATAATTAAGGCTTTTTTGTCGAGCTGCGGATAAAAGTAGCGCACAAATTTGTTGAGGCCGTTTGAGCCCATATCGGGAATATGCACATAACCCACCTGTCCGTTGGTAGCTTCGTTTACCTTGCGGATGTTTTCGCTTACCCAGCGGTAGTAGTACAGCTCACTTTCATCATCAACAGGTTCAACAAGCACCTTGCGGGCACCTTCCTTTTGGGGTTTGCTGTTCACCAGCAGCTCTACAGTTTGCCCGGCTTTGCCGGTGAGCAGGCTGTACAGGTTTTCAACCTCGTTTACCGGGTTTCGGTCGATGGCAATAATATATTCGCCCTCGCTCACATCAACACCTGGCACTTGCAGTGGCGAAGCCATTTTATCGCTCCAGGGTGCCCCGTCAAGTATCTCTTCAATTTGAAAATATCCCGAGTTATGGGCTGTAATGCGTGCACCCAGCAAGCCGGTTTTAATGCGGTCGGCTTTGGGTTTGTCGCCGGTATTTACATATGCATGGCCGGCATTCAGTTCGCCAATCATCTCACCGATAATGTAGTTGAGGTCGTCACGGTGCATGGCGTGTGGCACCAGTTGGTTGTACTTGTTGTACATAGCCTGCCAGTCGCGGCCGTGCATGTTTTCAACATAAAAGAAATCGCGCATTTGGCGCCATGCTTCATCAAATATTTGTTGCCACTCGGCACGGTAGTCTATGGTCATCTTCATTTTCGACAGGTCGATGGGCTTGTCAATTTTTACCTCACCCGATGGAAGGTCAACCACGGTCCATTTTTTACCTTGCCCAAGCAGCATCTTTTTATTGTTGGGCGATATGGTATAGTTGTAATTTCCAACCGATGATTCTTTTTCTTTTTCGAGGTCGAAAACCATCAGCCCATTGCCATCTTTTCCACCCTGGAATTGGCGGTTGTAATAAACTTTTCCGTCTACACCACTAATATTTGAGTAGTAAGCCGGTTCAATGGGCAGGGCCACAATTCGTTTTTCAATACCGTCGAAATCAATTTCAACCGTGTTGTTTTCTTTGGTTTCTTCTTTTTTATCTTTTTTTCCCTTGTCATCTTCTTTCTTTTCCTCTTCGGCTTTCACATCGCTGTTTTTGGGTGCGAAAGGCGAAGGTGTTTTTTTGCTGAGCATGGCCATATAAACACGGTCGGTGTTAATGTAGGCATGGTTCCACTCGGTGCGGCTGTATGTTGGGTTGAAATCGCGCTGCGACGAGAACAGCAGGTATTTACCATCGTCGGAAAATGCCGGGCTGCCCGAGTCGTACCAATCTTCGGTAACCGGGTTAATGTCGCCGTTTTCAACATTTACCACTTTTATAATGCCCATTTGGTTGGGCATCCCATCGGTAAAAGTTACCCAGCGGCTGTCGGGGCTCCAGCTAAAGTCGCCCAAGCGTGAATATTCGCTTTCGGCCAGCATTTTTGTTTCACCGCTTTCAACTTCGGTAAGCATCAGGCGGTAGTGCTGGTCGTTCCATGCTATGTAGCGGCTGTCGGGGCTCCAAATGAAACCAAACTTGTAAGTGTCGGCACCGGAGGTGAGTTGGCGGGGTTCGCCTTCACCGTTTGCTGCTTGCAGCCATAGCTCGTATTCTCCACTTTGGTCACTCAACCAAGCCATCCATTTTCCGTTGGGCGAATAATCGGCCAGGCGGTCGTGGGCGCCGGGGCTTTGTGTGTGGTTGTAAGTAATACCCTCTTCGGCCGGCACCGAGAACAGGTCGCCATGGGCCGAAACAAGCACGCGTTCGCCTTTGGGCGAGAGGCTGACCGAGGCAATGTCGCCCGAAACATCTTTAAGTTCGGTGCGGGCATACACCATGTCGTTGCTAATGCTTACCGGCACTTGTTTTACCTCGCGCGAAAGTGCATTAAATGTAAACAGGTAACCCCCTTTTTCGAACACAATGGTGTTGCCATGGTGCGATGGGAATTTGATATCGTAATCTTCGAAATTGGTCACTTTCTCAACTTCTTCGGTTTCGAGGTTAAACGAAAATAGGTTCATGGTACGGTCGCGGTCCGACAGGAAGAACACCTCATTTTCAATCCACATGGGGAAAATATCCTGTGCATCGTTGTTGGTTATGGCTTTCGTTTCGTGTGTATCGAAATCGTGAATCCACACTTCGTCAGCCATTCCGCCGCGGTAATATTTCCAGGTTCGAAATTCGCGGAAAACCCGGTTGTAAGCCATTTTGCTGCCATCGGCATTAAACGAGGAAAAACCACCCTCGGGAAACGGGAGTTGTTCGGGCATTCCGCCGCCGGCAGGTACTTTCAGCAACTGGCCTTTGAACGAGTTGAAGCTTGTATTGCGTGAGCGGAACACGATATTTTCGCCATCGGGTGTCCACGTTATTACAATATTGTTGGGGCCCATGCGGTCGGCCACATCGTCGCGGCCAAGTGTTGCGGTGTAGGTAAGGCGCTGGGGTGTTCCACCTTCAGCGGGGATAACAAACACCTCGGTGTTGCCATCGTACTGGCCGGTAAAGGCAATTTGAGAACCATCGGGCGAGAAGCGCGGGAAAATTTCCATGCCCTCGTGCGAGGTGATTTTGCGGGCCATGCCGCCTTCAATGTCAACCGTGTATAAATCGCCGGCGTATGTAAACACTATTTGATTTTGGTTAACGGCCGGAAAGCGCATCAGCCGGGCTTCGTTGGCCGACAGCAATGCCGGCAACATGGCGAGCCATGCTACAATAAAAAGTTTTGTAAGTCGCATAATTGTATTTTTATGAATTTTGGGTTATCACCAATGTTTGTATTGAAAAATGAACAATAATTACAAAACAGCGAAGGGGATAGAAAGTTTAGGAAAGGGTTTTAAATGCGGCGATGGGGGCTTAATGTTTAGAGCTGAGAGTGTGAACTGGTTTTGTGGAATGCTGGATTGGTGGGTGTTCGAAAAAGGAAAGGTGGGAAAGCGGAAATTTCATTATAATTTTGGAATTCAATTCCAAAATTGTAAAACAGGTCTCCTCCGCTAGTGCGGATTTTCCTTGGAATCTAAGATTGCAATCCGCGCTCTCTGACTTAGGATTTAGCTTTGCTGATCTTCCGCTGTGAACATCCCGACCAGCTATAATTAACCAATAAAAATGTCACTAAAGCGAAAATTGTCACATATTTATTATTTTCACATATTGATGATTATCTTGGTCTTTTATTCAGTAAAAACAAATCAATCAACAGTGACAGAACGAAAAATAAATCCCGGACTGCCGGTTGTAAAGGAGTCATGGCCAGGCAATTATTACAGGAATGGTCGTTTTTATACCGAAAATACTGTAAAAAAGCCACCGCTTAGTAACGTGTTGAAATGGAAATTGAGTAAGAATCCGCAGAAACTTGAAAAACATAATGACCGATACTCCCTCGAAGTAAAAAAAACGGTGCAGTTTGATCGTGAAAAAGATGGAATTACCTGGCTTGGGCATTCAACTTTTTTGATAACGGTTAATGGAACGAACATCCTAACCGATCCGGTATTGTATAATATTCCCTCATCAAAAAGACTGGCTGAGCTGCCCTTACCGGATCATTCTATTTATCCGGTTGACTATATTATTGTTTCGCACGACCATCGCGATCATTTCGATAAAAAATCTATCAGGAGAATCAAAACTTTAAACCCTCAGGTTGAAATGTTGTTGCCACTTGGGGCGGAGCGGCTTTTCTCGGGTAGAATTTTGAGGAATATTAAGCGACAAGAAGCCGGTTGGTTTCAGGAGTATTCGATTAATGAGGATATACGTATCATTTTTCTTCCTTCGAAACATTGGGGGCGGCGAGGATTGTCAGATTTTAATAAAACACTTTGGGGGAGTTTCCTTATTATTAACGGAAGCACAAAAATATATTTTGGGGGAGATACTGCATATGGCGATCATTTCTCAGGCATACATAACCTTTTTGGGGATATTGACGTCTGCATTCTTCCAATCGGCGCCTATTCGCCCGAATGGTTCATGTCTCAATCGCACATGAACCCAAAAGAAGCAGCCAGGGCTTTTCTCGATTTGGGCGGCACATATTTTATTCCCTGCCATTTCGGAACTTTCGATTTGACAGATGAGCCATTAGGTGAACCCATATATCGAATCGAAGAGGAACTTAAAAAAGCAGGCAGGCCCCGTGCACTAAAAAGTTTGCCGGTTGGCGGCAATAAGCTGCTTGTTTCAAACTAATTTTGAAATTACATGATTTTTATTTTAAATTAGTCAGTTTCTAACTGAACTAAACAGATAACGGGGTTCCAACCCGTTTCTTTTTTGAAAAAGATGTTTAAGGTTTTTCTTTTTTGAAAAGGGTGGTTCGTTTAGAGCGGGAATGTTGTGTTGTTTGCAAAAAGGAATGCCGTTAGGCATGGTGTATATAATGGTTTTGAAACCTTATTCAACAATGTAAATTACAATTAATTATATACATCGTTTAATTATATGCATCGTTCCTAATGGAACTCTTTTCGTTGTCATTCTTCTTATTTTCATCGGGTTAAAACCCGACGCTACAATATTTTATCGTTCCTAACGGAACTAAATAAACAATGGGTTTCCAACCTGTTTTACGCGAAATATTTTAATGTCCAATATCGAATAACCTATAACCAATATTCAATACCCAATACACTTGACCAATGACAAATTTTCCTTTGCACCTCTGCGTCTTTGTGGTGAAAAAATTTAAACACTAAGAACACCAAGTACTCAACGAAGAATAATTTTTCTGCGTCTTTGTGGTGTTTTTAATTCCCCCTCCGGGGGTTAGGGGGCTTTTGTTTCGGCCAGGGATGGGA
>JASMTI010000087.1:0-9656 GCA_041694375.1 Bacteroidales bacterium | reverse complement strand
TCATGCGATTCGTGCAGATAGGCACAGGCGGCTATGGTTGATTTTTCAATGTTGTAGCGTTCGTCAACTTCGTTATTTACCTCCAGCCCGTAATCGCGGGCAGTATCTTTTAAGAATTGCCAAATGCCCACTGCCCCTGCCGGTGAAATGGCCTTGGGGTTAAAACCACTTTCGGCCAGCGCAAGGTATTTAAAATCTTCAGGTATATTATTTTCTTTAAGTATGGGCTCAATAACATGAAAATATCGGGGTGCCAATTTTATGAAACGCAACGTTTGTGAATGAAAATAGGTGTTTACCAATAACTCGCGGTCGAGACTTTCGCGCACGTCAAAATTATCGAGCGGCACAGGTTCACCGGCAAACGAGAGTTTTTCAGGTATGGGCGGTGGTGTAACTTCCTGCCTTATTTGTTTCTTTTTTTCACCTGGCGGGTTGTCTGTTTTTGTATTACCGTCAAGTGCCCGGTACGATGAAAATGATAAGCCCGCTATGATAATTGCTATGATAGATATGCCTGAAATTATTGATATTTTCTTTCTGCTCATGTCTTCTTCTCCAAAAATGTTTAACTGCAACAAAACTAATGCCATTTAGTTGTTGCAAAAATCATTAATCTGCAAAAATACAGGAATTTTGTTACAGAAAAAAGCAATTGAGTGACAGAAAATCTCAAGTCGGTTAAATCGGTTCGGATTAATATTTATATTTTCGTGCATTGCCATAACAACGTTGATATTTATGCTTTTTAATTCGTTGGTATTTTTAATTTTTGGAGCTTTGTTTTTTCTGTTTTGGTGGAAGCTGAAAAAGAAAAACACGACAATGATATGGGGTACATTGATATTCTTTTCATTCATTTTTTATGGATGGTGGGATTGGCGTTTTTTGTTCCTTATTGTTTTTAGCGGACTTGTTGATTACTTTTCGGCATGGGCAATATATAAAAAGCCAGGGCATAAAAAGTTTTTTCTGGTGCTTTCACTTCTTGGAAACCTTGGCTCACTTGGCATGTTTAAGTATAGCCGTTTTGTATTGGGTGAAATCGAAAAATTGTTGTCATTTGCTGATATAAATGCAGGGCTAACAGCAAATTTTCCTGACTTTTTTATGATTTTGCCCGTTGGGATTAGTTTTTACACTTTTCAATCAATGAGTTATACCATTGATGTGTATAAAGGTGAAATTAAGCCTGTGAAAAATGTGTTGCATTTTTTTGCCTATCTTTCGATGTTTCCTCAGTTAGTAGCGGGTCCTATAGTACGTGCACGCACATTGTTGCCACAGCTCCTAAAACCCCGGAAAACTACTGAGCTTGAACGTTGGCATGGTACTAAGTTGATAGCTTTCGGTTTTTTTAAAAAAGTATTGTTGGCCGACAACATTGCGCCGCTTGTCAACTCTGCCTTTAATAATGTGCACCAAACCGGGTCATCGGTTTACTGGTGGGTGGTAATTATTGGTTTTGCCATTCAAATTTATTGTGATTTTAGTGGTTATAGCGATATAGCCCGTGGATTGGCTAAGTGGATGGGCTTTCATTTTAAAATGAATTTTAATCATCCGTACCGGGCACTTTCTATGCGTGAATTCTGGCAACGATGGCATATCTCGCTTTCAACATGGTTTCGCGATTACGTTTATATCCCATTAGGAGGTGGTCGTAAAGGAAAATTCAGGAGTCATGTTAACTTGTGGATAACCATGGTTTTATCAGGGTTTTGGCACGGTGCATCGTTCAATTTTATCGTTTGGGGGGCTTTGCATGCTTTTTATTCATCGTTCGAAAGAGTTGTAAAATGGCCGGAGTTTTTAAAAAAGTATAAGCTGAAATACCTGGCTGGTTTATTGGTAATGTTACAGGTCTTACTGGCATGGGTGTTTTTCAGGGCCGAAACCATTGGCGATTCATTTAAGGTGATTGGCGATATGTTGCAGTTTAATGATTCGCTGGATTTTAAAATAACCGATGATGTACGAAACGGTTTTTACTATGTGCTTATTTTTATGGCCGGCGAATATGGTTTTCAGTATGTAAAATTGAGAAAGATATTTACAAATAATACAGTACGCACGTTAATTGAAGTGGTGTTAGTTGCATTGTTGGTTACTTTTACCATATATTTTAGGGGGAAAGGAAATGAGTTTATTTACTTCCAGTTTTAAAAATGAACGCTTGTTGTTAATGGTGTTTTTTGCAGCAATATTTGTGCTGCTAATATCGCTGTTCGGGCCGCCCTCGGGTTATGGTACCCATGCCGAGGCTAAAGATTTTTGGATTAAAAAAACCCATACTTCACGCAAATATTCAATGATTGTTGCTGGTGATTCGCGCATTTATCGTGGTATTTCGCCCCGAGAAATGGAAAAAGTGCTTTTAAATTACCGTGGTTTTAATGTTGGCTACAGTAGTGCCGGATTTGCAAAACCAATGTTTGAAAAAATCGAAGGTCATATCGATTTTAAGTTTGAAACACCGGTTGTTGTACTTGGTGTCTCGCCATGGAGTTTAACACCCGCTGCCGGTGAAAATAAACACCTAGGGCGTGAACTTGAACGCAAAAAAGAAGAAATAATACAAGCACGATATTTTTCATTCGTCAATTCTGTTTTTGCACCTTACACTGTTAAAGAGGTGTTTGATTATTATAAAGGAACGAATGAAAAAAATAATGTTTCATATCGCTATACATCAAGGGGATGGGTGGCTTCGAATACTGTTTTGCCAAATCCGGAAAAAGCCCTCGGTCCTGAGCGCGCGGCATACATTGAAAATCAGGTGAGTAATGAGCTTTTGTGTGGTTTAGTTAATAAAATTGAAGAGTGGGAAAGAAATGGAGCTGAGGTTTTTGCTTTCAGGCCTCCGGCCAACCGGGCAATGGAGGCGCTTGAAGATTCATTGAGCGGATTTTGTGAAAAGGAGGTTGTTCGCTCAATTGAGCAGGCCGGTGCAACCTGGCTCGATTTCAACATTGACAATTATTTTAGTTACGATGGTAGTCACTTAAACGAACAAAGTGCCATCAGGTTATCGCATGACCTTGCAGTTAAAATAAAGAATGAATTGTATTGAGTTTGTCATTAAGTGCAAAACTTTACCTGCCTTTTAATTGTTGAGTGGAGATAAAAATGTATTAGAATGGAAGGAAAAAATATATTTGACCATAAAGCTAAAACGTGGGATGATAACCCGGTTAGGAAACAGCTTGTTGATAAGGTGTGGAATGTGATGACAAGCCAGGTTGATTTTAGTAAAGTCAGCAGGGCGCTTGATTATGGTTGTGGTACTGGTTTGATGGGCTACAAAGCTATAGAAGATGTTGATGTAATGACATTTTGCGATACGTCTGATGGTATGTTGGAGCAGGTAAAGCAAAAAAAAGAATTTTATGGTGTTGAGAATGCTGAGATTTTGAAAGCCAATTTTTTGACGGATTCCCTCCCGGAGGAACCGTATGACCTTGTCATATCAATGCTTGTGCTGCACCATGTAGATAGGTTAGATGAAATTATAGCAAATTTTAACAAGGCTCTTAACAGGGGCGGTTATTTCTGCTGGATTGACCTGGAAATTGAGGATGGTACCTTTCATGGTAACAACGATGGTGTTGCCCATTTGGGCTTCAATAAAGATGAATCAGAAAACTTTCTTCAAAAAAATGGTTTTGAAATCGTTTATCACAGCAATCACTTTTACATGGAAAAAGCTGTTGGGGATGAAATGAAAAGGTTTCCTGTGTTTTTGTTGATTGGGCAAAAGAGGGGTTAAAACAGATATTGGATCCCGCTGTAAACACCAAATGAATATGGTTTAACATAGTAACCTGGCTGACTGTTTAATGAACTGAGCTGAATGGTGAGCATCGGGTCGATAACGATGTTTAACCAGTCTGTGATTTGATAGTTCACCCCAGCTCCCAGGCTACTGCTAAAGGTTAATTCTTTTAACCCCTCGATATTTCCGCTGGCAATGCTTTTTTGGTTTTTCAACAGGTAAACATTATTTGACACAAGTAAATTTGTATTGATGCCCCCGGTTAGGTGAACTCCAAATTTTTTATTGATTAGGTTGTATTTAAAAAGTAATGGGATTTCAATGTATCCTGCATCCTGCCGGTAGTCGTACCCCACGGTGCTTTGAGCGTTGGCTGAATAAGCCGGGGCTGCTTTGGCCATGCTTACACCGGCAGGCATATCAATATTGGCAAGCCCCAGGCTGGTGCTGATTATTGTATTGTTGTTATTTTTTGTGGCTTCTCTTCTTGTTGTGGTTCCAGTGCTGTAATCCGATTCGGCAGCATTAAGGGCCCAGTTGTGACCGGCAAATGTAAGGCCGATATTTTGGGCTGTTTGCGTGATTTTATTGTAATTAATGCCGCTAATAAACGAAAGACGTTTTCCTGTTTTGTAAGCTACGGTTAATCCGGCTGTAACATTGTTTTTGTATTGGGTATTTATGCTGTTTTGTGATGCTTTGAAATCGTTTGTGGGGGCAGCATAATCAGCATTGTTCATGGCCAGGTCTTCGGTCCGGGAAACGGGCGATGCTTTTAGCCCGATCGCCCAATGTCCTGAACGGTTCTCTTCTTCTTTTTGTTTGCGTTTTTCCATGGCTTGGATATTGGCTTCAATGATGGCACGGTCATCCTCTGAAATAAGCCCCCTGTTTGTGTAGTTTTTTTTAATTTTATAATCAGGGGTGCTTGTTTTTATCGATTTTGTTGGTAAGGCAGCCAGTAAGCGGATGTCACTTACCGTTGGTTTTTTTTGTGCCTGGCGTAACGTGATTTCTGTTGGCCCTGAATCTTCGATGTGTTGGTTAAAAGTTAAAGCCTTAGCTTGTTCAATATTGAGTTCAACGTTGTGTTTAACTATTGTTTCAATAGGTGTGAGTTGATGGAATTCTTGCTTGAGTTTTGCAATCTCAGCCTGGTAATTGTTGTACATCGAAGGATTACCTGAAAGGAACCAGCCCAAAATGAAGGCCACGGCAACTGACGCTGCTGATGAGAGGCTCCATATAATTATGGCTTTCCGCTTTTTGCGCTTAGCGGCCATTGTTGCCGAGATGTTATCCCATACTTCGGGCGGTGGTGCTAACTCGTAGCCCGAAAGTTGCTCGCTAAAGATTTTGTCAATATGTTCTCCGTTATTTTGCATATATTTTTTCCAGATACCCAGTTTCGTATACTTTGTTTTGTAATATTTTCCTGGCCCTCGAAAGGTTCGATTTTGATGCCCCCTCGCTAATGTCGAGCATTTTGGCAATTTCTTTGTGCGAATACCCGTCGATGGCATATAGGTTGAATACCATTTTATATCGTGGCGGTAATTGCTGTATTAATTGCAAAAGATGCTCTTCATTAAGTGTTTCCTGATTAATGGCGCTTTTCTCGCGACTGTCGTAACCTGTTATATCGTCAACAATATGTAACCGGCTTTTTTTCCGGTGATTCTCCAGTGCAAAATTTACCACGATCCGGCGCATCCATCCCTCAAAATGCCCGCTTCCGTTGTATTGTCCAATCTTTTCAAATATTCGCACAAAAGCCTCGTGTAAAATATCTTCAGCTTCGGTACGGTCACGTGAATAGCGCATGCTTACCCCGAAAAGCTTCGGGGCATAAATCCGGTATAAGGCTGCTTGTGCCTTGTTTTTTCCGGCTTTGCAATCTGCTATGATTTTTTCAAGATCCTCCAATCTTCTTGTTTAAAAACGATAAAGTTACCGGTTCTTTTTGAATTATCCCCCAATTCGCTTTTTAGTATTTCCTCCTTTGTTTTGAAGTATGATGAATGTATGAAAGAAAGGTTGCGTAGAATTTTAATCTTTTTTTGAAGGGATTGAAGTTGAGGTTTTTCGTGAATAAACCAAGATCATTTCATAACTGGGGTGGCCTCGTGAAGTTCATTTAGTATGTTGCACGAATAAAGCCTGCGCAACATCGGTTGTGGCATCAAATAATACCTGAAATTTATGATCTGATCACACTTTTTTACAATTTGATAATTCTCATACGACCTAAACCTGTATATTGTAATGTTTTCTAAAACCAAAAAAAATCATGATGAGCTATTCAGTTAAAACAATTTTAATAATTGCGTTTTCGGTGGTTTGCCTTTACACCACAGCACAGGAAAAGAATATCATTTTTGGTGCAAAAGGAGGGTTGAATATGGCCACTCTTCAGGACACAAAAAATACTAAAAGTAAAGCTGGTATAGTAGCAGGAATTACCGCTGATTATAATATCAAAGGTGATATTTTTATTTTGTCGGGGTTAGAGTATGTGGCAAAAGGACTTATAGCTGATGGCGGTGAAGGTAATGGCGACAGGGTTAATTTAAATTACCTTCAACTACCAGCCCACATTGCTTACAAATACGAACTGGCACCAAACGTGAAACTTGTAGCCGGTATTGGTCCATATTTGGCCTACGGTGTCAGTGGGGAACTTAAATACAAAGCAATTGGAGATTATGAAGCTTATGAAGTTAATGCCTTTGAAGATGGCGCGTACAAGAGCTTTGATTTTGGTCTTGGACTGGGAGCCGGTATCGAAGTAAATCGCATAAATATAAGAATCGGATATGATTACGGCCTGACGAAAATTAATGAATTTAAATCGATTATAGAAGCGAAAAACAGTAGTATTGCTTTTACCGCAGGGTTTAAATTCTAAGGTGATTTTAGGCTTTTAATGACTAACTGTGTATAAAACACAAATGGGAACCAATCAAGTATGATTGACTCCCATTTCGCTTTGGGCTTTTGTGCCTCAAAGTGTCAGGCTACGGTTCCAAACCGGCTTTCTGCCGTTCTTTCATTCAGCTTCCGGCCCTTGTATTCGCACAATACCTGTTACGGCATTATGCTTCAACTGTCTGTTCGCTGCAACCGTTTGCTTTGGCCCGAAGGCTTCCACACGTTTTTTGCAACTAATAAGACGAAGCTCCGTATGCTTATTTCCTGTTTCATAGTTGGTATGTTGCAGGTTGCCTTTCCTCTTACGAGGTTTGAGGCTTCCAACTGAGATGAGTCTTACGATTCATCTTTCAGTTGTGTACATACGGTTCAGTCCATGATCAACGCAGCTTTGTTTTCATTAAGCGGTTTATCAAACTTTTGGGTATGATGAACCTTTTTTGCAAATAAATTTGCATTTGTACATTTTGTCACTGTTGCATGATGAAATGCACTTAATGAAAAACGGCGTGCTTTGTTGTTTTATTCACAGAGCTGACAATAATTT
Organism: Bacteroidales bacterium; assembly: GCA_041694375.1. Taxonomy (GTDB): domain Bacteria; phylum Bacteroidota; class Bacteroidia; order Bacteroidales; family Prolixibacteraceae; genus Roseimarinus. Next base: position 2,403 of record JASMTI010000087.1, on the reverse strand, counting down.
GAAAGAACGAATCCTTTCAGGTATTGGCTTCGGCACTTTCAACAAGCAAACTTTCGTTCGGGTGGTTCAGATTGAATCAGCATCTAAGTGTTCTTTCTGTTCCCTTGTTTTTGGTGCGGTTCTTATCGCTCACCTGATATATCAAATATAAGGCGGCCAATTGATTATGCAAATAAAATCCGCGTTTTTGTATGAACTTGTTTTTAACCGGTTTATGAACCATCTAATGAAAACTTGAAATTTTTATTGGTAAGGGGTCCGAAAAAGTCAAGGCCAAGTTATCAACAGCTGTTAATAACTTTAACTGCCAGATATTAAAATGATAAGATGGGTTATTAAGAAAAAGTGTGTGCATAAAAACGTCAAAATAACGTTGTAGGAGTGAAAAAGTTAATTAGAAAAGCATGATTTTATGATCAAACAATTGAACAACTTTTAATGATTACCCTTTTATTGATAAATATAAAATGTGCACTTAAATAGTATTTGTGTAAAATGCGTAAATTGCTGCCCTATGATACATCACTTACAACATATTGTTGATCTGGTTGAAATTTGCCGGAGAAAGGGTGTCGGGCATGTAGTTGTTTCACCTGGTTCACGAAATGCACCCATCATAAAGCAATTTTTATCAAATGCTTCGTTCAGGGTGCATAGCATTGTTGATGAGCGGAGTGCTGCATTTTTCGGGTTGGGGCTTTCGATTGCCACGCACGAACAGGTTGTTTTGGTTTGTACGTCGGGAAGTGCTGGGCTCAATTATGCACCCGCCCTGGCTGAGGCGTTTTATCAGCATGTGCCTTTGGTTGCTGTTACAGCCGACCGCCCCCCGTGGTTAATTGGCCAGCAGGATAACCAGACGATCAGGCAAGACGCAATGTTCCGAAATTATATAAAATGTTGCATGAATGTTAAAATACCAATCGAAAATGAAAATCAGTTGCAGCGTTTTCATCAGGATCTTGATGATATGATTAATTGTGCCTTTGAAGATATCAAGGGGCCGGTTCATGTTAATTGCCCGATTGACGAACCTCTTTATGCCGATATGCCACAGGTTTCAGAATCAATAAAGTTAAGTCCTAAAGGGAGTGAGCTTTTTTCTGGTTTTAATATGCTAAAAGAATATTGGAAGAAAAGCCGCAGGCCTGTCATAATTGTAGGGCAACAAAATACCGATTCTGACCTCCGTGATATACTAAACCGTTATGGGGTTGAACGCAAGGCTGTGGTTTTAGCAGAGCCTGTTGCCAATATTGCAGGGCGGAATGTTATTGGTGCTGTTGACAGGGTTATGATGAAAATTGAGGATAATGGGGCAGATATATTCAAACCCGATTTTATGGTGTCGCTGGGGGGGCATGTTATTTCAAAACGCCTGAAGAAATGGCTGCAAACACTTGATATTCCTCATTTCAGGATTTCTGAAAAGAAAGATGGTATTGATACTTATGGTAATTTAACAGAAAACATTATTGGTGACCCTGTTGGTGGGTTGTTTGTAATGTTATCAGATGCACAGGATGCTGATCCAGGGTTTGTTAATGCATGGCATGATGTTCATGGGTTAACGCTCCAAAATCATGAAATGTTTTTAAAAGAAGCTCCGTTTTCGGACATTAAAGTATTTGATATTTTTATGAACAAGTTACCAAAAGGTGCAATTGTTCATTTTGGGAATAGTAGTCCAATTCGTTACGGACAGCTCTTTAAACTGGGGCATTTGAGCGGGGTGTTTTCTAACAGGGGGGTTTCGGGCATTGATGGATGTTTGTCAACAGCCGTGGGATATGCATCACAAACCAACCAGCTCAATTTTGTTTTTATTGGCGACCTTAGTTTTGTCTACGATTCAAATGCAATGTGGAACCGTAATTTGCCCAAAAACCTGAAGATAATTCTTGTAAACAATTCAGGTGGTGGGATTTTTCGAATGTTAAACGGGCCATCATCTATTAATGGCTTTGATGATTACATTGAAACATCGCACCAACCCGATTTCAGAAAATTGGTTGAAGCTTTCGGGTTAACGTATTTTTATGCTCAAAATGCTGATGAAATTGAAAGCCAGCTCGATTTATTTTTTCAATCAGGCCAAGCCTCGGTGTTTGAAGTTAAAACACCACAAACCGGAAACTCTACAGTATATAGTCGGTATATTAAAGCCATAAAACAAAAATAGCTGCAAAATTTTGCAGCTATCTTTGTTTTATGGTATCTGTGTTTATTCTTCGCTATCGGTTTGGTCAACAGTTTCAAGAATAAAATCGCGCTGTGCCTTAACTACATTAATTAAATGTAACAGAAGGTTTTTCGTTTCACTAATTACTTTAAAGTACAGCATAGAATTGCGCGTTGAAACATCTTTCGCTTTTAAGCGCTTAATTTGTTTCTTTTCGAGCT
>JASMTI010000086.1:0-4040 GCA_041694375.1 Bacteroidales bacterium | reverse complement strand
ATGACTATTCATCGGATGTTAATAAATGTTAATGGTGACATTGTCTTTATTGTTTTATTATTGAATATAATCATGTACTAATTATCAATTTAGCTTAACTTTGATATATGAACCTATAAAATTAAAGTTATGGCTGATCTAAATAATTTTATGAACCAGGTAATTTCACGTAACCCGGGAGAACGTGAATTTCATCAGGCAGTTAAAGAGTTTGTAGAATCAATATGGACTGTTTATGAATCCAACCCCAGATATCAGGAAGCAAAAATACTCGAAAGGTTAACAGAGCCTGAGCGTGTTGTTATGTTTAGGGTTCCATGGATTGATGACAGGGGCGATGTCCAGATAAACAGGGGGTACCGTGTTGAGTTCAATAGTGCCTTAGGACCATACAAAGGCGGGCTTAGGTTTCACCCCAGTGTTACACTTAGTATACTTAAGTTTTTAGGTTTTGAGCAAACGTTTAAAAATAGCCTGACAACACTTCCCATGGGAGGGGGTAAAGGTGGTTCTGATTTTAGCCCGAAAGGTAAATCAGATAATGAAATTATGCGTTTTTGCCAAAGCTTTATGACAGAATTGGCACGGCATATTGGCCCTAACACCGATATCCCGGCGGGCGACATTGGGGTAGGTGGACGTGAAATAGGTTATTTGTTTGGACAGTATAAACGCCTGAAAAATGAGTTTACTGGTGTGCTTACCGGTAAAGGGGTAATGTGGGGCGGAAGCTTGATTCGGCCTGAAGCTACAGGGTTTGGTGCTGTATATTTTGTTCAACATATGCTAAAAGAAATGAATCGTGAAATTGATGGACATAGTTTTGCGATTTCTGGTTTTGGGAATGTTGCATGGGGTGCTATAACTAAAATTAATGAGCTTGGTGGTAAGGTGGTCACTATTTCTGGCCCCGATGGCTACGTGTATGATGAAGACGGCATATCAGATGATAAACTTGAGTATTTACTTGAACTCAGATTGTCAAATAATGATGTGGTAGAACCTTATGCAAATGAATATGGTGCTAAGTTTTACCCGGGTAAACGTCCATGGTTACAACCTGTTGATATCGCCATACCTTGTGCTTGTGAAAACGAATTGAACGAAGATGACGCACAATCATTGATAAAAAATGGTTGCTTTCTCGTGGCTGAGGCCTCAAATATGGGGTGTACAGCTGAAGCTGCTGAGCTTTTACGTGATAAAATTGTTTATGCCCCGGGAAAAGCTGTTAATGCCGGAGGTGTTGCCGTATCAGGGCTCGAAATGACCCAAAATTCAATGCGGTTAAGCTGGACACGAGAAGAAGTTGATGAACGGTTGCACCAGATAATGGGCTTTATACATGACACATGCAAAAAATATGGACAAAGACCAGATAAAGTAGATTATGTTATAGGTGCCAATGTTGGTGGATTTGTTAAAGTGGCAGAAGCGGTAATGTCACAGGGTGTTGTTTAATGATAATTTTCTTTATACTTTTATGATCGAACAAAACGATCATTTATACCCATGTCACAAAAACAATTGGAATTTGACCGACAGCTTGATATTACAGCCATTCGGGAATATCGGAGAACAAAAAACCCGGTAATTATCTCTGAAATATTTCTGAAATATGTACTTCTTGTATATGGTGTTTGTTTAAATTGTTTATCAAAACGGGAAATTGCTAAAGATGCTGTAAAACGTATATACTTGGCGCTCCCTGCTAAAATCCAAAAAAATGATATTGTTAATTTCAGGGAATGGCTGTATGGCGATACCATAAAAACTTGTGATGATATTTTAAAAAATCAAAAGGGTGATAAATGATGTTGGCTAATTCATTTTATAACAATTAAACGCTTATAACAACATTTGCCAATGTCAGACGATTATAATTTAAATGGTTCATATTCTGATGTATTCAGATACATTGGAAAGAAGATGAATAATTCTGAACGGGTTAAGTTCGAAAAAGAACTGGAAGGCGACGCATTTTTGAAAGATGCAGTTGAAGGCCTTTCAAAAATAAAGGTCGATGACATTGAACATGATTTAAATTCGTTTTCTTTTATCCGCCCTAGAAAAGTACAGTTTAAAAAAGCAGCTATTGTTCTTTTTATCATTGCTATTCTTGCTTTATTATTTTTCATGTTTATTCAAAATGATGAAAATGCTGAAGAAGATGATTTTATAAATCAAACTACAAAAGACACTATCACTTCAAATCAAGAACCGAAGAGTACTGATGATTCTTTCATAAACGACTCAATAACATTATCACAGGCTGACAGTATAATTACAACAAGGGGCGATTCAATTTATGAAGTTCCAGATACAGCGAAAGATAGCTCTATTAGAACTACCGACATTGAAAAGGATACAGAAAAGGTTGGGAAAAAACAAGAAGATAAGCAAAATAACGAAATCGAAAGTCACGAAGAAGACAAAGATTTAAAGCAATCTTCAGCGAAAACAGAAATAAACGAGGTGATACCCCATGATGATACTATTAAAAGTAAAAGTGTCACAGAGGATGCACCATCGGAAAAGGAAGTAAAAGAGAATTTGCCACTAATCACTGACGATACGGTCAAAGATGAAATAAATGATAGTGTTTCCAAATTAACAGAAAATGAAAACGAAACTGTTGTTGAAGATAAATTAGAGAAAACAGGGTCAGATCAGGAAGCTGAACCTGTTGACAACCCCACAAATAAATCATATAGCGACTTGGAACCAAGACCCGGTGTTAATGCCGAACCTAAACCACTTGGCGGCGTGGCTTTATTTGATGAATACATCGATAATAACCTGCGATACCCTTTAACCGGAAATGGGCGTCAGGTTGTTAAAATCGAGTTTACAGTTTCATTAACAGGCGAACTTGAGAGTTTTCAAGTACTTCGTTCTCCTGATGATGAAGCCTTTCAACAAGAAGCCATCAGGGTATTGTCCGAGGGGCCCAAATGGTCTCCTGCTATTGAAGATGGAATACCGGTTGAAAGTCGTGAGAGTGTCCGGGTGGTATTTCGCCCATAAATAAAAAGAGGCTCCCATATTCTGGCAGCCTCTTCTTCGAAAGTGGTTATTATTTTTTATTCTTTTTTTGCTGGAAGATCAACTTTCAGGTTGAGTTCTTTCAGCTGTTCATCCGATATTGTTGATGGGGCATCGTTCATTACATCACGCCCGGTGTTGTTTTTTGGGAATGCAATTACATCACGTATTGAATTAAGTCCGGCAAAAAGGCTCACAAGCCTGTCGAACCCGAATGCTATTCCGGCATGGGGCGGTGCACCATATTGAAAAGCATCCATTAAGAATCCAAACTGTGCATTAGCCTGTTCTTCGGTAAACCCCAGCAGCTTAAACATTCTTGATTGCAAGGCACTATCAAAAATACGTACTGAACCACCTCCAATTTCAACACCATTGATAACTAAGTCGTATGCATTGGCCCTTACTTTGCCCGGAGTTGTTTCCAGTAATTCAATGTCTTCGGGTTTTGGTGAAGTAAATGGGTGGTGCATTGCATAATAGCGTTGTGTTTCCTCGTCCCATTCAAGAAGTGGAAAATCGGTTACCCAAAGCGGGTTAAATTTATTTTTATCAGTTAAATCAAGTTGGCGTGCCATTTCCAGTCTCAGTTCACACATTTGTTCCTGTGTTTCCATCTTATCACCTGATAGGATCAACAGTAAGTCACCTGGTTTGGCACCGCAATGTTTTGCCCATTCTTTGAGATTGTCCTGATCATAGAATTTATCTACTGATGACTTAAATGTTCCGTCTTCATTGTATTTAACATAAACCATCCCTTTTGCACCCACCTGTGGGCGTTTAACATAGTTTGTCAGGGCATCAAGTTGTTTGCGGCTATAATCTGCAGCACCCTTGGCATTAATAGCAACAATGTATTCTGCATTATCAAAAATACCAAACCCTTTTCCTTTCGCAATACCGGAAATGTCGTTAAACAGCATTTCAAATCGAGTGTCTGGTTTATCACTGCCATATTTATCCATTGCCTCAGCATAAGGCATTCTTGGAAA
>JASMTI010000085.1:0-8489 GCA_041694375.1 Bacteroidales bacterium | reverse complement strand
ATTGATGGATTTACAGATTAATGTAAAAATGGAAGGCTTAAAAACACTCTGCTTATTGCAACATCCCGGCAACTTTTTTAACAGCTGCAACAAGTTGGTCTATTTCCCCTTTCGTGTTGTAGATAGCCAGCGAAACGCGAACCGTACCCGGTATCCCGTACCTGTCCATCAGGGGCTCGGCACAATGATGGCCGGTGCGCACGGCAAAGCCCATTTTATCGAGGAACATGCCCATGTCGTACGGGTGCGCCTTACCCACAAGAAAAGAAATAACACTTGCTTTGTTATCAGCTTCACCATAAATACGCATGCCGTCAATTTCATTCAGTTTAGTTGTAGCATACCCCATAAGTTCATGCTCGTATGCTGCAATGTTATCAAGCCCGATGGCATTCACATAATCAAGGGCCGCCCCCATGCCCACAACTTCGGTAAAATTAGGGGTTCCGGCCTCAAACTTGTAAGGCAGGCTGTTGAAGGTTGTGCCATCAAACGAGACTTTCTCAATCATTTCGCCGCCCGATAAGAACGGGGGCATGGCATCGAGCAATTCCTTTTTTCCATAAAGGCAGCCAACGCCGGTAGGTCCGTATATTTTATGGCCCGAAAAAACCAGAAAGTCGCAATCGAGTGTCTGAACATCGGTTTTAATATGCTGGATGCCCTGCGCCGCATCAATAAGCACTTTAACATTGTTAGCATGTGCCTTTTCAATGATCGGGCCAATAGGGTTTACCGTGCCCAAAACATTCGAGACCATGGTTACAGCAAGCAGTTTTGTTTTAGGAGTAATAAGCTTATCAAGCTCCGCAACCATTAACTCGCCTTTATCAGTTATGGGCAGCACTTTCAATACTGCTTTTTTACGTTGTGCCAGCAACTGCCAGGGCACAATATTGGCATGGTGCTCCATTTCGGTAACAACAATTTCATCACCTTCCGAAATAAAAGCATCGCCAAATGAATATGCTACCAGGTTGATGCCTTCGGTAGCGCCTTTGGTGAAAATAATTTCCTCGCGCAACGGGGCATTGATAAACTTTTGCACTTTATCGCGCACCTCCTCATAAGCCAGGGTTGTTTGGTTGCTCATGTAATGCGAGCCACGGTGCGGGTTGCCGTTAAACTCCCTGTAAATTTTAGTCACCGCGTTTAGCACCTGCACCGGGCGTAAAGCCGTAGCGGCACTGTCGAAATATATGTAGGGTTTCCCGTAAACCTGTTGTTCCAGTATCGGAAAGTCTTTACGTATGGAATGGATATCTAAACTCATTGGGCAAATTTAATGGTTTTATCGGGAATAATGATTAAACCTTGTGCCATAAAAATTAATGTCTCATATCTCATATTTAAATTCCATCAATCTTTAAAAACTACATATCGTAGTAATCAACTTTGTTGATAGCCCTGCCAAATTCTTCGGGGATAGTAACCGTTACATCAATGTCGTGGGGCAATGCGGTGGTGCGCATCACGGTTTTCATCCCACGTTTATTAACAGAAGTAATTTCGAGCACAAAACCTTTAACCGGCACATCTTCGTAAAATTGGTTCATCTGACTGGCTTTTAGCACGCCTACCTTATTGGGCAGGTTAAGTTGGGTGGTAGCCCACATTTCGCCAGAAAATTCTTCCACATCAAAAGTATATTTTGTACAAACTTTTCCCAATATGGTTTTGGTTTCGTTGGTTTTAGTAAGCGGAAGCGTTTTCAGTTCACGGCCTTCGTTATCTTTCATCACCGAGGCACTACCCGATGTTTGGTCACCCTCGCCATAAACAATCAAACAATTGTTATTGGGCATGTCAAAAATAGATTGATATGCTGTAGACCCCCGTTTATGTTTAATGCTGAAATGTTTGTATCCCGGGTTATAATGAGCCCAGTATGGAATGGTCGCCCGCAACTTTCCTTTTTTGTTATAAAAATCCATCTCCATATCGATGGCTTTACTAAAGGTATACGAAGACTCGTAATTAATACCGGGGATTTTTTTACTCAGGTCGATTTGCGCATATAGCCCAAATGTAAACATGACCAATAAGAAAGTAATGTGCATCTTTTTCATCGTACAAATTTTTTGTTGAAATTTACGAAAAAAAATTATACAGGGACATTACCAATAAGTTTAAACCGGTTACCGGGCAACGATTTTACAGCCCCCTTAAACTCAAGGCTTAATAAAAGGCTGTTAATTTTCTGTACCGGCAAATTTACTTCCCTTGATATAAAATCGGTAGTTGAGACTTCATTTTGTTTCAAAGCTGAAACGATCAGTTTTTCTTCTTCGCCGAGGTCGATTAACAACGATTGTTGCACGGGCTCATTTTGTGCTTCCCACCCCATAAAAGCCACCAAGTCTGAACTTGATTCAATCAGCGCTGCTTTATTGTTCTTAATCATTGCGTTACACCCGGCCGAATATTCGTCAGACGTTCGTCCCGGAAAGGCAAACACATCGCGGTTATACGAATTGGCAATGTCGGCGGTGACCAATGCCCCGCCTTTAACTGCCGATTCTACCACGATGGTACAATCGGCCAATCCGGCAATGATACGGTTCCGGCGCAGAAAATTTCCGGGGTCAATCCGGTGGTTCGACGGAAAATCAGAAAGCAAGCCACCATTTTCATGAACAATTTCGCGGGCTATTTTTGCATGTTCGGCCGGGTACATTTTATCAAGCCCGTGACCCACAACGCCAAGTGTGGGCATACCCCACTTAATGGCCGTCTTGTGCGCGTTTACATCAATTCCAAAAGCAAGCCCACTAACCACCAACACATTAACGCCCATGGATGCAAGCCCCGAAATAAGTTCATGCGTACGTTCGCGTCCATACTCGGTAGCCTGACGCGTCCCTACAACACTTATGATGCGTGTATTATCGAGGTTTACATCGCCTTTCATATACATCACTACCGGTGAATCGACACACTGGGCCAAGCGGCGCGGATAATTCTTATCGAGATAGAAAAAAGTTTTTAGGTTATGCTTTTCAATAAATTTGATTTCAGCCTCAGCTTTTTTAAGAACTTCATCACGATTATCTACAACAATGTTCAACAGTGCTGAACCAATACCGGGAATATCTTTAAATTGTTTTTTTGACGACTCAAACACGGAATCTAGACTGCCCATGTATGCCACAAGCCGGCGTGCATTAACCGAACCAATTCCGTTAAAAAGCGAGAGTGCAATTTTGTAAATCAGAGGGGACGACATTTATAAACGGTTTAAGGGGTTATTTTTTATTATCTTCGAGTATCTTATTTAAAACAAGTGCTACTTGCTCAATTTCATTTTTTTTCAATATTGAAACAGAAATTGGCGGATAATCGGCAATGCCATATTTCGATTGAACCGACAAAGTGAGTGTTTTTTTCATGCCCAGGATGCCCTGCTTAACCTGAAACCCCACCAACTGGTGCAAATCCATTTCTATCGACTGATAATTGCGCACTGTGCTCGAAACCGAGTAAAAATTGACTTGCAGGCGACGCTCGGTTACCAGCATTTCGAAAAACGAAGGTTTAATTTTTTGAAAAAGGATAAAATAGCCAACTGCAATTAAAATAGTGGCAATCAACTCGTAAGTTTTATTGGTGGCAACAAACAAAAAACCCAGGCCAAGGAATACAATTCCACTTAAAATAAACAGGATAAAAAAGTTACCCGAACGGCCTTTATTGTTCAATTGAAAAATGAAATTTATGTTTTCTTTCGGATTCATACATTAATAATATTCCGGTGCGTAACAATTATTTATATTTTTGAATTCATAAAAATAATCGAAAAATGGAGATTCCACAATTTAAAAACGACATACGCGTAACAAACCGGCTTGAAAAAGAGCTGGGGAGCATTATTGAAAAATATCCTGCCGGAAAGGTTTATGTAGTGGTTGACGAGCACACCCGCAAATTTTGTTTGCCGGAGTTGCAGCAATATAATTTTTTCAAAGGCATACCTGTTTTGGAACTACAAAGCGGCGAAAACAACAAAAGCCTCGAATCGGTTGTAGCCGTTTGGAATTTTTTAGAAGAAAACGGTGCCGACCGCAAATCGTTGCTCATAAACCTGGGCGGTGGCATGTTGAGCGACCTGTGCGGCTTTGCGGCTTCGTGCTTTAAACGCGGGTTGCATTTTGTAAACATCCCCACAACCTTGCTCTCGCAGGTCGATGCCTCGGTGGGTGGAAAAACCGGCATTAACTTCAACGGGCTCAAAAACGAGATTGGCGTGTTTAACCAGCCGCGAACCGTAATTATTGCCAGCCGCTTTCTGAAAACCCTCGACAAAGCGAATTTTTTATCGGGCTATGCCGAAATGCTGAAACACGGGCTAATATACAGCAAAGCACACTGGGACGAGTGCCTTGCTTTCGACACCAAAAACATCGATTACGAAACCCTTAACGGGATGATTGCCCGCTCGGTTGCCATTAAAGAACATTTTGTGGTAAACGACCCCACCGAGCAAAACATTCGCAAGGCACTGAACCTTGGGCACACCGTTGGTCACGCTTTCGAAAGCATGGCATTGCACCAGGGACGGCCAATTTTACACGGTTATGCCGTGGCCTACGGAATGATTGTTGAATTGTATTTGTCGGCCAAAAAAACCGGGCTGCCCATGGAGCAGGTCGAACATATTTCGCAATGGATAATTGACAGGTACGGACCATTTAAAATAACAAAAAGCGACTACGAAACCCTTTACCTTAAAATGACCAAGGACAAAAAAAACGAAGCCGGCCGCATCAATTTTACGTTGATACCCGAAATTGGCAAGGTTGAAATTAATGTGAATTGTGAAAAAGAACTGATTATTGAAGCACTCGACTTTTACAGTGGACTGACCAGCTAAAGTTTTGTAACTTTGTAAAAAATTATTTGATATGAACGAGATTATTTTTGTGGTAAACGAATCAAACGAAGGTGGCTATGAAGCTCAGGCATTAGGTCACTCTATTTTTACAGAAGCAGACTCGATAGAAGAACTAAAGGACAATATCAGGGAAGCAATACATTGCCACTTTGATGAAAATGCGCCAAAGCTTGTACGCTTGCATTTCATCAGGGAAGAAATTTTTGCAGCATAAAATTTGACCGGATATGAAAAAAGTCCCTCGAAACCTATCAGGCGAACAATTCATTAAGTTACTTGCAAAACTTGGTTATTCAAAAAACAGACAGGTAGGAAGCCATGCCCGTTTGATTACGGACAAAAATGGCAAGCATAGCATTACAATACCCATGCACAATCCATTAAAAATTGGCACCCTGTCAAAAATTATTAATGATATTGCCATACACCACAAAATGACCAAAGAAGAAGTACTAGAATATCTCTTTTAGACTTGTTTATTTAAATAATTGACCAGCTAAAGTTTTGTAACTTTGAGGAAAATTGACTATGAAAGAACACAAAATTCAAATATTGAACGAACTAAAAAATAATTTGAGCATCAAACTCAAAGACAACTTGAAAGATGTTATTCTTTTTGGTTCTCAATTATCTGAAAATGATAACCCTGACTCAGACTATGACATTCTTATTATTACAAAGAAAAAACCTGATTGGAAGTTAGAGCGTGAGTTGTCGGACATATGTTACGAAATTGACCTGAAATACGGAATAATTACAGACACTCACATTTTAAGCGATAAAGAAATGAGCCTACCAAGAGGCAAACAGCCAATTTTCCACAATGCATTTAATCAGGGCTATCACGTATGATAAATGAAGAGGACAGAACAGCTCTTGTCAATTATAGGATAGAGCAAGCTATTAGTACTATTGAATTAACTCAATTCTTAATTGAAGCTGATAAACTAACAGTAGCTGTCAACAGAATTTATTATGGCATATTTTATTCTGTTACTGCAATAGCTTCAAAACACCAATTTGAAACATCAAAACACTCACAATTGATAGGTTGGTTTAATAAAGAATTTATTGCAACAGGACTAATTGAAAAGAAATATGGTAAGATTCTTCGTAATGCTTATCAAAACAGAACAAAAGGTGATTATGATGCTTTTGTGTCATTTCAAAAAGAAGAAGTTTTAACCATGCTCGACGAAATGATTGATTTTATAAATATGATTAAAACTTTATTATAACAGTTTAACAACATCATGCAGTACACCATACAATCCACAACAAAATCGCTTAAAGGCGAAATTACCCTGCCCACATCAAAAAGCATCAGCAACCGGGTACTCATCATCAATGCTCTTGCATACAGCCCCTTCCCGGTGCAAAACTTAAGCAATAGCGACGATACCCGAGTAATGGAACAGGTGCTAAACTCGAACACCGACAAGTTCGACATAGGCCATGCCGGAACAGCCATGCGCTTTCTCACCGCTTTTTTGTCGAAAATTGTGGGCAAATGGGAAATTACCGGCAGCCAGCGCATGCAGCAGCGCCCCATCAAAATATTGGTCGATGCGTTAAACAAGCTGGGGGCTAAAATCGAATACATTAACAAGGAAGGCTATCCACCATTGCGCATTTGGGGCTCGAACCTCAAAGGCGGCAAACTGGAGCTAGATGGAAGCATCAGCAGTCAGTACATTTCGGCATTGCTAATGATAGCCCCCACCATTGAAGGCGGGCTTGAGCTTACACTCACAAACCGCATAACCTCGGCATCGTACATCGACCTTACTTTGCGGCTGATGGCACAATTTGGGATCGAGTACAAATGGGAAGACAATGTAATTACCATAAAAGAACAAAGCTACAAGCCCATCCCTTTCTCTGTTGAGGCCGACTGGAGCGGGGCTTCGTACTGGTATCAAATGGCTGTGTTGGCCAACGAAGCCGATATTTTGCTTAAAGGGCTGCAACTCGACAGTTTGCAGGGCGACTGCGCACAGGCAAAATGGTTCGAGGATTTTGGTATTGTTTCAACACAGGAAGGCGACTCAGTACGTCTAACAAAAAAGAAAGTTTCACTGCCCGAAAACTACGTGCAGGATTTTGTGGAAAATCCCGATATTGCGCAAACTTTTGCCGTGATGTGTGTGTGCAAGGGCACCCCCTTTCACTTTAGCGGCCTCGAAACCCTCAAAATAAAAGAAACCGACCGCATACACGCGCTCATTACCGAACTTGGGAAAATGGGCGCTGAGCTTACTGAACCTGCCCATGGCGAACTGGCATGGAACGGCAACCTCGACGAAGTCATGTTTAAAGACTCGCCCGAAATTGACACTTACCACGACCACCGTATGGCATTGGCTTTTGCCCCGGCATCTTTATCGTGCAACTCCATCAAAATTAACGACCCCGGAGTGGTCACCAAATCGTACCCCGGTTTTTGGGACGATTTGAGGCATTTAGGTTTCAACATAGCAATGGTTCAAAAGCAGGTATAAGCATAAGTGGTTACCGGGGTTCGCAGATATACGAAGACTATTATAACCGCAATGAATTTGAAGAGCCGGGTTCAAGTTATTGTAAGTTTAACCTGATTTATCATTTTTAAACGTATATGAAGACAGCAATTATTTACACCTCTAAAAATGGAGCAACCGAAAAAGTAGCCGGAATGCTCCAAGAAAGAATCGCCCCACAGGATGTGGATATCTTTATAATATGGCAATAGATAAAAATTTCTAACATTGTTAAACAACTTAATGCCCGGTTATAATTTTTATTAAAAAATGTTATCACCTTTAGCCACTTCTTGTATTATTGTTATTTTAGCCTGAAATTAAAAAATGCACAACAGTGAAAAAAATAATCTTTATCATAGCATCCGTTTTGGCATTATATTCTTGTTCAGACGATAATTTTAAAATAAAGGGTACCATTACCAATGCCAAGACATCAATGATCTACCTTGAAAAATTAGGCATCGATAAAACAACACCAGTCGATTCTTCTGAAATCGATAAAAAAGGACGTTTTAAGCTCAGTGGTTCGGTTAGTTACCCAACATTCTTTTTGTTAAAACTAAACGACCAAAAATTTGTCACCTTGCTTGTCGATTCACTTGAAGAAATCACATTTTCAGCTGATTATGTGAATTTTTCGAATGATTATCTTGTTGAAGGGTCGATTGGCTCGAAAAAAGTAAAACAATTAAACGACAAACTATCAAAAACAAACACATCAATCGACTCGATAAGGTCGCTTATGTCGCTCAGTACAGCTAATAAAAATTACAAAAAACAAGAGGAAGAATGGGCAAAAGAAATTGCATCCATTTATGAAGAACAACAAGAATTTTCAAAGAAATTTGTGGAAGACAACCCATTTTCAATGGCCTCGGTACTGGCAATTTACCAGAAATTCAACAATGGGAATTACGTGATGCAAGATTTGCAAACCCTGAAAATGGCTGCCTCGGCACTGCACTCGATGTACCCAAAATCGGTTCATGCACAATCGCTGTACCGCGACACCGAGAAACTTGTACGTGACATCAGGGCGCAAGAGATGAACGAATTTGTTGACAAATACGGCACCA
>JASMTI010000084.1:0-2357 GCA_041694375.1 Bacteroidales bacterium | reverse complement strand
CCGGGTGAATATTTTTACTTTGCCCTGCCCTGTTGCATCAAGCCCCTTGGGCTTTTCTTTTACCTCAAAGTTTTTCTTTTTCACACCAGAGAACGCAAGAGAGCGCTGAGTTGATTTTTTAAAAAGCCCCGCTCTTGAAAAATCAATTATAGTACCTTTTGGGCTAAAGCCCTTAAATTGTTGTGATTATTCTAAACCCCCCCCATCCCCCACTTGAAAGTGGGGGCAATTGATATCCAACACAACCCTTTGATTATGTGTTACTCCTCGGGCTGCCCCTAAAAAATGATCACAATGAGGTGATGCCAGGCTGACCCGGTACGGGTCAAATATCCATAGCCACGGGTGAGTGATTCCGATTTTTATCAAAAGAACGTTACCCGGGGTAGATGAAAACAACACCCCGTCCGGCCACGGAAGCCCGCCAAAAAGAGCCACATGGCTGTATGGCCGGAATTACCAACACGGAACACCGAAGCGACCCTGTCAGCGTTTTGTAGTTCAGTCAGGGATAAAAAATAAAGATATTGGGGCAATATCGGGAAGAAACCCCTGGTGAAACAGGGCAAAAGTATCATCTGAGAGCCTTCTCCCTATAGTTATCGGGACGCAAAGCTTCATTCAGGATGACAAAACAATGAGCGATGGTATACTAAGAAAAGACACAGCCTGCTCAAAAGTGTCATTCCGAGGGAAACGAAGTGACGAGGAATCTCCGCTGAAACAGGGCACAAACATCAACTGAGATCCTTCATTGCGTAAACTCCATTCAGGATGACACGACAAGAAACGACAGTGGTAAAAAAGAAAAGACACAGCCTTTTCCAGAGTGTCATTCCGAGGGAAGTGAAACGACGAGGAATCTCCGCTCAAACAGGGCACAAACATCAGCTGAGATTTCTCTCCGCCAGCCGACGGGTCGAAATGACACAATATGAAACGATGGTGGTAAAGTGCTTAGCTTTTATTGTACTAAAGCCCTGAAATTATTGTGATTACTTCTTTATTACAACAATCCCATTATCGGGTTTTACTTCAAATTCTAAAATATTTGATGCCACAATTTTCCCGGGTATAACCTCCCTACCCTGCTTTATTTTTGCAGTGCTCCAATTATTGGGTAATTCACAACGGATAGTCAGGGGCATATTATAAATTTGGTTGTTTAGCGAATCGCTCACTTCAACCTCAATCGTATTCCGGGTGCGTTTCTTTTCAGTAATATTTACACAGTCGCGTTGTTTGATATAACGCACAACATCGACAAAAGTCGCGGTCCAGAAACGTGAACGGTTTTCATCGAGGTATGCCAGGCTTTCCCTGAAATCTTTAGTCGATACCGGTGAATACCCCCCGTCATCTTCAAGACCATGAAAAAGCCAAATACACCAACCATTCGACTTAGCTGCCTCCGAGAGTTTGTCCTCGAAATGCTTTGCAGTATAAACGGGCCACTGGTCACCACAAATAATCGAACTGATGTTGTAAAAATCATCGGGTGTCGATTTTTCAATTGCCCCCTGGCAGTGGCGGGCCGCAATATAATTTTCGCTTGTTATATTAAGCTCCGAAGGTATGCAAAATGGATAAGCAAATGTGAGGCATTGCTGCCCCTCAATCTTTGTTTCGATTATCTTCTTCGCACCTGCCAGTTCTTTCTCTTGCTCTTCTGGTGTTAATTCAGACAAATTACGGTGCGTAACGGTATGGCTCCCTATTTCGTGGCCATTATTTGCAGCTTGCTGAAACTTTTGCCAATTGGGCTCCCAGTTAATCACCGGGTAAAATGTCCCCTTAAAACCATATTCATCTAACATCGGAATGGCCACTTCGTACTGGTTGGCACAGTTATCATCAAAAGTATAGGTAACGGCAACCTCGGCAAAACCTCTCCAGGTTGCCACTTCGTAGTTTTTATCAACATTTTGGGCTTTACTTGTTAAAACAAGCCCAAAAACAAACAAGACAATAAATAATAATTTGAAATGGTACATTATCATAAAGTTTTATAAACAGGAGTACAATATTACATTATTAAGAGTAAACAAAGGTGAAATAATTAAACAGAATAGGTGGAAATTTAGTCATTGGTTCCTGATACCGCTTTTCTCATTCCCGATAACCGGGACTGGCAGGGATTGGTCGCAAAGCTTCCTGCATTGAGTCATTGGTAAATTAGTCAGTAAGTCATTAGTGGGTTAGCGTAGTTTGAATGAATTGGTTTATTAATATAAAGGGGCAACTACAAGATGGGCACCCCGATCCGCCAGCAGGCAGAGAAGGGTCCCCGCCCAAAGCGCAGCCCGGTGACTATGAGTCATTCCGAGCGACGAGAAACGACGAGGAAACACAGCTCA
>JASMTI010000083.1:0-1374 GCA_041694375.1 Bacteroidales bacterium | reverse complement strand
TACCTGTTTTCGGGTTATAAATATTAACCCCGCCATCTTCGGTTCCAACCCATAATTTACCATCATCATCTTCCCAAAAAGCATATACAATACTGCTGTTTAAATACCTGTTGTTTGAAGGCTCTGCACTAAAATTTCTAAAAACCTGTTTGCTTTTACCCAACAGGTTCAGTCCGCCCCGGGTGCCAATCCATGTTTCCCCATTGTTATCGTGATAAATATCAAGAATGGAATTGTTGACAAGGCTCCCGTTGCTACGTTCATCACTCCTGTAAAAACCTACAACCCCTAATTCTTTCTTATACAGGTAAAGCCCGCCACGCGTGCCAATCCAAAACTGCCCGAAACTATCCATTGAAACAGCCCTTACCGTTTCACTGCGGTCAACAGCTGGTTCAAGTTCTACTTTTTTAGTTTTCAGGGTAACCGGATCTATTAAATACAAACCATTTAGATAGGTTCCAACCCAAATAAATCCATCCCGGTCGCTAAAAACCTCCCAGATTTCATCGGTCATATCTACAGAAAAAGGCAAGCCAAAAGACTCAACTTCTTTTGTTATCGGGTCAATAATATATAACCCACTATTGGTACCAGCCCATAATCTTCCGGTATTGTCAAAAGACAGCTCGCGAACATAATTTGCCCACCCATTATTGCTTTGATCATTGTTCAGATCTGTCAACTTTTTAATGATGCCCGATGGCTCAATTATAAGAATATCATTATGGGTTGCAACCCATAAATTACCATCATTATCCTCACAAATATCATTTACCGAAACTTCACCCGAGAAATAAGGGTGCGTATCATATGGCTTTTCAAATGTTTCAGTATCTCGATTAAAACGGTTAAGTGCCCCGTTTTCTGTTCCAAAATACAGGTTACCCTTTCGGTCCTCAAATATAATCCTGATTAAACTCCCTTTTAAACTTGTAGAATCGTTTAGCGAACTCAGAAAGTTTGTGAATTCATACCCATCGTAACGCGATACCCCTTGGCTGGTACCAACCCACATCCATCCGTGACGATCCTGAAAAATATACTGGACATGGTTATTGGGAAGCCCATCTGCTTGCGTATAAGTATCAAAAAACATTTCGCGCTGAACAGCATTTGCTGACAACGATCCAAGAAGCAAAAAGCCAACAAGCAACATTATATCCCACACAAATCGGGAAAGATGCCCCCTGTTAGAAGAAAATATCTTAATTTTTTCTTGCATTACCCCCACCTTAAACTTTTATCAAAAGAATGACAAATATAACGATTGTATCAATTATGAATTATAATTGGTAAAAAAAACATTAATACACCCATGTTGAAGAAATTATTTTTAGTTTTACCTCAAATCCGCAGATAAATAATTTTGTT
>JASMTI010000082.1:0-11515 GCA_041694375.1 Bacteroidales bacterium | reverse complement strand
AGTTTTTTATCGCGCTTCAGAAAGTCGGTGGCAAGAAAAACGGCAATTACCGACTGAAAAATATTCAGCAAAAACATGTTTGAATAAATAACCGCTGATGGCAAGCTGCGAAATCCCCACATAAAAGGGTTTTTATCAAACACGGTTATAGCGCTAAAAACCCCGATAATAAACAAAGATAAGATGGTAAAAATGCGAAAGAACCAACTCCGGAGTAAGATTTTGCGTTCGTAACGTGCAATGGTGTATATGTTTCGAAATGAAAGCATTTTCAGAGGTTTAAAAGGTTTGATGTTTCATGTTCCATATAATAAACGTACGCATGCTCAAGGTTTGGGGCAATAGGCTCAGCCGGGTAACCGCTTACCGAATCGGCCACTACCTCAAGCTCCCATCCACTGGCTGTGGGGATGGTTGAAATCACATTAAAATTCATGTTCGCTTCATCGAATTGCTCGTGTGTTGCGCGAACACGCCATACCTTGCCTTTTGCTTCGTTCATCAGTGCTTCGGGCGAGCCTTTATACACCACTTTGCCACTTCGCAATAAAGCCATTTGATGGCATGTGCTCGAAATATCACCTACAATATGGGTACTCAGGATAATAATTACATCGCGGCTACTGATTTTGGTAAGTAAGTTACGAAAACGTATGCGTTCGTCGGGGTCAAGCCCGGTGGTTGGCTCATCAACGATGATGATTTGCGGGTTGCCAATAAGCGCCTGTGCAATGCCAAGCCTGCGTTTCATACCGCCCGAAAGCTTGTTGGCATACCGCTCGCGTGCTTCATAAAGCCCTACTTCTTCGAGCATTTCATCAACAGCATCACGGCGTTCGCGCTTATTTTTAACACCGCCCAGGCGGGCAGAATAATCAAGAAATTCCCATGTTTTTAGCTTTGGAAAAGCGCTGAAATCCTGTGGAAGGTAACCGGTCATTTTACGAATGGCCTTACGGTTTTTTTGTAGGTCCATGCCATTCACCTTCACTACCCCCGAAGTTGGTTTCATCAGCGAAACCAGAATGCGCATAAGGGTCGATTTTCCGGCACCGTTGGCACCCAATAACCCAAACATACCATTTTCAATTTCGATATTAACCGATTTAAGGGCTTTATGACCGTTGCTATATATTTTTGTTAAATCCTGAATTGAAATATCCATTCTGTATTGTTTAATAACCGCAAAGACACGAAGTCGCATAGACTATGGTTAATTGGTATAAAATCGCTTCAATTAATTACGTTTTACAAGAAAAATCATAAGCTTCGCATTCAAATGATTTTTTTGTTTTCAATGTGTTAGATGGATATAGAATGGAAAGGTTTAAAGATTAGAAAAAATATATTGTAATAATTATAAAAGCTAATATCTCGGACATTTTTGCTGCTGAAAGATTGTATTTTTCCCGAATTTTAATAATTTGTTCAGGAAAAGGAATGCTGTATTTTACCCTGTATTGATTTACTAATTGATTGTAATTCAATTTGTCAAATGCTTCATTCTCAAAATGTTTGCCTGTATTTTCGCATTTTTGAAAGTGGTGGCTTAATGACCCAAAAACAGCGATTCTATTTAAAGCACACAATGCATTGACCAGTTATAATTATTTTTTACTTATCCCGGCATTTCTTCCTTTCCGTCATCGTATTTTGCAAAGCGGCCAATATTCCGGTCATGTACATTGTCGTAACGCTCCCATGGCCAACCGCCGAACTGGGTGTTGCGGTAATCGGCAAATGCACGGTGAATTTCTTCGGAAGTGTTCATCACAAATGGCCCGTGTTGTACCACAGGCTCGCCTATTGGCATTCCCTGCAGTAATAAAAGATAAGCATCGTCTTCGCCATTTTCAATAATGGCTGGCTGGTCGGCCATAAGCTCAATAGAATTATAAGGGTCGATATCTATTCCCTCGATTGATATTTTGGCACCACGGTAAAAATAAAGCGAGCGGGTCATCTCAGGCAAATCGGCAGGCAAGGTAAAAGTACCCCATGCTTCAATTTTGATGAGCCAAATTCCGACTTTGTTTTCAGGTTTTGCAGCCCACGAATCGGGGGCCGGGGCCGGGGCTTTAGCGTTTTCATATGAGCCGGCAATAATGCGAATCTCTGTTTTCTTTCCGTTTTCATCTTCAACGGTGTGGACCGGAATATCTTCGTTCCACAGCATTTTGTAATGTGGCTTTACAAACTTATTGGCAGCAGGCAGGTTAAGCCATATTTGGAATAGTTCGAGCCTGTTGGGTTCATCTTTTTTCAGCAAAGGGAACATCTCGGCATGTTGCAGCCCTGCACCGGCAGTCATCCATTGCACATCGCCATTACCGTAGCGACCAGCAGCGCCATGTGAATCGGAATGATCGACAAAACCATCGAGCACCACGGTAACAGTTTCGAAGCCCCTGTGCGGGTGTGCCGGGAAGCCGGGAATGGTTTCGCCATGGTACATGCGCCAACCGTCTTTGGTTGTAAAATCCTGACCAATGCTACGGCCTTCGAGCGATGCATTGGGCCCGAGCTCATCGTTACCTTGTGGATAGTTGTCGAGATGATGGACACAAAACAGAAACGGATCGTTGGTTTGCCAGGTAAAACCCAGCGGCTTGATATTGGTAATTAATTTATTGTACATAACCAAAACAGATTATTAGATTTCAGACATGAGACAATTTGAACTTCAATTACAAGACACTCAAATCATCAAATTAAAAACATCAAAAAACATCAAAATGTTTTTTTTGCCCTTAATTAGACTTGTGATCCAGTTATGAAATATTTTTTGGCTGATTGATTCTACAAATCATTCAACATTAAAAAAATCATTCCCGTATCAAAGTTTAATTCTTCATTAGTGGTAACCTCAACAACTTTTTCTTCTCCCGGTACTAAATCAAAATAGTTATCTGACACTTTTACATCTGGGTTGTCAAAACGAAGGTAGAGGTTCTTAGCTAAATAATCAGTGGTCAACTTTAACTTGTAACCTTTTTCAGCTTTTGTTTTTTCAAACTTCACATTTGCCTTTTGTAACGTCAGATTTTTAGGCTCATTAAAATATACATAATTTTCAGAAAGCTGTTTTTCATCGCTATAAAGGTCGACCTTAACAAGTGTTTCATTAAAATTTATGCCATCAAGCCAATCACCGATATTATTTTCAAACACCAAGGTTGAAGTATTTGCCTGCAGTTGAATATTTTTTTCTATTGAATGAAGCTCTTCACCATCAAAACGAACTAATAAAATTTCGAGTTTTGCATTTTCAATTTTTGAAAGCTTATCGTTTACTACGAAGACTTTCAGCATATTTCCATTAAGCTCAGGCGACACCAGTATAGGGTTATTTGCTTTTTTTACGGCATAGTGCGAGGCTTTCCAGCGGCCGTAATAATCAACGGTTGACCACGAGATGGTTGGCCAGCTGTCGTTCAGCTGCCAATACAACGAGCCCATACAATGCGGCATGTTACGGCGGTGCGCTTCAATGGCCGTTTTGTATGCTTTAGCCTGTAGCAACTGGCTTACATAAACAAAATCATCAAAATCGGCGGGCACATTGTAATACTTTTTCATGTACCATTTAATCATATCGTTACCATCAAACCCCGGTGCCACATACTCCATGTTACTACGTTGACGATGGCGCATTACCGGCGAATCGATATCCCAATCTTTTGGTTCAGAAAACTTTTTGATGGTATGCATATCGGGGAACGATTGCAAGCCATACTCACTTACAAACCGGGGCACATTTTCTTCGTATGCACTGAATGGTTTTTGTCCGAACCAAATCGTCCAGTCGTGCTCGTCACCCGATTTCCGGTCGGCCTTTTTATGCCCATAAGCCATTGGCGATGAAGGCCAATACTCAATATGCGGTGCATGTTCTTCAACTGCATCGGCCAGTATTTCAGTCGAAATGCGGCTATAAGTTTCTTTCAGGAACTTCTCAACTTCAGGTTCAAACAAATCAACCCACCATTCGTGCCATCCATGGTAATTTTCGTTATCGCCACACCATAACGCAATTGAGGGGTGGTTGCGCAAACGTTTCACGTTGTATTCAGCTTCTTTTTTGATGTTCTGAAGATGCGCTTCATCACCGGGCTGGACTGCACAGGCAAACATAAAATCCTGCCATACTAAAATTCCGTTTTGGTCGCAAAGGTTGTAGAAAAGGTCTTCTTCATAAATAGCTCCGCCCCACACGCGCAGCATGTTCATATTGGCAGCAACCGCATTATCTATTAATCGTTTGTAAGTTGCATTATCAACCGAAGGTGTTAATGTTTCGGATGGAATAACATTGGCACCCTTCATGAACACCGGCACGCCATTCAATTCAAAATAAAATGAGCGCCCCACACTATCGGGTTTCTGTACCAGTTTCAATGTGCGGACACCATAATCCAGCTGATACTCATCAACTACAATATTTTCTTTTGTTACCTGAAACTTGAAATCGTACAAATACGCTTCACCCAAACCGTTCGACCACCATAATTTGGGCTCAGGTATCTCAAAATCAAAAGCAACACGGTTTTCACCTTCTTCCAGTTTTGCCTGTTCTGCCAGTTTTTCAGTTTTACCATCAATAAGTAGCGAAAAATTGTAAGTCCCTTCACTTGAAACATTCACATCAATGTGGCCACTTAAAAGCGCAAGCTCATTTTTAATGCTATTTGTTGAAACATAAACCGAATTCACCACAGCATTGTCCCATGCTTTAAGTATTACCGGACGCCATATACCTGATGTTACTAAACGCGGTCCCCAGTCCCAGCCGAAGTGAAACGGTGCTTTGCGGGTAAAAACATTTGTTTTCTCGCCCTCGGGGGCTTGTTCATTAACTGCAGGAACAATATAATCAAGCTTTGTAAGCTTCTTCATCCCTTCTTTTACAGGAGATTTAAAATGCACTTTTATTTGATTGTTCCCTTTTTGTAGTTTGTCTTTTACATCAACCTTCCAGTTGATGAACATATTATCGGCATTCAGAATTTCTTCACCGTTCAGTGTTACCCGGGCATATGTATCAAGCCCTTTAAAATCAAGAATAATATTATTATGAAGCAACATTTCAGCAGTTACGTCAAAAGTTGTTCGGTACTCCCAAGCCTCATCTTCAATCCATTGTACACTATTTTCGTTCATACGATAGTGAGGATCATCAATCACTCCATTGGCCAACAGATCGTTGTGAACAGTACCTGGCACTGTTGCCGGCATCCAATTGTCTGTTCCAGCTTGTGAAAACTCCCAGTTACTATTGATTTCAATCTCAACCGGCAACTCTTTTTGTACTTTATTGTTACACGCACCCAAAAAAGCAAGGATTAAAAGTGCCATACTAAAAAGGTTATAGTTAGAATATTTCATCACATCGATTTTTTGTTTAGCTGCTAAAATAATGAATGAATTTTTCTTGGAGAAGCTATTTATAGTTTTTGGATCATTTTTTATTGGAAATAGATGTAATTCTACAAGTTGCTTTAATTCATTTTAGAATCATATAAACCGGAAAATGATCGCTGATACCACCATAATACGAACGTCCATAAGTGCGGTTGGGCGACATTTCGCCATTGTCGTTTACATATTCCATAAAAGGCTTATGAAAAACATACCCATTATCGAGCGGAGATTTTAGCCCCTTGTTTTTGTTAATTAATGCCCCCGAAACAATGATGTTATCAATCATATTCCAGTCACCCCTATAATTATATGTGCCCATTTCATTGTCAAACTCGTCATACATCAAGTTAACCAGTTGTTTATTTTCAGGAGCCTCACTATTAGGCAATGCAACCAATACATCTGACAAACTCATATTTGAAGGTTCATCATTCATGTCGCCCATTATAATAATGTTTGCCTGTGCATCGGTTTCGAATATTTCATCCACCCTGTTTTTAAGAACATTGGCGGCTAATATACGATTGGGCTCCGACTCCTGTTGCCCACCCCTACGGGAAGGCCAGTGGTTGACAAATACATGAAATACTTCATCATCAATGATACCTTCTACATAAAGAATGTCCCTTGTAATAAAATACTCATCATTGGGATCGCTTATGGTGAGATTTTCAGTGTCAACGGGCGTAAAAACCAAAGGGTTATAAATTAACGCACAATCGATGCCCCTGCGGTCAGGGCCATCTTCCCATACAAATTCATAATTAGCTTGACTTAGTGAAGGTTGAGAAATCAAATCCTCCAGGACAATGTTATTTTCAATTTCGCAAACACCAACTATAATAGGCAATTGAGCAGTATCTAACGATGAAATCACTTGGGCAAGGTCATCCATTTTCTTCGCATAGCGTTCAGTATTCCACTTTTTGGGGGCATCTGGCAAAAACTCTTCATCAATTTTATGACTTGTATCAATTGTATCAAACAAGTTTTCAACATTATAGAACATAACCGTGTAAGGGGGTGTATATACTTTTTTCTCGCTACAAGAGAATACACCTACCGCTATTAAGAGAAAAACCAGGAATTTTATTCGTTTTATCATTTTGTACTAGTTTTAAGCAAAAACACAAAGTTCTCTAATTTATTGTAATATCATGTAAAAAATCATAAAAATCACATTCGGAAATTATCGTACATTTACGGCGAAAAAAAAACAGCATATGATTACGGTTGACCAGCTCGAAGTATTACTAAGAAGTGTGCCCCAATATTTTCTATTCGGGGGACTTGCTTTGTACATATTCGGTTGGATTGATAAAAAACAACTTTATCTTACCATTGCCGAAATATTCTTCATTGTTTTAGGCCTGGGCTCATTTATTGTTTTATCAGGAACAATGATTCCATCGCCCCTTGAACAAGGCATTGTGAAAGAACATATTGAAATGGTGATAAAAATATTGACCTTTCTGTCTGTAAATGGTCTTTTAGCTCTAGTAAGCCTTGGCATCCGACTATTACGCAAGAAAACATGGAAACCGCTCCCTCTTATTATATTTGCTTTATCAATGTATGTTTTCTTCATTTCAACGAGCATGTCAAAAGTGAAATTTGAGCTAAACCACCCGGGTACAGCTAAAAAAGATAGTATAACTTCAATACAGGAATAGTTTTATGGAGCGACAAAAAAGAAGCCGCAGGATATTAACGAAAATACTGAACTGGACTGAAAGGGCCGGTAATGCCTTACCACACCCGGCAACACTATTTGCACTTTTTGCACTCACCGCACTCCTATTATCGGCACTTGGGCATTTCATGGGCTGGGAAGTCATTCATCCGGGGACCAAAGAAATTGTACGTCCGATAAACCTTTTATCGCATGATGGCATACACCGCATTTTACTTGAAATGGTTGACAACTACACAGGCTTTGCCCCGCTGGGTATTGTATTGGTGGCCATGTTGGGTATTGGCATAGCCGAACAAAGTGGATTAATCAATGCCGTAATCAGATTGCTAGTATTAAACTCGCCCAAGCACCTTTTAACATTCGTTATTGTGTTTGCCGGCATATTGTCAAACCTTGCATCCGATGTTGGTTATGTGCTACTTATCCCCTTGGCTGGCGTTATTTTCAACGCAGTGGGAAGGCACCCAATTGCCGGAATGGCTGCTGCTTTCGCCGGGGTTTCGGGTGGTTTTAGTGCTAACCTGGTAATTGGGACCGTTGACCCGTTACTGGCAGGTCTATCGCAGGAAGCAGCCCGTATTATTGACCCTGTATACAGCGTTAATGCAACAGCAAACTATTATTTCATGGTTGCTTCAACCTTTGTAATTTCAATAGCCGGAACTTTTGTTACCGAAAAAATTGTAGAGCCCCAACTGGGAAAATACAATGGTGACATTTCGCAGGAAGATGAATCATTCGATGCATTGAACAAAAAAGAAAAGAAAGGCCTGTTGTTTTCGGGCTTAACATTTCTTGCAATATTTGCCATTGCAGCCATTGGAATCATCCCTGAAGATGGATTTTTCAGGGGACCGGATGGCGGCATGTTAAACTCACCACTAATTAAAGGTGTTGTGGCCTTATTACTGATAACGGCAGGTGCCATGGGGCTGGTATACGGTTTTATAACCAAGACATTTAAAAACGACAGCGATGTAATGAACGGCATGGCAAAATCGATGAAAACACTGGCTACCTATCTGGTACTCGTATTTTTTGCAGCCCAGTTTGTGGCCTATTTTAAATGGAGCAACCTGGGTATCATCATGGCCGTAAAAGGTGCCGAAACACTAATGTCGGCAAACATAGGCCTTATACCACTGATGATACTTTTTATTATGCTGTCGGCAACCATCAACATGTTAATGGGCAGCGCTTCGGCAAAATGGGCTATTTTGGCCCCCATTTTTATTCCAATGTTTATGATAATGGGGTACTCGCCAGAGCTCTCACAAGTTGTATACCGCATTGGCGACAGCGTCACCAACGTTGTATCTCCAATGATGAGCTTTTTTGCCCTCATCATTGCATTTGTCCAGAAATACGATTCAAAAGCCGGTATTGGCACCATCATATCAACCATGCTACCTTACTCGGTAGTCTTTTTTATTTTCTGGTCGATATTATTAATAGCGTGGCTTTTATTAGGGCTCCCATTAGGACCTGGGGCCGGCATACATTATAACATTCCAATTTAAAATGATGTTAAAGAATCAATCAATATTTTGTTTACACAAAATAAGTTTATATTTTGCGTTCAATAATTAATTTAAAATAAAGAATAGCACATGGGCAGAAGCCAGGAATCATTTAACAAAAAAGAAGTTAGAAAGAAAAAAGAGAAAAAACGTAAAGACAAAGAGAAAAAACGTTTAGCCAGAAAAGATGATGATAAGCAGTCATTAGATGATATGATTGCATATGTCGATGAATTTGGCAATCTTTCATCAACACCTCCCGACCCGGATGAAAAAGAAGAGATTGACCCCAACGAGATTGAGGTTAGTGTCTCAAAAAGTACACCCCAAGATGAAGCCGATAAAAGGCATAGTGGTATTGTTTCGTTTTTTAACGATTCAAAAGGTTACGGTTTTATTCGCGATTTAGATACCAACCAAAGTATCTTTGTGCATACCAGTAACACTCAAGAACCAATTTCAGAAGGTAACCGTGTGTCGTTTGAAGTAGGAAAAGGCCCTAAAGGACCTACTGCTCTTGATGTAAAACCCGAATAATGCAAACCATTGTTGCATTATTAATAATTATTTAACACTGCATCACACACTTAAAGCATTGATAACATATTTTTTATTCTTATATTTGACTTCATAAATATACATGGGGGAACTAAAATTTAATATCAATGGGACGAAAAGTAAAAGTTATTCTACAACCTGTTAAGTTCAGGAAACGGGACCACATTGCAATATTGTGCCCAAACAGCCCTGAAGTTGATGAGGTTGTCAGAGAACTTGAAAATGCAGAATGGAGCACCGGCTACCGCTTTTGGCACATGCCAATTAAAGAAGGCACGCTCGATTATGTTAAAAAAGAATTAGCAAGTGTTGCTGAAACTGATGATTCAGCTTTCGAAGGTTTTGAACTTAAAGAATATATAGAAACCGAAAAAAAACCTCGCAGAAAACGGGTTAAAATAGACAGCCCAACCAAAGAACAAAAAGAAAAGCTGGAAAAATTCAGAAAGCATTTTATTGACAAAGGTTATAGCGAGGGTACGGTTAAAGTATATGTGAGCATGCTCAGCGTATTTTGGGGATGGCATAAAGACAAAACTGATTTTGAAATCACGCGTGATGACATCGATGGCTTTATTGAAGGTTATATTGAAGCAAACAACTTCACTGTTAACTACAAAAGGCTCATGACAAATGCGTTGAGGCGATATTTTAAATTTGCCGGCGTTAAGAAATTTAGCAGGGTATAAATATTTTTTTTAAAGATATTCTTACTTCAAAAAAACACCTTTGAAACAGAGGTGTTTTTTTGTGCCTTTCAGGTTCAATTTAAGATTGATCCGGTTGATGTGTTAAAGCCTGAGGGGGTCAACATGAATGGTTGCTTCAATTTCAAGTTCAGTCCGTAGGTTATCCTCAATTTTCTTAGTAATTGAATGCGCCTTTTCTATAGAATAATCTTTGGGCAACCTAATGTGAAAAGTTATTTCTTTATGCACAATATAATTGTGCAAATGAAAATGGTGCAGGTATATATCTTAGACAACCGATGCATAGGCAACATCCCTTACTTTTTGTTCAAATTCGGGCGATGCCCGCTCGCCAATTATCACACTGATGCTGCTTTTTATAATATCGTATGCCGTGTAAAACAGGAAAAATGCAACTACAATACTTAAGGCTGAATCAATCCACCACACATATCGCCCAATGAAAATACCAATTAATATTACAATTGATGAAAGTGCATCGCTACGATGGTGCCAGCCATCAGCCCTAAGGATATCAGATTCGACCCGCCGATGTCCCCAAAATGCGAACTGCGCAAGCCCCTCTTTCAATAAAACTGAAAGCACAGTAGCTCCTATGGCAATCCAACCGTAGTTGGCACTTTCCCGGTCAACAAATTTCTGTATCCCTTCACGAATAAAACTCAATGCGATAACAACCAATAACACGCCAATAAAGATAGAGGCAACAAGTTCAAACCGACCATGACCAAACGGATGCTCTTTGTCGGCATCTTTATGTGA
Organism: Bacteroidales bacterium; assembly: GCA_041694375.1. Lineage (GTDB taxonomy): Bacteria > Bacteroidota > Bacteroidia > Bacteroidales > Prolixibacteraceae > Roseimarinus. The sequence goes on along the minus strand of JASMTI010000082.1, from coordinate 848 downwards.
AAAACGAGAAGAAACAAGCACAAAGATTGAACTTATAGAATCTGACAATGTGTGCCAGGCATCCGCAACCAAAGCAAGCGAACCGCTAACGATACCTGCCCAGTATTTTATACCAAACAATATAACATTCACAATAATCGATAACCATCCTTCCTGACGGCTTAACTTTTTTCTTAAATTATTTGTTTCACTGCTCATTCTTTCACCAATTTTATTCAAAGTTATATTTTTGTACAAATAAATAAATGTTAAAGTGGGTAAAAGAGAAACGAAAAACAAAAAAAAGGGTTCAGCCGGCAACAATAGAAAAACCGGTGAAGACTTTTTGGAAAAGAACCGGAACAAAGAAGGAGTATACGAAACCGGAAGTGGTTTACAATATTCCATCATCGAAAAAACCGAAGATGAACACCCAGGCGAAGATAGTTATGTTACCATTCACCAGCGGGCTTTATTATTAAATGGCACCATACTTATTGACACATACCGCGAAAATGCCCCCGATGAAGTACTGGTTAAAGAGCTGATTGAAGGTTTACAGGAAGGCATTTCCATGATGGGAAAGGGCAGCCGTTACAAGTTTTGGGTTCCTGCAGAACTGGCCTGGGGCAAAAAAGGCACAGGAAATAAAATTCCACCTTATGCTGTACTTCAATTTGATATTCGGTTAATTGACTTTTGGTAACAATGAAGAAACAACTTTTTATTTTCGACCTCGACTTTACACTTTGGCATTTAAGCGGAACATGGTGCGACTGTACCTGGCCCCCTTATCACAAAAAAAATGGCATTGTGGTTGACTCAACCAATGCCCACATGAAAATGTACCCCGAAACCCTCAAAATATT
>JASMTI010000081.1:0-5686 GCA_041694375.1 Bacteroidales bacterium | reverse complement strand
GAATAAAAGAGGTAAAGTACGTCAGTCACGTATTTACTATTTCAGAAAACTTACTGGTAAAAAAGCACGTATTAAAGAACGTAAATTCTTATAGAATACGATTTTTTCATACAAAAAAGGGATGCCTGATTTTCAGGTATCCCTTTTTTGCGTTTTACACCTGCTTTTATTCAACTGTTATTGTTCCTTTTTGTCTGATATCCTTGCTTGATGAACCGATTTGAATTTCAAAATCGCCGGGTTCAACAAGGTAGCGTTCGTACATTGCATCAAAATAGCGCAAGTCTTCTATTGCCTTCAGTGTGAAACGCACTGTTTTTATTTCTCCTTTGTTTAAGGCAATGCGTTTAAAATTACGGAGTTGTTTAACGGGCATGGTTTTATCCGATTCAACGTCTTTTACGTAAAGCTGGACAACTTCTTCGCCATCATATTTCCCTGAATTTTTTACAGTTACCGAAACTGTAAAACTATCGGTGTTGCAAATTTTGTTTTTGTCAATTTGCATGTCGGAATATTCAAATGTAGTGTAGCTAAGTCCGTGCCCAAAGGGGAATAAAGGTTCGCCTTTGTAATATCGGTAAGTAAAACCTTTACCGGCATTCATGTTGTAATCCCTGAAATCGGCCAGTTCGTTTGTAGAGCTATAAAAGGTTACCGGAAGCCTTCCTGCCGGGTTATAATTCCCGAAAAGCACATCAGCAATGGCATCGCCGCCCCTTTGTCCGGGGTACCAGCCCATTAAAATGGCAGAAAGTTCATTTTCCAATCCATTTAAGGCTATAGAACTACCGGCCATAATTACCATAACAACAGGCGTTTCAGTATCAAGCATTGCATTTAATGTTTTTTGCTGAACAGGTGTCAGTTCAATGCTTGTGCGGTCGCCACGGTCGAAACCTTCAATTCCTACCCTGTTTCTCATTTCTTCACCTTCCCAGGTAGCGTCAAGTCCGCCCACGAAAATTGCAACATCGGCTTTTTTTACATTGGCCAGCATTTCGTCAGAAAGCTCGAAGCCTTTTTGCTTTTCATCTTTTTTGGGTTCTTTTTTCTTCCATACAAGCATAGCGGCAGCATCTTGGGCACTATCGAAGTATTCGATTTTTATGTCGTATGTTTTTCCTTCTTCAAAAGTAAAAGTTGTTAAGCTGGGTGCCATCGCATGTTCGGTCCATTCATCAATAATGCGATCGCCATCGATATAAACCCTGCAACCATCATCCGATACCAGCCCAAATTCATATTCACCGCTTCCTGGCGATTGCAGTTGCCCGGTCCACCTTACCGAAAAATTGTCCTTGTTGATTTTCTCTTCCGGGGATATAATTCCTTGTGCCAATTCTGTTTCAACAGGTGATTGGTCGCTCCAGTAGAAAGTGATTTTTTCATCTGTCCTCACAAAATCAGGTTCCCCCTCTAGTGCGTTATTGTTAAAATATTCCCCTTTAAGGCCATTCACTTTTTTTCCATCAGCGTTTATTGATGATAAAAACTTTTCATTAACCGGGTCGTGTTGCATTTGTTCATCGTCGTAATCAACCAATGGGCAGCCTTCATTATAAAGAATTTCAACATCATTGGCTGCCGCTTTTTTAATTCCGTCGATAACGGTCACAGGGTTCGAAGCATCACCATGATAATTGGCACGGAGTGCAACAACGCTGTTTGCATTGGGGCCTACTACGGCAATGGTTTTGATTTGATCTTTATTAAACGGTAAAATGCCATCATTTTTCAACAAGGTCATTGACTTTTGTGCCATTTTCAGGGCCACCTTGTCATGTGGTTTTGAGTTGTTAACATCGTATGGAATTTGAGCAAAAGGGACCATTTCCGGTGGGTCGAACATGCCCAGTTTAAGACGGGCAAGCATTAACCGGTAAACAGCTTGGTCTATTTCACCCTCGCTGATTAGCCCTGTTTCAACAGCTTTTTTTAGCCATAACTGATAAACGGTGCCACAGTTAAGGTCGCATCCACGTCTAACGCCCACTGCTGCCGATTCTTCGGGTGTGTTAACAATTTTATGGAAAGCATGGATGTCTCGTATGGCGCCACAGTCGGAAACCACATAACCGTCAAAGTTCCACCTATTGCGTAAAATATCTTCAAGCAACATCCAGCTTGCCGAAGCCGATTCGCCATCAACACGGTTGTAGGCTCCCATCACCGAATAAGCTTTTCCTTTAACAACCAGGTCATAAAATGCAGGCAGATAGGTTTCCCACAGATCGCGAACATTGGGCACAGCATTAAAAGAATGCCGCTCAGGCTCAGGGCCATTGTGCACAGCATAATGTTTAGCAGTTGCAACAAGTTTCATGTACTTAGGATGATCGCCTTGTAAACCATTTACAAACTGAATGCCCATTTGCCCCGAAAGGTAGGGGTCTTCGCCATACGTTTCGTGGCCGCGGCCCCAACGTGGGTCCCTGAAAATATTGATGTTGGGTGACCAGAAAGTTAATCCCTTATAGCGTCCGTAGTCTTCATTCCTAAGGGCTTCGTGATGTTTTGCCCTGGCTTCGTCGCTAATTACATTGGCAACATTGAGCATCATTTCGCGGTCGAACGAGGCTGCCATGGCTATAGCCTGTGGAAAAACAGTTGCTGTTCCGGCGCGTGCAACTCCGTGGAGGCACTCGTTCCACCAGTCGTACTCGTTGATGCCGAGGCGTGGGATGGCTGCTGAATTATTGCCAACCTGACTAATTTTTTCATCAAGTGTCATTTCGTTTACAAGTGCTTTTGCCCTTGTTTCAAAATCAAGCGATGTGTTGGCATAACTTGGTGGTTCATTTTGTGCATAACCGAAAATTATGGTAAAGAGGAGGCAAAAAGTAAATACTCGCTTCATAAAGTTGTTTTATGTTAGATTAATATTTTGAATTGTTAAAGTCAATAATAAAATGAAGTCTCAAATACAGCCTGGTTGTTTTTTTTGTCGGTCACTTCAAGTTTAATTTGATGTGTTTTTCCTTTATTAATATACTCATCAAAAACATATTCAAGCATGTCCCTTTTCATGTCATAACTAAAAAGGACCCATTTTTCGTCAATGTAAACATTGTATTTGTCTATGCCTGAAAGTTCGTCGGTTATTTTAAAACGGATACGGTTTTTTTCCATAAGTTGATTGTTGCTAAAACTCAGTGCTTCAATTTTTGGGGCAATGGTATCGGCGACAATGCAAATATCACCAAATGTTTTTGTGTTGGCTTCAATTTTCCCGTTGATAAACTCACCGCCAATTGCTGAATAACTACCTTTTTTAATGTCGAAGTGGGCCAGCAGTGCCTTTTGATATAGTTTTTTTGGCAGTTTAACAGGTTTTACCACAATATTTATTGCTTTATCAAGCGGGGTGTATGGCCGGTGAACCCTGTGGAGTGATGAAAAAGCACCGGGGGGTGTTTTCCCTTTTTTATAAATAAAGTGCAAGTTGTTGTATAATGCATAAGCTGGTATGCTTATATCAATTTCGTTTTCGGTGAATTTATTTTCTTTGTTATAGTTAAAAAAAGCAGCTGTTTTTATTTCGGGATGAATAACCGGGTTTGTTGAACGGAGTGTGAATTCAACTTTAGCAGAGTTCATGTTGATGTCGAAAAATACAATGCTTACGTTGTGTCTTTTTCCATCGTTAAAATTGAAAATACCCCTGTTTTGGGTTTGCTTATAAATTTCCAGTTCATTTCCGGGCTCAATAAACGTTCGGTGGTATTTTTCGTTTCTTTTTATCTCGGCTTCGTAATCAATATGGCTGTTTATATCACGCATTTTACTGTATTGCAACTGGTCAATCTGAAAAGAATTAATAAGCTGATTGTCAACCCAATATTCCATTTGATAGATGCCACATTTACTCCAGTTGCCATCAATATGGTCAATGGCATCAATGCCAAAACCCAGTTCTCCAAAGCCTTCAATTGTTGGTTTGCCTTTTATGTGGTAAGCCCCATCGTAAAATACCAGTTTATAATATTTCTTTTTAGTTGAGTTTTCAATATGGCTGCTGTCGCTTAGTGGGTGTACGTAAAGGTTTTCAACAACAGGGTTGGTTTGGTCTGTAATGTTAAAATTGAAGTTTAGTGGGTTAACAGGGTCCTGGTTTTTTGTTTTTCGTATTTCAAAATGAAGATGTGGCCCTGCCGAACTTCCACTGTTGCCTGAATATGCAATCACATCGCCTTTGTTGAATTTGAACTGTTCTTTTTCGGGATACAAATTTACCGGGTACGATTGTAAACGGTACTGTTCTTTTTTTACCCATTGGTCAACGGGTGCCGTAAAACGTTCAAGGTGGCCATAAACAGAAGTATAACCGTTCGGGTGGTCAATGTATATAGCATATCCGTAACCCGAAGGGGAAACTGCAATGCGTGAAACATGGCCCTTGTCAATTGCATATACAGGGAGACCGGTTTCGCCATTTGTTTTAATATCAATGCCGGCATGAAAATGGTTGAACCTTAATTCGCCAAAATTTCCGTTTAAAACAATTGGAATATCCACAGGACTGGCAAACTCTGGTGTTTGGGAAAATGCACTTACATGTAAGGTAATAATTAATAAAAACAGCTCAATTTTCTTCATTGTTACGAATTGTGTGTATTTGCGAAAATAATATTTTCCGGTTTAAGTCCAATTTTTGTAGTGATTATAAAGTAGCAACTTATTGGTGTTAAGCCCTCAAAAAAATAAAAAGCACAATTCTTTTTAAAAAGGATCGTAAATTGCATAAATGTAATTATTTTTGAGTTTTTACAATTTGCCAAAAATGTTATTTTTGTACTGAAATCATCCTGTAATGACAGAACAAGATCAACTCCTGATAGATGAATTGAAAAAAAATATCAGGCGTTTAATCGACAGCCTGGAGCTAACAAAAGCTGAGTTGAGCCGGATTAAGGATGAAAAATTAAACCTGGAAAACGAACTCAACCAGAATAGAAATGAACATCAGGCATTGTTGAAACGTTATGAGAACCTAAAAGTAGCAAAGGCATTAGCCGAAGGCGATCCTGAAAACCAAGCGGCTAAGCATAAAATTAACAAAATATTACGCGAAGTTGATAAATGCATTGCACTTTTAAACCAATAACCTGTTCATGATGGATGAAGAGTTTACAATAAATATAACAATTGCAGAGAGACGTTATCCCATTACGATAAAACGTAAAGACGAGGAAAGGGTACGTAAAGCAGCTAAAAAAATAAATGACCGGATTTTACTGTACCGAAAAAATTATAAGGGAAAAGACAGCCAGGATTTTATGGCAATGACCGCTTTGCAATTTGTAATTGAATATCTTGATTTGGTTGAAAAAACAGATATTGACCCGGCAATTCAGCAGATTGAAAATATTAATCATCAGCTGGATCAGTATCTCAAAGATAGTTAACGTTCTGAAACATAAGATAAGGATCGCCGCATCTTAACATGCTTTATATGAAGTGTTTTGCATGTTAGTTTGCGGTTTTTTTATAAACATAAATTAATAGCAATGAATTGGACATATATATTCATAATTGTAGCATTCTTTGCCGGCTTACCCATTACATATTTTTTATGGGATAGAGCATTAAAAGGCAAAAAGAGAAAAATGATGAAAGAGGCCGAAACTGAGGCCGAAGTGATAAAAAAAGATAAAATTCTTCAGGCAAAAGAGAAATTCTTTCA
>JASMTI010000080.1:0-2299 GCA_041694375.1 Bacteroidales bacterium | reverse complement strand
GATATTTTTATACCGCCAGAATTGATTACATTGTCGGCACGGCCTAGCCAGCGAAACTCACGGGAGGATATTAACTCAACGATATCTGTGGTGTGTATTGGGGTGCCCGAAAACTGCGGCGCATATACTACAAGGCAGTTCTCTTTGTTTTTAGAAACCGAATATCCGGACAGCACATGGAAGCTGTCATCGGGGTTTTGCCCATTAATTTTTTGTAATGCAATGTGCGAGGCGGTTTCGGTCATTCCGTACGTGGCAAATGTTTCAGTAGGTATTTGTTTGGTTTTTTTTGCCAAGTGATGATCAACCGCGGCACCGCCAATAATCATTTTCGAGATATTCTTAAAATGATAGCCCGCTGACAATAGTGAATGTACCTGCAGAGGCACCATGGCTGTAAATTCGATGTGTTGCTTTGGCACGTGGGGGGTGGACGAAGGCTCTGTAAGCACGAGGTTGAGCTTGCCAATAATAGCCCGTACAACCATCATCTTTCCGGCAATATAGAGGGCCGGCAAACACAACCAGGCGGTATCGTTTTCTTTCAGGTTGAAATATTTGAGGGTATTTTCAGCCGATGTAATCATGCCGCTTTTGGGAATGTTAATTTCTTTAGGGGTGCCGGTGCTTCCCGAGGTTTGCTGCCGGATGTAATTTTCATCGTTAAACCATTCAAGGATAAACCGGAACACCCGGCTTTTCCATTCCGGCATATTTTCGTTTTCCAGTTGTGTCGTAATTTTATCAACACTGAGTATTCTGTTATTTATATTAATTGCTTTCTGCATTTTTTATTTAATAAGACACTGTTGACCAGGGTTTTGTTGGAATATAGAACAAGTTTTCGCCGGTTAAGGTTAACGGAGAATTGATATTATTTGAAAATAACATTCCCGTTCCCAGTCCTTGTTGAGTTTTTACATTTTTGGTGAAGACCCACTGGCCAATGGCATTTAGCCCGATGTTCGATTCAAGTGCCGAAGTAGCCCACCACCCGGCATCATTTTTTTGTGCCAGTTCAACCCATTCATCGCACGATTTGAAACCGCCAAGTAAACCTGGTTTGAGTATCAGATAATGTGGGCTGATGGTTTCGATAAGTTGCTTTTTACGTGCATAGGGGTAGGTGCCAATTAGTTCTTCGTCGAGGGCAACGGGTACCGGTGCTTGCCGGCATAAAGCAGACATTTGTTCCCAGTTTCCGGCTTTAATGGGTTGCTCAATCGAATGTACTTCAAGTTTTTCCAAATCGTTCAGTATTTTTAGTGCTTCGTCAAACAAGTAAGCCCCATTAGCATCAACGCGAATGGTAAGTTCTGAAGCGCTAAACTCTTTGCGCATATCGGCAATCAGTTCTCGTTCTGACGGCCAGTCTAGCGAGCCGATTTTAAGTTTGATACACGAAAAACCGGTATCAAGTTTTTGGGCAATTTGTTTGCGCATGTATTTCTGATCGCCCATCCATATAAGCCCGTTTGTGGGGATGCCTTTTTCTCCACGGGTAAATTCCGAAGGGAAAAGAATGTGCTTACCAACTGATTGCAAATCGGCAAGGGCCGATTCCAGGCCAAACTGAATGGCCGGGAACTCATATAAAACTGAATGAAAGTTGTAACTCCCGGCATTGATATCGTTGCAAACATTTTTTAGCTTGTTTTCAAAGTCAGGGCAATCGTCAATACTTAAACCTTTAAGGATTGAGCATTCTCCAACGCCGGTATTGTCACCATCGTCCAAAATCAAAAACCAGCTGTCTTTGGTATGGTAAACACCGCGCGATGTACCAGCCGGGCGAATAAAATTAAGGGTGTGTTTTTTGAAACTTGCCTTGATATGTTTTGTAGCTGACTCGATCATAAGACAAATATATTTTATTCCGGTGGAAAAAGTAAACAATTTATAATTTTGAGGTTCGTTGTATAGAACGTTTAATGTTCATATGTATCAGCAAATAAGACAATAATTCTACTAATACGATTATCCTGACTCCCTTTATTGGTAAAAAAATAACAGAAGGTTTAGAACCATACGATTTAATCACTGCACATTGAAAGATTAATAATAAAATGACAAAAATTAAAACGAATCGGAAAACATTGATAAGATGGAAGATCTATATCGATCGTGCTAAGATGTATGTTGGCTATGTCTAATTTTTAATGATTGCATTTGTGTTACTTCAATCTTATAAAGAAAGCAACTTAGGACAACTTATTTTCAGTAACATGCTGATATCTGTCCCAATTATTTTTATTTTATTCGTGCTTCTTTCCCTGATTGTTGAAAGAATAGATACACT
>JASMTI010000079.1:0-3834 GCA_041694375.1 Bacteroidales bacterium | reverse complement strand
TTGATGTAAAGACGAAATAAAAAACAACCAAAACCATGGAAACTATATATAATCAATAGGTTGTTAAATATAAAAAACGACCTGTAGATTGAAATTTTAAGACAGAATTAAAACTACAAAAATCATCTTTACCAATGAAAATGAATAATTTCGTAATACTTGCATTTTGCATATTGGGATTTATAAGTTGTGAGCCCCAAATATATCTTCCCGATTCAAATGCTGATAGAGACACAGATTTGTTTGGAACATGGAGACATATTAGTAATTCAATAGAAGATAGTTCTTTATATGTATTTACAAATGATGGTTATGTCGGTTCAACATCTTATGTAAATAACGACCAAATGAACGGATTTACAAACTTGCACGAAATATGGGAAAATTTAGAATATATAGCATCTGATGGTTGGGGTAAAATTTATATTGCAGATGCTTCGAGTTTTTGGACAAAAAGACGAAGTGAAAATGAAGAATTTTATAAAATTTCTGATTCAAAAGACACTTTATATCTGGCTTACATTAATTTAAGAACTAAGGAAGCAGATAAAGAAAACCCATCAACATTTATTAAAAGTGAAATTCAATTAATTTATGAAGGACTAAAATATTTAGGAATAGATACAACAATCAACAATAATCAAGTTTATGATTAAATATGGTTCGTGGCGAACAATCAACTTCCCTAACCTGCTTAAATCTCGTTGTGGTTGGTCTGGGTAGAAGCTTGAAAACCCCAACTAATCATAAACGAAACAATTGTGGTATGATGTAAAGACACGATAAGAAACAACCATTTTTATTTTAAAAGTCGGGCAAGGTTAATGAAATATGGTAGCTTATGTAAAAACAAATGAATTTGTACCTTCGCATCCGTTAAAAAGATAAAAATCCAATTTCTATTTATGCAATATGCTTAACCATACAAATATGGACCTGAACCTGCTTAAAAGGAAAAATGTATTACAATTGAGCATTTTATTAATAGTTTTTCTTTACGTCGTTTTTAATGCTTATAAAAAGGGCATTGATTGTAATGTTTACTTGTATGCTTCGCAAATGTTTTTCAAGGGTGGAAACATCTATGAAAACAACCCCTTTAACAATTACTTGTACAGTCCGTTTTTTGCCATGTTATTGAGACCATTATCTATTTTTAAACTCGAGATAGGGCGGATTTTATGGGCTGTTATTAACCTGGGGCTGGTATTGCGGTTGTGGCAAATTATTGAGAATCTGGCAACTGAAAGCTTATTTTTTTATCCGAAACAGAAAACATGGTGGCGGATTGCTGTTTTATTCATTTCGGCAGGTTTTTTGGTTCATAATTTTAACTTGGGACAAGTAACCATTGTGCTGCTATGGTTAACGTTCGAGGGCATTTATCAAGTTGTTGGCCGGAACAAAAAAATGGCAGGGGCAATGTTGCTTGCCATGGGGACCGTTATAAAAATTGTTCCACTTATCGGGTTGTTTTATTTGTTTTTTAAGGGGCGTTATAAAGCTGTTGCAATGGCTGTTGGCTTTATTCTTATTTTATTATTGCTACCATCGTTTTTCGTTGGTTTTGATTACAACCTCGAGATGCTTCAAAATTGGTTTGCAACCATAAACCCCACCAACAGTAAATATGTTTTTGAAAATAACCAAGGGACCATTTCGCTAAATTCTATTATCCCGGCATACTTCTTCGAATTTGGCAATACTACTATCGTACCATCTGGTTTAAAGCGTTTAATATTTCCGGTTTCGTACCCGGTGCTTTCAGTTATATTGCAGGTTGTAAGGGTTTTATTGTTGTTTTCGGTGCTTATTCCGGTTTTTTATAAAAACAAACAACGGAACAGTAGTGCATTGTATTTGCTTTGGGAGATATCGTACCTGTTGCTTATTTCAGCACTTGTTTTTCCGCACCAGCAAAAGTACGTATTACTATACCTTGTGCCGGCGGGAGCGTATATGTTGCTATTTGTTTTATTTGTTGCCCGCATAAAACCTAAATTATTGCTAAAGCATAAAATTATAGCGGTATTGTCATCTGTATTGTTATTTATTGCAGCAATCATGGGGCGCGATATTGTTGGCAGTTATGTGCTCGATATTTACGATTACTACCGGGGTGCAGGGCTTATTGTGCTTACCTTTTCAGTTTTCTTACTCCTTATTAAACCAGATTTATTAAATGAAATGAGCAACAAGGCTGTTCATTTTGAAGAGAATGAAGGTTGAAAAATAGTGGCTTCTTTGTGAGCGAGTGGAGCATTTCGATCCTTGTTTTGCCGGGTGCGGCTTTAACAATAGATAGATACTAGACATGACATCGTGTGCATAAAAAATATTAATTTTTTATGTTTTGATATAACGACTCGATAAGAAATCAATATCTTGTATTTTAGTACATTATTGATAGATGCTGGGTTATATGTTGTTAAGTTGGAATCTTGATAAAAAATAATTATAAATGCATAAAACGATATTCATATTGGTTATAAGTATGTTGGCCGCATGTAATTCATCTAAGCATTCGGTTAGTGAAGCAGCAGCTCCGGCTGCAAATGAGCCTTTTTTAATCTATAAAACGGTTGCCGATTATTCTCAAAATGTGCCGGTGATTTTGAATGCTGATAAAACGATGATTGTTTCTTATCCTTCTCCATCGGATGTGAGCGTTAATGGCCAATTGTTGAAGCCCATAGAACTTGAAAATGGGTACTTGCTCGACAGGAAGGGGATTAGCATGAATGTTGCCTTTACTTCTTACACTTACGAAGCATATTCAAAGCTGGATGTGGCACCATCAATCGATAAATTGAAGGATCGTATTATTGATGATGACCCGTTATTGGAGTTTTACGATTGTAGTAGGCACCTAAAAATTAAAGGAGATATTAATAAGGTAAATTCACTTATTGCAGATGAATTTAAAGGGTGTGTAAGGATTAAATGAATTTGTCAGGATGGCAAAAAGTCAAGAACAAGCAATTTCCATAAGTGTTTCAAAGCTGAAAACAAAAAGTAACGGTGTTACTACTTCTCACTTATCGGTACGGAATGACCATGCAGGCAGCCCTTTGCTATTAACCAGGTTGCATTCCGGATTATTGCCCCATGCATATCGTACCGCAACAGGATTGGTGCTTTTATTTGCATTATGTGTATTAATTATTAAGAAATGTTTTTAAAAACCTCAAAGCGAGACAATCAATGTGCCATATTCTTATATTTGACCAAATTTTAAAACAACGATCAAAAATCTATCAATTATGAGTACTAAAAAACAGTTTTTAAAATCATCAGATACTTGCAAAGTAACTTTTCGTGTAACCAAAAAGGACGTAGGTAATGCAAATAGCATAACGCTAGTAGGGTCTTTTACCGATTGGGAATCAAAAGGCATTGAAATGAAGAAATTGAAGTCGGGTGACTTTACGACCATCGTGAAGCTACCGGTAAATTCAGAATTACAGTACCGCTATATAAAAGATGGTACAGCGTGGTTTAACGATAGTGAAGCAGATTTGTATGTGCAAAACGATTTTGGAGAAAGAAATTCTGTTGTGCGTACGTTTCAATAATAAAGACAAGTTATGAATTGTATTTTTCTGCCTCTTTTGAATGATCAAACTTAATAAGAATACCGAACATTGGAATGGGGAGAATGTATAACCATTTTCTCTTTCCTGTTTTCCGCGCCTCTTTTAAGAACCCATTTAACTGCCAGATAATCAATTGTTGTTTTTCAAACTTGGGTGCTGCAACGCTATAAACAGTTGTTGGTGATTTAAAGCCTCAAGCCGGCAGGGCTTTTACTTTTCTCTTGAAAGAAAAGTAAAC
>JASMTI010000078.1:0-2065 GCA_041694375.1 Bacteroidales bacterium | reverse complement strand
ATACTCTTTTACGTTGCAGCACTTGTTGTAACAGGCTTATTATCGGTATACAGGCACAAAAAGATGCCGGGTTATTCAGCTATTGGGGCTTCGGGGGCTGTAATGGCAGTGGTTTTTGCCACCATATTTTTCGACCCATGGAACAAACTTTGGTTTTTTGGGGTCGTACCCATCCCCGGAATCGTATTTGGTGCATTATACCTGGGATATAGTTACTATATGGGAAAGAAAAACACCGATAACATAGGGCACGATGCCCATTTTAGCGGTGCGATATTTGGGTTAATATTTCCGGTCGTAATGAAATTTTCATTGATAAGCCACTTCCTCGAACAACTGTTCAGAAGCTAGTTCATCCCCGGGTTTTCAGGGAAATTTTCCCACAAAATATATTTGCCCCCCTGCTTGCGGACCATTCGCTTCCACAAATGTGGTGAGGTGTCGAGCACCATTGAAGGTTTAATGTCGGACACCAGCCATGAATCTTCGGTTATTTCATCATTAAGTTGGTCTTTGTCCCAACCGGAATACCCGAGGAAGAAACGCACATTGTTTTCAGTGGCGCTACCGGTATTAATTAACTGTTTTAACACTTCAAAATCACCGCCCCAATATAAATCACCGGTAATGTGAATGCTGTCGGGGACTTTATCACCAAGGTTATGGATGTAGTATAACGAATCGATGTTAACAGGCCCCCCAAGGCAAACATCCCCTTCATAGCCGGGAAACTCATTGTAAAATTCATCGATGTCGAAATCAACCTTCTTATTCAATATAAACCCGACTGTCCCCTTTGTGTTATGCTCAACCAAAAAAATAATTGAGCGGTTAAAATAACTTCCCGGAAGGAAGGGCTCAGCAATCAAAATGCGACCTTTTTTGGGTGCCACATTGTTCGATTCAATTCTAAATATGTCGGAATTCATTCTCATTGTTAATACAATATATAAAATTTAGAGAAGAAAACAAATGTAAGGATAAGCAGCTTTACAAGTTAACATCAAAAACAAAGCCTAACTCAACATATTCGGCTTTAATGTAATGTGCTTTCAAGTTTAATACCGCACGCCACCATGGGGTTAAATAGTACCCAACACCGACACGTTCATAATAAAATTTATCGCCTACCGGATGCTTGCCAAGGTACAAGCCCAGTTGGGTTAAAATTGTAAAACGCTCTATTAAAAATTCATGCGAGGCAAAAATGGCATGAAACCATAATTCCTTTCCGGGGGTATGCTGAATATTTCTATCCCAATGCATCCTGTACGATTCGTTGTATGACAGTTCATAGCCAATACCCACGCAGTGTTTATAACCAACCCTGTAATTTATTGATGGCTGAACAAGCCCGGAGTTGTATGTCAGCGTATCTTTCGAAAAAACGAACATAGTCCCTCCCCCAACATAAGTTGAAATGGTAAAATTGCGATCATATTCAGGTATTGTAGAAAATACCTTACCCACCTTGGGCTGATATCTCATCCCAACTTTAAACGATGGCATATTCAAACCAAGATTGGGATAATCTAAAGCTCCATTTGAATAGTGGGTAAAACCACCAGAAGCAAATACATCAATATGCTTACCCAGATTAAACGATTGCTCAAGGTATAGCCCAAAAAAAACATTTGTAGATGAGCCCGTGGAAAAATTATTCGGGTTTGTTTCATCATCGTATGGGTTTATGCCATATGACAACCCCAAGTCAACCTCCAGGTCAAGTTGCCCCCATGCTGCACGATACTGCGGAAATTGTGTGAAAAAATACAATGAAAAAGGATTGCCAAGTATTTCGGTATCAAAAGTTGCCTGGTTAAAACCAATGCCGAAAGAAGGGTTCCGGTAGGCGGTATGCCATGCTTTATTTCCAAGGGTTTGCCAACCCAACTTAACATCAACCGACCGGTATGGGTAAGTAAGGTTTTCAACCACGGTGCGGTGGGGCTTATTCTGCCCATTGCGAAAATTAACACTAAAAAACACCGGTGATTTAATCGAATCTCCGGCAAATGATGAAACCGACAGCAAAACAACGAAAAACGCCAACAGGTTATGCCTA
>JASMTI010000077.1:0-2606 GCA_041694375.1 Bacteroidales bacterium | reverse complement strand
CGCAGCTTACTACCTTTTGTCTGATTTGAAAAAAGACGAAGCAGGTGATGACGATTAATAAACTTTTAAAAAAGATTAGATATGAAAGAAATAAAAGCATTTATAAGGCCCAATAAAGTAGATGGTATAGTGCATCATTTAAAAGATGCAGGTTTTGAGAACATGACCATTTCATCGGCGGAAGGTACCGGGAAATTACAGGATGAGGATGCCTTTGTGTCCCAGAAATTTTCTATTACCGACAGCGAAGTGGCCAAACTGGAACTTGTGGTCAATAAAAATGATGTGGACAAAGTGGTACACATTATTTCAGAACAAGGCAAAACATTAAACCCCGGCGATGGGTTGATTTATGTTTCTAATGTAAACCAGATTTACCGGGTGAAAGATGGTTTGAAAAAGGGGAATTAATCAAATATTAAACTGTGGCAGCTTTCTGGTTGCCGCAGCTTTTTGTTTAATTTGCATTTAAACCATAATTGAACTAAATTTTATTGGGATGTAGTAATTAATACAGAATATTTTTAAAATGACAAATGACGAGATTAACAAAAAACTTGAATCGAAAAACGTCAAACCAACAGCCATGCGAACCCTGGTTTATAAAACACTTGCCGAAACCGGGAAAGCGCTGAGCCTGGCAGATTTGGAGCAACGATTTGAAAAAGTGGAGCGTTCAACCATTTTCAGGGCGCTTAAAACATTCGAGGAAAATTTCATTGTCCACCCTGTTGATGATGGTTCAGGCTCGGTGAAGTATGCCGTTTGCGATGACGATTGCACATGTAATATACATGACCTGCACGTTCATTTTTATTGTACCCGTTGCGGCAGAACACGTTGCATGAAAGAACTTCCAATTCCCAACATTAAACTGCCTGAAGGCTACACCTACGATAATGCGCAATTCATCATTAACGGGGTGTGCCCGCGCTGCGATTAACTTTGCAATAGTGTTGCACTAACTTATTGGTAATTTTGATGTTGAAATTATTAGAATGTCTAACATTAAAAATTATTAATTATGAAAACTGGAAAATTTAAAATGGCTTTTTTACTTGCAGGATTGATTGTCTTTTCTGCATCGCAGGCAATGGCACAGCACCATTGCTGTAACTCAAACTGGTCGGCTAACGCCGATGCCCAATGGTGGAATTACAACACCCCGGCAGAATATGCTTTAACAGCCGAACAAATTACGGAAATTAATGAGCTCCGTAAAAACAGCTACGAGAAAAAGCTTCCAATCGAAAATGAGCTTCGCAGTTTGAGAATGGAATACCGGGCTGCTAATTCAAATCCTGAGCTGGATGTAAAAAAGGTGAAATCACTGAGAAGCACTATCCGTGATAAGGAAGAAAAAATTGAGGATATCAACCTGGAGACAAAAGTTCAGGTAAAAAAACTTCTTACTGAAAAGCAGCTTACCTACTTTAACAACAACAATTACAATTGGTGGGATATGTCGGAAAATTGCTGGCATGCAGGTAATATGGGAATGAATTCTCGTAAACAGATGATGATGTCACGTCGCAGCAATTGTTGGTAAACACCAGTTCGGTTTTTAAAAAAACAAGCGATAAAAAGAAAGGAGAATGTTATGATGGATGGATTTGGGTGTCACGGATGGGGAATGGGAATGGGCTGGTGGTGGGTTATAGGGCTCATTATCGTAATTGCCGTTGTTTGGATGGTTGTTAAAGGAATGAGTCAAAATAACCGCCCCGGCAACCCACCCGAAAGTAAGTCGGCGCTCGATTATTTAAAAGAGCGCTACGCCCGTGGCGAAATAAACAAACAGGAGTTTGAAGAACGAAAAAAAGATTTAATGTAAAATAAAAATATCATGAAGTATTACATTGAAAAAACAACAGAGTACGGTTTCGACAAAGCCATTAAAATTGTAACCGAAGAACTAAAAAAAGAAGGTTTCGGGGTGTTGACCGAAATTGATGTACAGGCTACATTAAAAAAGAAGCTGGACGTAGATTTCAAAAAATACCAAATTTTAGGGGCTTGCAATCCACCCTTTGCTCATGAAGCATTGAAAGCGGAAAACAAAATAGGCGCCATGCTCCCCTGCAATGTAATTGTGCAGGAACTGGATAATGGCAAAACAGAAGTAGCTGCCGTTGACCCGGTGGCTTCCATGCAGGCGGTTGAAAATGACGAATTAAGTGATATCGCCAATGAAATCAGGGCGAAACTTGAAAAGGTAATTGAGAATCTATAATTCTGCTTGCAGTTTATTTGGGGAACATATTCAAAACTTTTGAAAATGAGAAAACAACTATTGTTATTAACCTTCGTACTTTTCTGGGTATTCACAGCGAATGCCCAGGAAGGCGAACGGTTAAAAGTAATCACAGGGGTACGTGTTAATCCTTTTGTGATGTATGATTTTGACGGTAACAAAAGGGAAATAACGCGTATCCATGCCGAATTGGGCGCCATGTTTAACAATAAAACCTATCTGTCGGTGGGATACACGCCCTTTGCCAACGCCATCTACAATTTCAACGAATACTGGTTTGTAGGGTTTGACAAAAAAATCCCGGTATCGTGGGTTTTGGCAGATTAGTACATGTTTGATGAAAATAAATTTA
>JASMTI010000076.1:0-1411 GCA_041694375.1 Bacteroidales bacterium | reverse complement strand
TTTAGTAAAATATTTACAAATGGGGGCCAAAAATTGAACTTTACCCACAATCTTGTATTTATCATAAATAATTAGCGTAAAAAAAGAGACTGCCTTTTTAGACAGCCCCTTCCCTGTTATTTAACTTATATGCTTCGCTCAATAATTCCTATGCATTCTGCATTTGAGCTGGTAAAACTATACTTCCCACGTATTTCCGCTACGAAGTAAATCGTCCATACATTTTATCTTACTTGTTTTTTTCACCTCTGCAATTTGTTTTTCCATTGCCTCATCGTAAGGCATTGCCTCAACAGCCCTGATTACACCAAAAGCAACCGGCATTTCGGGCAACTGCATGTTAATGAGCGCTGCATGCATATACAAGCTTTCTTCTTTTGCATCGTGCACAAGCACATCATCCATGGTATAACCATCTTTACCAATAGTTACTGCTTTCAGTTTCCCGTTTTCGAGCACAAGCCCTTTATCCTTGTTGGTGCCAAAAATCATTTTCTCGCCATGCTTCAAATAAATTTGCTTATCCTCACGGTCTTCACCTTTTGTTATTTCATCATGAATTCCACTACTAAAAATCACACAGTTCTGGAGTACTTCAACCACTGATGTACCTTTATGGCGGGCAGCATTTTCAAAAATTTCCTGGCTCATTTTCAGGTTCCCGTCAATTGCACGGGCATAGAAATTACCTTTAGCGCCAAGCACAAGCTGCCCTGGCACAAATGGTTCTTCAATGGTACCGTAAGGCGATGTTTTGGTTTTCGAACCAAAATCAGTGGTTGGTGAATATTGCCCTTTAGTCAGTCCATAAATTTTATTATTAAAAAGGACAAGGTTCATATCAATGTTCCGCCTGATGGTATGTATAAAATGGTTACCACCGATGGCCATGGCATCGCCATCGCCGGTTATTTGCCAAACCTGCAAATCGGGGTTTGCACTCTTTACACCCGAGGCAATGGCAGCACCACGCCCGTGAATGGTATGAAAACCATAGGTGTTCATGTAATATGGAAAACGCGATGAACAACCAATACCTGATATAACAGCATAATTGGCTTTGTTATAGCCAAGGCCAGCCATTACCCTTTGAATAGCATTCATGATGGCATGGTCGCCACAACCGGGGCACCATCTCACCTCGTTCGCACTTTTAAAATCTTTTGCGGTATATGTAAATTCTGACATTGGGCTATTCCTCCATTAATTTAGTTACACTTTCTTTTATTTCCTCAACCGAGAAAGGCAATCCCTGCACTTTATTAAGTTGATGATATTCAAACCCCGGAACCTTGTCGCGTAAATAAGCTACAAATTGCCCCAGGTTAAGTTCGCAAACAATAATTTTCTTATACTTTGCGAAAATTTCAGACGTGTTAGCAGGCAGCGGGTTTATATAATTAAAATGCGC
>JASMTI010000075.1:0-9601 GCA_041694375.1 Bacteroidales bacterium | reverse complement strand
TACGTCATAACACCTGGAGGGATTGAAATGCTTTCCATTTTGGTTTTTACACTCTCGGCCAGTTGCCCCAGCGGAACCCTGTCAGGTGTCAAAGAAACAGTTACCATACGTTGCCTGCGTTTGTGTTCAATATTTGGCGGCAACCAGTATTCCTTAATTTCCCCCAATTCTGCAAGCATGATTTCATTGCCGGCAGGCGAAACAATGGTGAGTTCTTCGATGTTTGACACAGAATTGCGGAACTCTTCTTTTAACCGGATACGGATATCATATTCTTCCCCTTCTTCTTTATATTGTGAAGCTATCATCCCACTGACGCGGTTACGAAGGAACAGGCCTACCTGAGCGGAAGTCAGCCCGTGTAATGCCAGTTTTTCCCTGTCCATAACAAACTGTAACTCGGGTTTTTCCGGTTTCCGGCTGATTTGAACGTTGGCGGCTCCCGGTATGGACGAAACCTTTTGCTTGATATCTTCTGCCAAAGCAGTGGTAACGTCGAAATCGTATCCGTAAATTTCAATATCTATCGTATTCTCGGTAAGCCCTCCCCCGGCTCCTCCTGTGGTACTGACCGTAGCTGTGATCACTTGCGGTATCAAGGCAAGTTCTTCACGCAAAACGCTTGCAAGTTCCCACACATCCCGTTCCCGTTCACTTCCGGGTTTCAAGCGCATAGTTATATCTATTATATTGCTGGCGGCATCCGAAAACATAGAGCTTATCCCCCCTTCTTCGTCTGCCCCAGAAGAAGTAGAGACCAGCGTTGCTTCCGGTATCTTTTCGGCAATGATCCCTTCCAATTGCCTGGCCACTTTCATGGTTTCTTCCACACGCAGCCCGGTTTGCAGTTCGATGGTTGCAGTGAGCTGGTCCTGGTCGCTTTCGGGCATAAAATCGGTATCGATAAAATTCAACAAAAACAATGATGAAACAAAAACGGCCAGCGAGGCTAGAATTGTAAAGGTTTTGTGCCTTAAAATCCATCGTAGCGTTTTGGAATAAAAATCATCAATTTTATTCAAAATCTTTTCACTGATATTGCTTAAAGTGAACCGGCGGGTCGAATTACCTGAAGGCCTTACACGAAGCATCAAGGAAGATAGCAGGGGCGTTAACGTTAAAGCGGCAATTGTTGAAGTAACAACCGTAATAGTAACTATCCATCCCAACTGGTTAAAGAAAATGCCTGTAAGTCCCGAAACCAGGGTAAGTGGGAAAAACACCGCCACAATAACAAGCGTAGTGGCAATAATAGCCAGCCAAACTTCATTCGTGGCATAAATAGCTGCATCACGGGGGACAGTCCCCCTTTCAATATGGCGTGTAATATTTTCCAAAACCACAATGGCATCATCTACTACCATTCCAATTGCTATTGCAAGAGAAGAAAGCGCAATGATGTTGATGGAATTACCCGTACTGTAAAGGTAAATAAATGCAACGATAAGTGAAATAGGTATGATAATGGCGACAATGAAGGTAGCCCTCCACCTTCCGAGAAAAAACAGGATAACCAGCACAATAGCCAATAATGCCCACAATAATGTTTGTGTAAGGTTGGAAATTGACCTTTGAATGAAATCTGATGAGTCAACAATCACTTCCATTTTAATATCCGGAGGAAGGTCGTTTTGTAGAGTTTCAATCATTTCTTTCACTGCGCTGGCCACTTGGACGGTATTGGCCCCCGACTGCTTCATAACGAACATTCTTACCCCTTGCTGCCCATTTATCCGCTGGTCGAGAGACACGTCACGAATCGAATCCCTGACAGTAGCAACATCCTTTATATAAACAGGTTTCCCCGCCAAGTTGCCGACAACCAGGTTTTCTATCATTTCACTCGTTGAAAATTCACCCCTCACCTGCAACTGGTAGTCAATATCTCCCATTTTTACACTCCCCGAAGGAAGGTTACTATTTTCGGCGGCAATAACATTTCCTACCTGCTCCACAGTCAGGTTGTGTGCATCGAGCAATTTCGGGTCGGCCTCTACATAGACAATCCTCTGTGGGCTCCCGGCAAGGCCAACTGTGCCCACTCCATCAATCCGGTTCAATGGATTAATAATTTTCTCGTCCAGTATTTTTTCCAGGCCCGGGTAACTTTCATCAGCCGTTACCGCATAAAAAATAACAGGAAACATACTGGTGTTAAACTTGAATATCGTGGGTCTTTCCACTTCCTCCGGCAGAATCGACATAATCCGATCTACCGCATCGCGTATGTCATTGGCTGACTCGTCCAAATTGGAGCCCCATTCAAATTCTAGGGTTATCACCGATACGTTATCCTCTGAAGTTGAGGTAATCTCTTTCAGGTTGTCCACCGCGTTAAGGGAGTTTTCAAGTGGATCTGTAATATTGGTTTCTATTTCGGTAGCATTAGCTCCCGGGTAAGAAGTAATTATCGAAATATATGGGGGGTCCATCTCCGGAAACAAATCAATGGGGACCTGCAACAGTGAAAAAATACCCAACACAACTACTGCCACAAAAATAAGAATGGTAGTAATTGGCTTGTTTACAGCATTTTCGTATATACTCATAATGTTTTCCTTTCAGTGTTCTAAAATTGTAATAAAATTAACCTTCAACCACTTGAACGGGAACCCCGTCAACCAGTCGGGCCTGGCCGCTTATAATTATATTATCTCCTGGTTTCAGGTCATCCGAAAAAACTTCAATTTTTTCATCGTACCGTTCCCCAATAGTGACAGACACGCGACGGGCCACTCCATTTTCTTCTTTAAACAGGTAGCGTTCGTTTGAGCCCTGCAGCTTGAGCACGGTTATGCTGGGCAAAAGGAGCCCCTCCTCCTTATCGAGATAAAAAGTAGCCCTTGCAAACATACCCGGGCGTAGCAACCCTTCACGGTTATTTATTACAATTTCTACATTAAAAGTCCGGTTGGCAGGGTCGATGGTTGGGTGGACACGTTCGATGCGACCTGTAAAATCTTTGTCCGGATAAATGTCAACCTTGATTTTCGTCCCCATCCCTTTTTCTATTTGGGGAAAGTGTTTTGCTGAAACCGGGACGATAGCTTTTAACCGGTCGATTTGAACAATGGAAAGAACAGCGGCTTTTCCTGTCGGTGTGGTGGGTGAGCCGGAGTACATTTCGCCGGGTTCGAAATAACGGCCTGATATCACTCCGTTAAAAGGTGCCAGCAACTGCGTATTTTCTTTCAGGAATTCTACGTTTGATTTGGCCACTTCGTATTGAGTTTTTACCTGGTCGTACTGTTGTTGTGCCACACTTCCGTATTGTTTCAACGTATCAAGGCGATTGAAATCGGTTTTCAGATTTTGCAATTGTACTTCGGCCTGGTGCAACTGGGTTTTATCCATTTGTACCAGCAGGGCCCCTTTGGTCACCCTGTCGCTAACCTCAACAAAAATATTTTCAATACGCCCGGGTTGAGCCGGTACCATGTGCACTTCTTCGTAAGCTTCGAGTGTTGACGGGTATTCTATCGAGCGGGAAATAATCTGGCGTTGCAGTTTTATTACTTCAACCGGTTCTTTCTGTTGCTCGTTGCCGGCAACTGAAGTTTCTTCCTGATTGCCTTGCGAGCACGAAGCAAGCACGACTACTGCCAGGGTGGATAATAATATTAATATTCGAAATTGTTTCATTGTTATTGTTTTAATTTAATTGTTTACTATTTTACCTGTAAGTGTATTCAATGCGTTTTGTGCCTGCAACACCGCTAACATGGCATTGAGGTACTGCGATTCGGACTGAAGGTAATTGTTGTTGGCGGTTGTCAGTTCAATCCCCGAAATCATTCCCTGCTCATATTTCCGGCGCAGGTTTTGATACACATCGCGCGAAACCTCCACATTTTTTTGCTGAACCTGGTAACTCTCAATGGCACTGGTTAAATCAAACTGCAATTGTTTAAACTGAATATCCAGTTGTTCTTCCATCAGCACTTTGTTATTCTGCATGGTTTCCAAATCAATTTTGGCCTGATTTACTTTGGCCCGGCGTTCACCACTCGAAAAAATTGGGATGTCCATTTGCAAGCCAACCATGTGTTTTGGCGAGGTGTCGAATGCCGGCTTCAGTATTTTTTTGGTGTAATTGTAAAAACCCGAAATGGAAGGTAAATAGTTGGTTTTTTGCATAGTAATTTGTTTCTCCGTAACTTTTTCCTGTAGTTCAAGTATTTGAAAATCAAGATTCTGTTGCGGAACAAATGAATGGTCGATGCCTTCCAACAGGTTTTCACTCAAAAAATCGGTCAAGGACTGCGTAAGTTCCAGCTCTGTATCGGCAGTGACGCCCAGTTGCACCCGCAACAGGTTTTTAGTCGTTTCGTATTGCCGTTCAGCCGAACGCACGGAATTGGTGAGCGAGCTCACCTGTACCGAAAGCTGGTCGAGTTCCACTTGTTCTATCATCCCCACACGCACCAGTGGTTCTGTTTTCCGGTACACCTCATTCAAATTTTCAACATTCGTTTCTAAAATTTTCAGTGATTCTTCTGAAATTAAAACCAGGTAGTAACTTTCGATTACCTGGCTTAACACATCCTGTTCGGTTTTTACCAGGTTTTTTTCCGAAATTTTTTGAGCCAGTTTTGCCGTCTGAATCCCCACGATGTAACCACCGTTAAAAATTAACTGCCCAACCTGCAGGTTTAAATTACTGGTGGGCTTAATCGGGATTTTCGAGGCTGGTGCATTTTCATCAAACTGAATACTGATTTCAGCTCCCAAAGCATTGGAATAATCGACTGTAGCGTTTACCTGTGGCAAACCGGCTGCTATTGCTGCCCAAAGTTCTTCTTGCGACCGGTCAATGGCCAGACCCGAATTTTTGATGGTCCGGTTGTAATTAAGGGCATGTTCTTTGGCCGCTTCCAGGTCGAGCGAAAGCTTTTCCTGGGCGTAGGTTGTGCCCAGCATCAACAACCCTAAAATTACCGTTACAATCTGTTTTCTTCTCATGGTGAATTTGTTTTATCTATATTGTTAATTTATTCAAGTATTTTATCGATGAGGTCAATTCCTTTTTGGGTTGAAATGCCACGCATAAAGTTAATAGTGAGGTTTTGAAAAACGTCAGTGTAATTGAATTCATCGCGCGGAAAAATCTCTTCATTGGCCAGCAGGTTCATCTGCTCATGGAAAAGTTTTGAAACTATCTGAATGTTAATATCCTCCCTGAACAGCCCTTCTTTAATTCCTTTCTTTAGCAATTCATTTGTCAGCATAAAACCTTCTTTTTCATTTTCTTCCTTGAGTTTTTTCCAGGTACAGTTGTAAAATTTTTCCATGTCCCGAAAAAACACCGGGTTAATGGCGTTCATGGCTTTAATTCCTTCCTGCATAAAAGAGAAAATGGTTTCAATCACATTCGTTGATGTAGTGACTATTTCCTGATTTTTTGCATTGTGTTGTTGTTTTATACTTTTAAGACATTCGTGCACCAATTCGTTTTTGTCCTTAAAGATCTCATAAACAGTACGTTTTGACATCCCCAACACCGCCGCAATCCCGTCCATCGTTACATTCCGGATCCCATAGTGGAAAAATTGCCGCGTGGCTTCTTCGACGATTCGCTGTTGTATCCCCATTTCGTTATTATCAGGGCGCAAAAATAGGGAAAAAACTGTAAACACTGCCAAAGTTTTCTGTTAAATATTTGTTTTTTTCGGCAAATGGAGAATTGTTAATAAAATGGTACGCCTGAATTCACCTTCCTTTCGATAAAACGAAGGCAAAAAGCCTGCAGCACCGGGATCACAAAAGTATAAAACTGCACAATAAGTGCCATCAAGCATGAGGGGTTTGTTTTTCCAGGTTTTATCGCTCCCAAAACCCGAAAGGCTTTGACCACGGAGGCAGTATCGCGGCAAGCCCCCGATCGCTGCCATGCTGTTTTTTTTAACACACCCATTGAAAGCAGGAACCCTGTTGGTAGATCGAACACCATTTTTAACAAATGTACTAGTGTCGTGTCAACGCTATTTTAGCCAGCCCAAGTCTTGTTCTTTTTCCCCAGCTCTTCAAAATAAATCCTTTACGTAGCTTAGGCTATGCGCAGAATTTCTTTTTTGATCTGAGAAAAAATAACTGCGACTTAACCGACACAATATCATTGACACGACACTAGTAAGGAAGCTGGTTAGACCAGACTCATTGTTAAAAAAAGCAAAAATTTTTCCGGATTGATAAAAGATTTCTATTTTTGTACTCCAAAACAATTTTAGTACAAAAAGAACATGAGCATAGATACTACTAAAGATTCAATATTGCGGGTTGCCAACCAACTGTTTAGCCGTTTCGGGTTTCACAAAACCTCTATGGACGAAATCGCAAAAATTGCACGAAAGGCAAAAGGCTCACTATATTACCATTTTGCGAGTAAAGAAGATTTATTTAAGGAGGTTGTATCAATTGAAATGACCAAGTTAAAGAATCAATTGTCAACCATTGTTAGTAATCCTGATTTAAAAGCATCGGATAAAATCAAGGAATACCTCATTATCCGGATGGAGTTTTTGAATAGTGCAGCAAACTACCATGAAACCCTAAAAGCCGATTTTTTTGAGCACTTCCACTTTATTGACGACCTTAGAACTGATTTAGATACGTGGGAAAAAGAAAATCTGAAAAAGATAATCAACCAGGGTGTTCGTACAGGCGAGTTTACGTTAGTTACTGAAATGGATGTTTTACTGGATATGTTTTTAATGATACTCAAAGGTCTTGAAATACCATTCTTTCTGCAAAATAAGTACGAAAAATATTCACCTTACTTTGATGGCTTAATAAACATATTGAATAAAGGTTTGGCCACCTGATTTTTTTAACCAAAACTGACTATAAAACGATAATAGTATAAATAACATTATATTAAAACATGAACAGATTTGTAAAATCAATAATCAGGCTAAAATGGCTGATAATTTCAGTGGTTGTGGTATTAACCGTTTTTTTTGGTTATCAACTAAAAAACTTGCCTATCAATCCTGATATTATTGATTCGTTGCCCGATGATGACCCGACTGCCAAACTCTATAAAGATATAGGAACGGAATTTGCCGGAAATGATATGGGCATGATTGTATTAGAAACGAAAGATGTTTTTAATGCAGAGGTTATTAAACATGTGAAACAAATTACTGATAGTATTAAATACACACAAGGCGTTTCCACCGTAACAAGTTTAACGAACATACTTGATATCAAAAGCTCTGAGTGGGGGATTGAAATAGGAAAGCTGGTTGATGAATATGAATTACCGACAGACAAATCTGACTTAGACAGCCTTAAATCTTATACTCTGTCAAAAGACATGTACCGGGGGGTAATCGTTTCCGATGACTCTAAAGCGACTGCAATTATGTTTACCCTGCTTCCGGATGCAGATAATCAAACTATTGCAAAAGAAATAAGGGAGAAGATTAAAAATATGAACCTGCCGGAAACACTATACTTTGGCGGGCTCCCCATGATGATGAACGATATCAACGATTTAATAATATCCGACATCATTTGGTTGATACCCATTGTTTTTCTGGTTATAGCCATTATTCTTGGGATTAGTTTTAAATCGTTCCGCGGCGTATTGTTGCCGTTGCTGACCGCCGGGATTTCTGTAGTCTGGACTTTGGGAATAATGTCTGTTGCAGGCTATGAGCTTACCATCATTTCAAACATTATTCCGGTTGTACTGCTTGCAGTGGGCAGTGCCTATACCATTCATGTGCTGAACAGTATTAACCACATGGCCCTTCATGACAGAAAACAAGCATTAATCAGGGGAGTTTCATATGTTATTATTCCGGTAATATTGGCAGCAGTCACCACTGCAACAGGTTTTGTTTCGTTCGTTTTTGGTGCATACCTTACAATGATTAAGGACTTTGGTATATTCACGGCAGTCGGTACATTCATTGCCTTGTTGTTGTCCATATTCTTTGTGCCTGCCCTGATTTCTGCATTGTCAATGTACCGAAAGAAAAAACCTGATGAAAGTACAGAAAAGGAAACGGTCTTAACCCATAAAATATTAATACCGCTAACTAAAATCCTTTTTAAACATCCTAAATATACTGTTGCTGCATGGGCTTTAATCCTTCTGATAAGTGTTGTCGGGATTTTTCAAATTGAAACCAGTGTAAACATGGCCGATTATTTTAAAAAAGATAATCCTACCAGGGTGGCAGAAGAGGTAATGCAAAAGAAATTTGGTGGGTCATTACCCATATTCGTTGTTTTTAAAGGCGATATGCAAAGTCCTGAAGTTCTACAAAAGATGATTGAAACGCAACGTTTTATGGAAGAAGACCCAAGTATTGACATAACCCAATCGGTTGCCGACCTTATTGAGCAAATGAACGATGCCATGGGCGAAGGGGAAAAAATACCCGATGAAAAGGCAAAAATTGAGCAATTATGGTTCCTGCTTGATGGACAGGATGTGATGCCGCAACTGGTTAATAATGACCTCACCAAAGGAGTAATTCAATCAAAATTTACCTCAGTCGATACTAAAAACATTGAAGCGTTTACTAAAAAAATGAAGCGTTTTATTGAAGAAAATCAAACTGAATATTGCCAAATAAAGCTTACAGGTATGCCATCCGTTTACGATAAGCTCAATAGCAGCTTATTAAACAGCCAGCGCAACAGTTTGTTAATTGCTATTGCACTGGTTATATTGATTGTTAGCGCGATTTTGAGGTCTGCTTCTAAAGGAGTTTTTGCCGCAATTCCCGTGGTTGCAACGATTATTGTCCTGTTAGGAATAATGGGAATAACCGGAATTCCGCTCGATATAGCAACCGTATTGGTAGGCAGTATTGCTTTGGGTATAGGCATTGATTATTCTATCCATATTATCACCGGATTTAATAATCATCTGCAGGAAACCGGAGATGCAGAAAAAGCAATCGAAAGCGTTATTTTATTGAGCGGCAAAGCTATAATAATTAATGTGGTGTCGGTTTTAGCAGGATTTTTAGTGCTCCTGTTTTCACAAATCGTACCCTTGCAAAATTTCGGGTTACTGATTGGTATTAGTATGATTGGTTCCGGGTTTAGTGCACTGTCACTGCTGCCTGCTATTCTTATACTGGCAAACAGGAAACGTAAAATAACTGCAAATAATCATTAACATTTAAAAATTATAATTATGAAATCAACATTTAAAACAGCAGTATTAACTGTATTAATCGGAGTAAGCAGTATCATTTCTGCAAATGCACAAGATGCAACAACCATTTTGGAAAAAATGGACGATGTAATGTATGCCCCCAAAGATATGACGGGGAAAAATACGATTATCCTGATTGACAAAAATAACAACAAAGAAATTCGTGAAGCAACCATTCAACAAAAAGGGAACGATAAAAGGATGTTTCGGTTTACATCACCCGCATCACAAGCCGGCATTGCTATTATGTCGCTTCCCGACGATGTGATGTATATGTATTTGCCGGCTTTTGGCAGAGAAAGAAGAATTGCTTCAAGTGCTAAAAACCAAAACTTTGCAGGTACCGATTTTTCTTATGATGATATGGAATCCGTACCTTTTTCGGTTAAGTACACTCCTAAACTGATAAAAAATGAGGCAAAT
>JASMTI010000074.1:0-30590 GCA_041694375.1 Bacteroidales bacterium | reverse complement strand
GTGTGCAAAAATAACATTTCAGTGAATATTAACGCTTTTTTAAGTTATCAATTGTACGGAAGTGAATATATTTGTAGCTGAAAAAAAACAGAAGATGGGCGAATTATTTTTTAAAGGATTATTAGTGGGTTTGATAGCCTCGTCTCCATTTGGTGCAATGGCTGTTTTAGTGATACAGCGCACCGCAAACCGCAATTTAAAATCAGGTTTTTATACCGGGCTTGGCATTGCTATCGCTGATACAATTTGGGCTATAATTGCCGGTTTTAGTGTATCATTTGTTATTGAGTTTTTACGCGAACATCAAATGATTATACAGGTTTTGGGTGCGATCGTGCTGTTCTCGCTTGGCATTCATATTTTTAATTCACATCCTTTGCAGTCAATTAGAAGATTCAGGCAAAAGGGTACTTCCCCATTGGAATGCATGTTCTCATCGCTATTAATTACCTTATCGAACCCATTGGTTGTTTTAGCATACATTGCTGTTTTCGCGAGTGTCAATATTATTTTCAACATACATCACTTATGGTCGCCAACTGTTTTTTCTTTTGCATTTTTTATTGGAGCTATAACATGGTGGTTGTTTCTATCAAATTTGGTCAATTATTTCAGGCACCATTTCAATTTAAGGATACTTTGGTGGTTCAATAAAATATCGGGGGTGGCTATTATGATTTTTGTTTTGGTAAGCACAATTATTGTGCTTGTAAACGGTAGCCCGAAAATTTAATATTTTCAACTCAAGTTTTCACATCAATATACAATTTTAATTATTTTTGCATGCAATGCCTTTTTAGCTCAGTTGGCAGAGCAGCTCATTCGTAATGAGCAGGTCGCGGGTTCGAGTCCCGTGAAAGGCTCGGCAAAAAGCGGGAGTAGCTCAGGGGTAGAGCATCAGCTTCCCAAGCTGAGGGTCGCGGGTTCGAATCCCGTTTCCCGCTCTTTTTTAGCCAACTTTATCATTCTTATTTCAAAAAAAGGCTAAAAATCATCTGTTTTATTGTCTTCGCCAGTATTTTATTTGACCAAAATCCCGATTTTACTACTTTTGTCACTTGCTTTTTTTATGATTAAAAAAACCTTATAAAATGAACATAGCATATTCCTGGTTAAAAGATTATATCAATATTGACCTTACGCCACAGGAAGTTGGTGATATTTTAACACAAACCGGACTGGAAGTTGGTAGTATTGACGAAGTTGAAACAGTTAAAGGCGGACTTAAGGGGTTGGTAGTTGGTGAAGTAAAAACCTGTAAACCACATTCAAACTCCGATCATTTAAGTGTTACTACTGTTGATATTGGCACAGATGAGCTTTTACCCATCGTGTGTGGTGCCCCAAATGTTGCTGCCGGGCAAAAAGTTATTGTAGCGCCCGTAGGTACTGTGTTATATGATGGTGATGATGAATTTAAAATTAAAAAAGCAAAAATACGTGGCGAAGCTTCGCAGGGAATGATTTGTGCTGAAGATGAAATTGGACTTAGTGATAAGCACGAAGGAATAATGGTGCTCGAACAATCAGCAAAAATTGGTACACCGGCATCTAAATATTTCAACATCGAAAGTGACTATGTAATTGAAATTGACCTCACGCCCAACCGTATTGATGGTGCATCGCACATTGGTGTTGCACGGGACTTAGCTGCATTTTTGAAGCAAACACGCGATATCTCGTACCATAAACCTCCGGTTGATGATTTTAAGGTTGACAACACCAATTTACCTGTTGAAGTAGAAATAGGTACTCAGGATGCATGTCACCGTTATGCAGGTGTTACTGTTTCTGGCATCAAAATTAAAGAATCGCCCGAATGGCTACAAAACAGGTTACGTACTATTGGGCTCACCCCTGTCAACAATGTTGTGGATGTGACCAACTACGTGCTTTTTGAAACCGGACAGCCACTACATGCTTTTGATGTTGACCATATCCTGAAGAATAAGATTATTGTCCGGACACTTCCTTCCGGAACAAAATTTAAGACACTCGATGAGGAAGAACGCGAACTTCATGCCGATGATTTGATGATTTGCGACGGCAATAGCACACCAATGTGTATTGGTGGTGTATTTGGTGGTGCCGAATCGGGCGTTAAAGATTCAACAACTTCTGTTTTTATTGAAAGTGCATGGTTCGACCCTGTGTACATTCGTAAAACTGCACGCCGACATGCCTTAAATACCGATGCGAGTTTTCGTTTTGAGCGTGGCACCGATCCCAACGGTGTGATTTACGCTTTAAAACGTGCAGCCCTTTTAATAAAAGAAGTTGCCGGTGGTGCTATTTCATCCGATATTGTTGATGTTTATCCGGAACCGGCACAACCATTCAATGTTGAAATTAAGCTCTCGAATATTAAAAGGCTAATTGGTGTTGAAATTCCGGTTGATAAAATCAAAAAAATTCTGACTGCGCTTGAAATTGAAGTTGTAGAAGTGACTACCGAAACAATTCAAGTTAAGGTTCCACCATACAGGGTTGATGTGCAGCGCGAAGCTGATGTTATTGAAGAAATATTGAGAATTTATGGTTACAACAACATCAATCCTGAAACACACGTTAATTCTACCATTCAGTACTCACCCACCCCAAATCCTGAAAAAGTTAAAAATTTGGTTTCAGACTATCTGGTATCGAATGGTTTTAACGAAATTTGGTCAAACTCATTGACAAAAGCATCGTATTACGAAAAAGGGGATACTTATAAACAAGAGAATACAGTTTCGATATATAACCCGTTAAGCCAGGATTTAAACGCGATGCGACAAACTTTGATTTTTGATGGTTTGGAAGCAATAGAACGTAATTTGAAGTTTCAAAATCAGAATCTCAGGTTCTTCGAGTTTGGAAATACTTATTTCAAAAATGACAATAAGAAAACAGAAAATCCGGTTGACAAATACAATGAGGAACATCACCTGGGATTGTTTATAACCGGCAACAAAGAAGAAGAAAACTGGACAACACCGGCTTCTCCTTCATCATTTTTTGAATTAAAAACGTACGTTGAAAATATCCTTAAAAAGTTAGGTTTTACCATTGATAAACTAAAAGCCGATTCTTTCTCAAATGAGCTTGTTAGCGAAGGCTTGGTATATCAGCGTGGCGATGGAAAAGAAGTTGTGCGTTTTGGTTTTGTTGATGAGGCACTTTTAAAACAATTTGAAATTGAGGGCAATGTATTCTATGCCGATTTTTGCTGGGATTTTGTGTTGCAACAAATTTCAAATCACAAAATTGCTTATGCCGAATTGCCAAAGTTCCCGGCTGTACGGCGCGATTTGGCATTGCTAATCGATGAAGATGTTTCATTCTCAAGCCTGAAAGAAATAGCACAAAAAACCGAACGTAAACTGCTGCGCTCGGTCGATATTTTTGATGTGTATAAAGGTGATAAATTACCTGCCGGTAAAAAATCGTATGCATTAAGTTTTGTTTTACGTGATGACGAGAAAACACTGAACGATAAAATAATTGACAAAACAATGCAAAAGTTAATAAAGGCTTATGAAAAACAAGCCAATGCCCAATTAAGGTAAAACTATTGACTTACAACATTATTGGCGATGCCAACTAAAGGGCTGTTTTACTTGCTAAAACAGCCCTTTAATTTTTGAAGCAATGGTTTCAAGTAATTCTTCGTCACGGTTGGTAAAAGGTGCAAAAGCGTGCGAATCGATGTCAATTTCGGCTACAAATTCATTATTTTTCCTACTCCTATTTTATAACGATTTGCTTTTCTGAAGTTATTTTCTCACAGTACATGCACCTTAATTCAATTGGCTTTTTTGACTCAACACTGAAGCGTGTTGTAATAGCTTCGTGATTTGTAATGCATTTAGGGTTGAAGCACTTAACAATATTAATAATTTCCTCAGGAATCTCCACAACCCTTTTTTCAACTACGTGATAGTTCTTTATGGTATTAAGTTTGGCGTGAGGGGCAATCAGTGCAATTTTATTTATTTCCTGCCCCTGAAAAAAGCGATTGGCAACTTTAATGATTGCCTTCTTCCCCATTCGCTTACTATCGAGGTTTGTGCCAAAAGTAATCATTTCCTTACAGTTGTCGAGTTCAAGTATTGTAATTACATCAAACAACCGTTCTGCAGGTATATGGTCGATAACTGTACCGTCTTTTATTGCGCTAACTTGTAATGCTCTATCCATAATAATCAAATTATTTAAGTCCCATAATATGTGAAATAATTGCCTCCCGTGTGTACATCCCGTTTAGCGCCTGAGTAAAATAATATGCTTTAGGGTTTGAATCAACATCGGTATGAATTTCGTTTACCCGTGGCAAAGGATGCAATATTTTCATTGTTGGTTTTGTGTTTTCCAGCATCGAATTTTTTAAAATATACACATTCTTCACTTTTTCATACTCAATAGGATCATTGAAACGCTCTTTCTGCACCCTGGTCATGTATATGATATCAGCTTCCGAAATAATATCATTAAATTCGGTATGCTCAAAGTACCTGATTCCTTTGTCATCCAGAAAACGTTTGTATTCGGTAGGCATAGCAAGTTCAGGTGGAGAAACAAAATTGAATATTGGATTGTTGAATACCGACAATGCCTGCAAAAGGGAATGTACGGTCCGTCCGTATTTCAAATCTCCCACCAAAAAAATGTTGATGTCATCGAGCCGGCCTTGTGTTTTCATTATCGAATACATGTCGAGCAGGGTTTGTGTTGGATGCTGATTGGCACCATCGCCGGCGTTTATCACCGGCACACCCGATATTTGGCTCGCGTAGCGGGCACTTCCTTCAAGCGGGTGGCGCATTACAATCATATCGGCATAATTACTCACCATGCGGATGGTATCATGTAATGTTTCGCCCTTCGTTACACTTGATGACGAAGAATCGGTAAACCCGACAATTCTTCCGCCCAGGCGGGTTATGGCTGTTTCGAAGCTCAGACGTGTCCGTGTTGAAGGCTCAAAAAACAGTGATGCCACAACTTTTCCTTTCAGTAAGTCCTGATTGGGTTCTTTTTCAAATTCAGCAGCCATGTTCATGATTTTTAAATAATCATCCTTGCTGAAATCGGTAATAGAAATTAAATTTTTTGGGTGCATTCGTTCAATTTTTTCTGTTTCTAGCATAAAAAAAGCCAACATCAATAGCGTTGGCTTTACAAAATATTTGAAAATATAGTTCTTTTCACCTCAATTTGTGAATATTGAAATTTTGTTATATCATAATTCTTAATGGGTATCATCAAAAATCAAAATTAGTAATTATGTGATTATAATGCATGACTTTTTTTATGCTTTTAAAACAGTTTTTAAACTTATTCACGGTTTAAAACTGTAACAGACGTTCCTTCAATGCTTTTCATTTTTTCAAGCACCACATTGGCAAGATTTTTTCTTACACTTATTTTGTATGTACAGTCAATGTCATAAACAGCTTCGTCTATTGTAAGGTTATATTCTTTTATTAACCGCTCAACATTGCTTTGAATGGGATAACCAAATTGAACTTTGAAATGGTCAGAGACAATTTTTTTTACAATTTTGGCATTTTTGAGTGCTTCAATGGTGGCTGTTTTATATGCATTTATCAAACCGCTTGTTCCGAGTAAGGTTCCGCCAAAGTATCGGACCACAACAACAAGCACATTGGTTACATCAAAGCTCATTAGCTGGCCATGAATGGGCCTTCCGGCTGTTCCCGAAGGCTCGCCATCGTCATTTGCCCTGTATTGTTCGCCTTCTTTTCCCAAACGGTAAGCATAGCAGTGATGGCGGGCTTTGTAATGCTGGTCTTTTAATTGTTGCATATGATCTTTTATCTCGTCCTCATGATTTACCGGATAAGCGTATGCAATAAATTTACTGCCTTTATCTTTGAACAAACCTTCTGAAGGCTTCTCTATTGTCTGGTAAGTATCGTTGTTGTCCATTAGTATTCAATTAAAAGGATGATACACAAAATTGAAGCCGCTACCCCAACCCAATTTAGGCGGCTGAGTTTTTCTTTAAATATAACAAAACCCAAAATCAACGAAAAACTAACAATAGCCAGGTTATTTATTCCAAATACCAACGAACTGTCAATTCCGCTGTGGTTTAAAGCTTTCATTACAAAAAACAACGAGCCCCAATTGGCAACCCCCAGGGCAATACCCAGTAATATGGTTTTTATTGACATGGTTGATTTTTGTGGTTTTTTAATAAAAAAGCCCAGTAGTGCCCCAATAAAAGATGTAGCAAAAAGTACCGATGAAAACAGTGAAATTTCAGCATCGGGAACAAAAACATGTTGTGCGGTTTTTACCAGTGTGTCAACACTACCCGACCCGATAAATAAAATAAATGGCAATATGGCAGCTATCGGCTTTACTATTTTTTTATCGGGTTTACGGTAAATAGCCATTATTACAGCCACAATCGTTATCAATATTTTCAACAAACGTACAGCGGTTACTTCCTCATCAAATAAAAACATCGAAAAAAATATGGGAAATACCATTGACATGCGTGTTGCCAAAGTAGTAACAACCATGCCGGCTTTGTGTGTTGAGCTTCCTATTAAAAAAAACATGGCAGCAAATAAAAAACCAATAAGGGTAGCAATTGGTAACCACCTTGCACCTGACATTACTGTGGTAATGGTACTGATATTATGGTTCAGCAGCCCCAGTATTGTAGCCACCAGGTAATTGATGATAATAATTCCGTGCAGGTCGGCATTTAAACGTCCGCGTATTTTAAACAGAAAATATATAGCCGTTGATGATAGAATACTTAGCCAAAGAAAAACCATAAGCGTAAATAAAATAAAAGCAGATCATTTTATGACCTGCTTTCAAATATAACTCAAAAAAAATTATACTTTAAGTCTTCGTTCAATTTCTTCAACCTCGTTGCGAAATTGCTTATCGGTATCAATAAGATTGGTAACAGTTTTGCAGGCATGAAGCACTGTTGCATGGTCTTTTTTGCCTATTTGGGATCCAATTGAAGCCAGTGATGATTTTGTAAGTGTTTTTGAAAAAAACATAGCCAATTGCCGTGCTTGTACAATTTCACGTTTGCGGGTTTTTGATTGCAAGGAATCGACCGGCATGTCAAAATAATCACAAATAATTTTTTGAATATAATCGATGGTTATTTCGTGCTTACTGCTCTTAACAATCTTATTGATCAATTCAACAGCCAGGTCAACGGTAATTTCTTTTTTATTTAATGTTGACTGGGCCAGCAATGAAATAAGTGCCCCTTCAAGTTCGCGCACATTGGTATCGATATTTTTGGCAATGTATTCAAGGACATCATCAGGCATGTCAAGGCCATCGTTGTATGTTTTGTTTTTCAGTATGGCCAAACGTGTTTCATAGTCGGGGTTTTGCAAATCAGTTGTCAATCCCCACTTGAACCTTGAAAGTAACCTTTGTTCTATCCCCTTTATTTCGATTGGGGCTTTATCTGAAGTAAGTATGAGTTGTTTTCCCAGCTGGTGCAAATGATTAAAAATATGGAAAAAAGTTTCCTGTGTTTTTATTTTGCCGGCAAACTCCTGCACATCATCAATAATAAGTACATCAATCATTTGATAGAAGTGCAAAAAATCGTTACGCGTATTATTTAGTGCAGCTTCAGAATACTGAGTAATAAATTTGTTGGCGTTAACATACAATACAACCTTATCGGGAAGACATTCTTTAACTTCTATTCCAATAGCTTGTGCTAAATGAGTTTTACCCAAACCACTGTCACCATAAATCATAAGGGGGTTAAAGGCAGTACCCCCGGGATTTTGAGCCACGGCAAAACCAGCTGCACGGGCTAAACGGTTGCATTCTCCTTCTACAAAATTGCTGAAAGTATTGTCACGTTTTAATTGTGGATCAATGTGTAACTTTTGGATACCCGGTATTACAAAAGGATTTTTTATGCTTTTTGTATCCGTTTTTAGTGGTACTGAAACCGGTTTGTTATTGAGATTTGAGTTATTATTGGTTGGATAATTAACCGTGAGTGTTTTGCTTGCCGGAGTATTTTGGTCGCTCATGACAACATTATACTCCAACTTGGCATTATCCCCAATAACTTTTCGAAGTGTCTTTCGCAATAAATCTATATATTGCTCTTCTAAATACTCATAAAAAAACGGGCTGGGTACCTGAATAGTTAAAATACTACCTTCAATTCTCAGGGGTTTGATTGGCTCAAACCAAGTACGGAAACTTATGGGCTGTACATTGTCTTTAATCACATCAAGGCAATCGTTCCATATTTGGTAGTGATTTTTATTCATTTTGGGTTTTAATAATTTAAATGTTTGTTATTAATATATAGGGTGCCATGATTTTCGCTAACAAAAATGTGAAAAAAATAGCTGAAAAAAAAATCCTTTTACACTTGTTTTTTAAAAAATCATTTTAATGTTTTGTTTTTCAACGAAGAGTTTTTTTTAGTAGTCAATAACCCGTAATAAATTGTATAATAGCATTTTATGATTGTGTCAAAATGTTAACATGTTGATATGTAATGAATTTAAAAATAAAAAAAAGTAGAAAAAAAAACGGGTGAGTTTATTGGATAAAAATGATTAATAATCGATTTATAAATATAAATAATTTCTATATATTATAAATATCATGTATGTTACGTTTTTTTATTCGATAAAGGGTTTTGTTGTCTTTTTATTTCGTTAAGGCTTATATCTACTATGAAAAATGAATAAATTATACGTCAATTTTAGATGTTCTTAAATTCATTTTAACATTTTATTTACATTAAGGTCACTTAATGTTATTTGAATAAAAATCCTGACTTTAAATCTTGATATAATTATTTTGATACATGTATAGATGTTCTTGTGTTATGTGTTGTAAAGAATGTGGAAAAAGAAAAAAACAGATAAATTTTAATATTTCAACACTTTTTGTTTAGCCCCATCAACAAATTGAATTAAAATAGCATCTTCTCCTTTATCTTTAATATTTTCATGGGCTTTTTCAGCTTCTTTAAAATTCTGTGTTGTGTTTATACAGTATTTATACCAATTATCTTCAATGTAATACACTACAGTTGAATAGCCGTTAAAGGCTTTGTAACCCGGCTTAAGGGCCTCCCTGCTTGCTACAATCTGAATAGCATACCATTGTCCCTCTGGGGCAATTTCTTTTAGTGGAACGATTGATGAGGTGGTGGGTATATTTTTTTCAAGTTTCATCTTTCGGGTATTATGGTTCTCTATTTTGCTTGTTTTTACCGGTAATGTTGACCGTGAATCTACCCTGTGTTTATAATTGGCAAAGGCATCGGCAATTGATCGTGCCATTTTCATTTTGCCATTGTTACTGAGCATGTAAGTTTTATCAACGTTGTTACTTAAAAAGCCCAGTTCAACCAATACTGATGGCATACTTGTTTGTCGCAGCACCAAAAACCCCGCTTGTTTTACCCCTCTGTTTTTTCTTCGTGCAGCATTAACAAAGCTTTTTTGTAATTGATCGGCAAAAAAAGTACTTTGTTCAAGGAATTCATTTTGTATCAATTCAAACATGATGTACGATTCGGCTGAATTAGGATCGAAACCTTCGTAGCGGGTGGTATAGTCTTCTTCAAGCAAAATAACTGAATTTTCCATTTGTGCTACTTTCAGGTTATCTTCTGAGCGGTGTGTCCCCAGTACAAAAGTTTCGGCACCGTTTACATTGTTCGAACGGAAATAATTAACATGAATGGAAATAAACAAGTCGGCATCGTTTTTATTGGCAATTTCGGCACGTTTGTCAAGCCTTACAAAAACATCTTTCTCGCGCGTGTAAATAACATTTACATCGCTGAATTTTTCCTCAATCAATTTTCCGGTAAGTAAAGCAACATCCAAAACAATGTCTTTTTCTTTTATATTACCACTTATAGCTCCCGGATCTTTTCCACCATGACCGGGGTCAATAACAACTGTTTTTAATGTAAAACCCTTGTCCTGACCATGTAAGGGCAACATAAAATGTATCAATAGTAAGTTAACAAGTATTACGATGACTGTTTTTAACATTTTTTGATGTTTTTTTCGAGAATAAAAACCACTAAGTTGAGTTTTTTAAACGGTAATAAAAGTAAAATATTTTTTTTGACCAAGGCAACGTATCCGTGCCGAAAAAGCTCTAAATGTTACGGTAAGTACCATTTTTTAAATTAATTTTGCCCACTAAATTTTGAACTACTTGAAACAAACGATATACATATTTTTTCTATTTGTCTGGTTATTAACCTCCTTTAGCGCAGTTGGGCAGGAAAACCCGGAAGCACCAGAAATGGAAATGCCGGCTGATACCCTTCTGCCCGATACGACAGGGGAAGCAGACAGTATTGTTGGTGATTCTGTGAAAAATGTTCAGGTTATTGATTCACCCATTAATTACGATTCGAAAGATTCACTGTCAATATCAATGGAAAACGGCCAGCAAATTGTCCATTTATACGGAGAGGCAATGGTTGAATATGGATCTATCAAGTTAGATGCCGGCTATATTTCGGTTAATTTTGAAAAAAAAGAAATATATGCCACCGGAATTGAAGATTCACTGGGCAACCTTACCCAGAAACCCCATTTTAGCGAGGGGGAAGAAGAATTTGATTGTACATCGCTACGGTATAACTTTGTGACCGGTAAAGGTTTTGTTGAAAATGTGGTAACCGAACAACAAGACGGGATTGTGCGAAGTGACAAAGCTAAAATGATGAGCAAAGATATTTATTGCATGGTTGATGGTAAATATTCAACCTGCGATCATGACCCTCCCCATTTTTACCTGAGAATGACAAAAGGAAAGGTTATACGGAATAAAGCTATAATAACCGGCAGATCGTACCTTGTGCTCGAGGACTTCCCAATTTACGTGCCATTTCTTCCTTATGGATATATCCCTACATTTAACAAAACCTATACCTCGGGGGTAATTATACCTTCTTACGGTGAAGAATCAAATTACGGGTTTTATTTAAAAGATGGTGGTTTTTATTGGGCTGCAAATGATTATTTCGATTTTAAATTTACCGGCGATGTTTATTCTAAAGGAAAATGGGGGGTCAACCTTTCTACCAATTACCGGAAAAGGTACAAATATTCAGGTAATTTTAGTTTTAGTTACACCATGTCAGCCAGTGGAGAAAGGGGCATTAACCAGGTAAAAACACCAAACTACAGCTTACGATGGAGTCATTCGCAAGATTCAAAAGCTAATCCGACACAATCGTTTTCTGCCTCGGTAGATTTCTCTTCAAGTGGTTACAATAAAGAAAACGAATACGATAGCGACCGCTATATGGAAAACAGTAAATCATCAACGGTAAATTATCGTAAAACATTTCCCAACTTGCCGGTAAGTCTTTCGGCCTCAATGCGTGCATCACAAAACACGAGAGACTCCACACTTTCATTATCGCTCCCCTCCTTAAATATAAATATGCAAAGTATATATCCATTTAAAAATAAAAAGCGGGTTGGTGAAAAAAAGTTTTGGGAAGATGTGAAAATATCGTACAGCGGACAGTTTGAAAGCCGTATTAAAACTAAAGAGTATTTATTGCTTAATACTCCTTATTCTGAATGGAGCAAAGGGGTAAAGCACAATATACCAATTACATTGCCATCGTTCAGGTTATTGAATCACATTAATGTTGTGCCTTCATTCAGCTATAACGAGCGGTGGTATTTTGATTATATTGACAAATACTGGGTTAGCGGTTATTCTACTACGAATCCTGAAACCGGTCTCCAAAAATGGGTCCCCGGCCATGTTGAAGAGGTCAAAAAGGATGGTTTTAAGCGAAATTATGAATACCGGTACAGTATTAGCTCAAGCACTACAATTTATGGTATGTATACCATGAAAAACCCAAATTCGAAGATTAAGGCAGTCCGACATAAAATTGACCCGAGTATCGGGTTTAGCTACCGTCCCGATTTTAGTGAGGACCGTTTTGGGTTTTACGACTGGGTACAGGTTGATTCACTTGGAAA
Source organism: Bacteroidales bacterium (assembly GCA_041694375.1). Classification (GTDB taxonomy): domain Bacteria; phylum Bacteroidota; class Bacteroidia; order Bacteroidales; family Prolixibacteraceae; genus Roseimarinus. The sequence goes on along the minus strand of JASMTI010000074.1, from coordinate 18,582 downwards.
CCTTGAACAATATAGCTTGTATGAAAACGGTATTTATGGTTATACCAGGGGCGGACGAAGCGGCTCGATAAATTTCAGCCTTAACAACAACATTGAAATGAAAATTGCAAACGAAAACGATACAACTTCAGAAGATCGTTTCAAAAAAATTGCCATTTTCGACAATCTGGGCATCAGTAGTTCGTACAACCTTGCCGCTGAATCGTTTAACCTGTCACCTTTTTCGTTGAATGCGCGGACTAAAATTGCAGGAACTTCAATAAACATTAGTGGCACACTCGACCCCTATGCACTGGACGAAAAAGGAAAAAAAATTGATGAATACCAGTGGAACACCGAAACCGGAATTTCGCGCTTAGGGCGTTTAACAAATGCAGGAACAGGTTTTAGTTTGAGTTACAGTTCGGACAAACTTAAAAAAGCGTTAGAAAAAAAATCAAAATCGCACGACAACGACAACCAATCATCGAATAATGGTGGTGTAGATAATGAAACCGAAAACATGTCGTCTGCAAACAACGACAACCCATCATTAAAATATGTCCCATTTGAACCCAGTTGGCGTGTTAGTGCTAATTATACGCTCAGGTACTCAAACCCATCGGGAAAAGCAAACTGGACACAATCGGTTTCGCTTAACGGTAGCTTTGATTTAACCCCGAAATGGAAAACAACCCTTTCATCAGGCTTTGACTTTATTGCAAAAGAACTAACCCATACCCGAATGACAGTAACTCGTGATCTACACTGCTGGACAATGTCATTTGACTTTTCGCCTTTTGGTCAAAGAAAATACTATTCATTTACCATTCGTGCAAATGCATCATTATTACAAGACTTAAAAATTGACAAAACCGAACGTAGTTTTTATTAATGTTGCATAATATTTTCACTTAAAAATATTAGTCTAATGAAACAAATTATAGAAACGCAAAATGCACCGTCAGCAGTTGGGCCATACAGTCAGGCTGTTATGACAAACGGAATGCTGTTCATTTCAGGGCAAGTTCCGCTTAATCCTGAAACTGGAAAGCTTGTTGAAGCTGATATTTCGGAGCAGGCCCGGCAGGTACTTGAGAACATCGGCTCAATTTTGAAAGAGGCAGGATATTCGTATGCCGACATTGTAAAAACAACATGCTTGTTATCAGATATGTCTGATTTTAAATCAATGAATGAAGTTTATGCAACATATTTCCCTGAAAAACAACCGGCAAGGGCCGCTTTTGCTGTTAAAGAACTGCCACTTGGTGCCTTGATTGAAATTGAAGCAGTTGCCATAAAATAAAAACAAGTATGATTCCATATTTACAGGTTGAAGGTTTAACACGTTATTGGGGCGACTTGGTATTGTTTGAAAATTTGAACTTTACCATTGCTCAAGGACAAAAAGTGGCTTTGATTGCCCGGAATGGTGCCGGAAAAACAACCCTGCTGAATACCATTATGGGAACCGATTTACCCGAGGCAGGAACAGTAACTTTTACCAACGATATTACAGTTGGTTACCTGAACCAATACCCCATACAAAACGAGGAGCTTACTGTAATGGAAGAAATATACCAATCGACAAGTGAAGTGGTACAGGCTGTCCGTGAATATGAAACCGCTATTCAAAATCCCGGTAAACATGACCTCCAGGAGGCTACCGAAAAAATGGACCGCCTGAATGCGTGGAATTTCGAGTTAAAAATAAAACAAATACTTTCGCAACTTAAAATTACCAGGTTTGACCAAAAAATCGGGGAACTTTCAGGGGGACAACAAAAAAGGGTTGCACTTGCCAATGTACTTATCAACAACCCCGATTTGCTAATTCTTGATGAGCCTACAAACCACCTTGACCTCGACATGATTGAATGGCTCGAAGAATACCTTAAAAAAATGAACAAAACACTGTTCATGGTAACACACGACCGCTATTTTCTGGACAGGGTTTGCAATGAGATTCTCGAACTCGATCAAAAATCAATATTCAGGTACAAAGGGAATTATTCATATTTTATTGAAAAACGCGCCGAGAGGCAAAATCAACTTCGTGCCGAAGTTGAAAAAGCCCGAAACCAGATGCGCACCGAGCAGGAATGGATGCGCCGTATGCCTAAAGCACGTGGCTCAAAATCGAAATACCGAATCGAATCGTTTTACGAGTTGAAAGAAAAAGCCTCAAAAAACCTTTCCGAAGAACAACTTGAACTCAACATTAAAGCTTCACGCCTGGGTAAAAAAGTAATCGATATTTATAACCTAAGCAAAAGTTTTGGCGAACTCAAGGTGCTGAACAATTTCAGCTACAAATTCTCACGCTTCGAAAAAATTGGTATTGTTGGTGAAAACGGCACCGGAAAAACAACATTACTAAACCTCATAACTGGTTCTCTTGAGCCGGATTCAGGTACAATTGAGATTGGAGAGACCGTTAAATTTGGTTATTACCGTCAGGAAGGTATAAGCTTTGCCCCCGATGCAAAAGTAATTGATATTATTCAGGATATTGCCGAATATATCGATTTAGGAAATGGGAAACAATGGAATGCTTCGCAATTACTTACCCACTTTTTATTCTCCAAAGACATCCAGCACGGAAAAGTTGAAACCTTAAGTGGCGGTGAAAAAAGAAGGCTTTACCTGTGCTCTATCCTCATGAATAACCCCAACTTCCTGATACTTGACGAGCCTACCAACGATCTCGATATCATGACCCTTAATGTGCTGGAGGAGTACCTGCAAAATTTTAATGGCTGTGTAGTAGTAGTGAGCCACGACCGTTATTTCATGGATAAAATAGTTGAGCATGTTTTCGCTTTTGAAGATAATGGGGTCATTAAAGATTTTCCGGGTAATTATTCCATTTTCAGGTATTACCGTGATAATAAAGAAAAAGAGAAACGTAGAGCAATTAACGAAACTAAAAAAGAAGTAACGAAGGAAAAACCAAAAAAGAAACCCACCAACAAACTTAGTTTTAACGAGAAACGGGAATTTGAACAGCTTGGCACCGAAATTGAAAAACTAGAAGTCCAAAAAGAGGAACTGGAAGCAAAAATGAGTTCGGGTGACTTTGGACATGATGAAATCAGGGAGCAATCTGATCAATATGAAAAAATTAAATCGGAACTCGATGAAAAAGAACTTCGCTGGCTTGAGTTGAGCGAAAAAGATTAATGTACAAGCTTTTTAGTGCCAATTAATACAGGTTGAAGTTGACGGTTTGTAACCTCTCGTGCAAAAACAGTTTCTACCAGCTCGCGTGCTTTTATCCCAAATTCATGGACTAAATGCGGATTTTCAATAAGTTTTTGCATCGTATCGGCAAAATGTTCTAAATCGAATGCCGGAACCAAATACCCGGTCTCGCCATGTTTTACAACTTCGGGGTTACCGGCAACCTGAAACGAAATAACCGGTTTATGCGAGGCCATGGCTTCAAGTGCAACAGTGGGCAAGCCTTCCCAGTGAGACGGAATAAGCAAACAGTCGATGGAGTCCATCACTGATTTCACATCTTCACGAAACCCCAGTAATTCAATGTGCCCGCTTACCTGATGCTTTTCAAGCAAGTCAACAATTTCGCTGTGCAAGGGGCCTGTTCCTGCCAGTTTTATTCGAAACTTAACACCTTTATCTTTCAATTTCCGGGCAATCTCAGGCAGAAACAATACACCTTTCTCTTTAGATAAACGGCCTACACATCCAAAAACAAACTCTTCGTTCTGTTTTTCTTCATTTGTTATTTGTTTATCCCATTTATCGATATCGATGCTATTATAAATAACCTGTATCTTTTCTTTCGGAAATAAAACATTATCTCGGCTTAGGGCTACATCTGCAATGTATTGCGAACATGGTAAAAAATGCGTTATTCCGTTTCGCAACAGTATTTTATTGAGCACATGTGTATTCAATGGCCTTCCATTATCACGCCTGTATATTATGTTTTTAATACCGGCCAGTTTGGCAGGCATGGTGAACATTTTAAAATCGTTAGAAGTGTTAAATAAAATGGTTTCAGGAGCTACTTTTTTTAATAAACGGTATATCCGAAAGAAAATGAATGGATTCAGGTATGAAAATTTCCTGGTTTTTACAGTATAATTGTCAATGTTGAAACTTTTTATTTTCGAATGAAGAATGCTGTTTTCAGAAGTTATTGAAACAACCTTTACCTTTTCATTAAAAGCCAGAATGGTTTCCAATTGCCAGCTCTCTCCCCCTCCCCACGGTTTTGATGTATTTACAAAACAAATTTTGTTATCCTTCATTTGCTTATTAAGATATCCTTTAAATCCAGTATTATTACGAAGCTATTCTTTGTCTTTTCTTCTTCTTCCCTCTTGGACCTTTGTTCCGGTCGCGAAAATCGTTGCCGGCAAACTCATAGTTTTCTTCGGCTTCAATATTTACACCTTTATAAGTGAGCTTATTTAATTCATTGATAACTTTTTTTGCAAATTTATCTTCAACTTCGACAGATGAAGCCCGTTTAAAAATATCAATCTGGCCAATTTCAAGGTCTTTACGCCCCGAAGCGTTAACTAATAAGTCAATAACATCTTTTTTATTGAGCCCTTTTCCTTTTCCAACATTAAATATAATACGCGATGAACTTTTCCCTTTTTTTCTTCGTGAAAATTTGCCGCCTTCACTTCCCTGATCAGCTTTCGTTGTGTCGGCATTGATGTTACCAGCATTATTATAATAATCTAAAAAGCGGTTAAATTCTTCAGAAACAAAACGTTTAATGATTTCTTCTTTAGATAAATCAGATAACATCTCGTTCACTTTATCCATAAAGGGTTCGATTTGTTCATGGTTAACAGTCGAACTCTTCACTTTTTCAATCATATTAAAAAGCTGCCGTTCGCAAATAACTTTTCCCTCGGGTACAGGCAAATATTCAAACTTCTTTTTAATTGATTTTTCAATTTGTTTCAGCTTGCCTTTTTCTTTCATGTTAATGATAGAAACAGCAATGCCACTTTTACCTGCACGCCCGGTACGTCCTGAGCGGTGATTGTAGTTTTCTGTATCATCGGGCAGGTTGTAGTTGATAACGTGTGTTAAATCGGTAACATCAAGCCCCCGTGCCGCAACATCGGTGGCCACCAGTACACTTAATGTATGGTCGCGAAATTTTTGCATTACGTAATCGCGCTGACTTTGGGTTAAGTCGCCATGCAATGCTTCAGCATTGTAACCTTCTTTCATAAGCGAGGCTGCAACATCTTTGGTTTCCCTGCGTGTACGGCAAAAAACGATACCATATATTTCGGGGTAATAATCAACCACACGCTTAAGTGCAATATAACGGTCACGTGCATGTACCATATGATAAATATGGTGAACATTTTCTGCACTTGAATTTTTGTTGCCAATGGTTATTTCGGCCGGGTTGTTCATGTAGGTTTTGGCAATATTCAAAATATCCTTACCCATGGTAGCCGAAAACAATAAGGTAGTTTTTGTTTTTGGTGTTTCTTTTAAAATCTCATCAACTTCTTCCCTGAAGCCCATCCGAAGCATTTCATCTGCTTCGTCGAGTACCATTATTTTTATACTGGCTAAATTTACTTTCCTTCTTCTGATTAAATCGCGAATACGCCCCGGTGTTGCAACCACTACCTGTGCGCCCCTTTTTAACGCTGATATTTGTTTGTCGATTGGTGCCCCTCCGTAAACAGAGACAATTTTTAACTGGGGTATAAACTTGCTGTAATTAACCAGGTCGCGGCCAATTTGCATACAAAGCTCACGTGTGGGGCTTAAAATAAGTAGTTGTGGTGTTTGATCTGAAAAATCAATTTTACCGAGGGCAGGCAAGCCAAATGCAGCTGTTTTGCCTGTACCGGTTTGGGCCAGTCCCAGAACATCGCGATTTTCTTCTAATAATAATGGAATTACTTTCTCCTGAATTGGAGTTGGTTCAACAAAGCCAAGCTCAGAAATTCCCTGAAGGATTTCCGGCGAAAGGCCCATTTCTGTAAATAACATAAACTTTTGTTTTAGGCCTCCCTGTTTGTCAATACCACAAATACAAGTTAACCTGTTAATTAATAACTACTGCCCCCAAAACCCGCATAATGCGGTATTATTAAACTTAATTGTGAAAATTTTGCAGTAGCATTTATAATTCACTTTTTACTTTTTTAATGAATTGGTGGCGCAAAAGTATTGTATTTATTTAATAATTTGTAACAATTTAGAAGTATTTAAAAGAATGTTAAATAATTGAGACAAACCCGGCACCTAAACCAAATTCAAAATTTTGTTTTTTTTGTTCAATTTTAACTGAATGTAAATTTAAACATAAATAACCCGTTATACTTGACAAACACATATATTTTCAATAACTTACAATTTTAGGTTAAATTAAAAAAATAAGGGAAAATGATGTAATTAACAATTTATTAGCATTAAAAGATGTTTTTATCTTTTATTTTTTATATCTTTGAACTGAAGTTTTAACCCAAAAACCAACAATTATGTCAGAAGTACAATTTAGTAACAAGTTATTAAGTCTGGAAGATAGTCTTAAATATTATGCATTAAGCCTGACATCAGATATGGACAAGGCTAATGATCTTTTACAGGAAACATTTTTAAAAGCGCTCATGTATCAGGATAAATTCACTGCAAATACGAACTTTAAAGCGTGGGTTTATACCATCATGAAGAATACTTTTATTAATGATTACCGTAAAGCCTCAAAGTCAAAAAACAGTTTGAGCGGATCAAACAGTGAATTTCACCTTCAGGTGGCACGAAATAAAGCCTACCCTGCCCCGGATTCTTTTTATTCAACAAACGAGATTGAAAAAAGCATTTCGGCGCTCGAAGATGAATACAGGATCCCGTTCCAAATGTTTCTTGATGGTTACAAGTATAAAGAAATTTCCGAAAAGCTGAATTTGCCTTTGGGAACAGTGAAAAGCCGTATATTTTTTACCCGTAAAAAATTAACATCAACACTGAAAGAGTTCGTATAATATAAATAAATGTTTCTACGTTATATAAAAGCCGGGGTTTAATGCTCCGGCTTTTGTGTGTTTTTATTACTTTTGTATAAAAAGAAAAAACGATGAAACGGATTTGCATCTTTCTTACTTTGGTATTGTTAACCTTGTGCTCGTGGGGGGATTCTCCTTTCAATATTGGTGTTAAGTATGGCTTAAACAGCTCAAAAATGATAACCAATTTTGAAGAAATGATAGACCACCCCATGGACGAAGAAGAAATAACCGGATATCATGTTGGCGCCTTTGGAAGGGTTAACTTAGGACGGATATATGTCCAACCTGAAATATATTTCAATAAAAAAGGGGGTGATATTGCACCTGTATCAACCGAAAATTCGATTTACCCAACTATTTCTTTTGATTACGAAACACTCGATGTACCTCTACTTTTAGGTGTGAACATTATTAACAGGGACTTAATAAAACTCCGTTTAAATGCTGGTCCTGTTTTTTCGTTTATAACAGCTAATGATTTCCATTCCGAGATATCGGATTTTGACGTCAATAATTTCACTTCAAATTATGTGGCTTTTCAGTTTGGTGCCGGAGTTGATGTTTGGTTCCTAACATTTGATGCACGTGTAGAGCAAAGTGCCAATATTATTGAAGATGCGAGCAACTATGAAGCGAAAAACAGGGTTTACCTGCTTTCGGTTGGCATCAAATTATTCTAACATTTACACACTGCGATCCTGCCTTTTCCTATATAATTGTTTTTGTTTGTTAATTAATTGTTGTTTCGCCAGGGTGTAACAGTTGATATTATGCCATTCGGTAAATATAGCTGCAAAATACTGTACTTTTGCGCGACTTTTAAAACAATATAAAAACATGTCGATCAGAAATATTGCAATTATTGCCCACGTTGACCATGGAAAGACGACCCTTGTTGATAAAATGCTATTAGCCGGAAAGCTTTTTAAAGATCACGAGCGCCCCGGAGATTTAATCATGGACAGCAACGACCTTGAACGGGAACGTGGTATTACCATTCTTTCAAAAAATGTTTCGGTAATTTACAAAGACACAAAAATTAACATTATTGACACCCCCGGGCACGCTGATTTTGGTGGAGAAGTTGAACGTGTACTAAATATGGCCGATGGTGTATTGCTATTGGTGGATGCTTTTGAAGGGCCCATGCCACAAACACGTTTTGTGCTCCAGAAAGCAATTAAACTTGGTTTGAAACCTATTGTTGTTATTAACAAAGTTGATAAACCCAACTGTAGGCCAGAAGAGGTGCAGGAAATGGTATTTGATTTAATGTTTAACCTTGATGCCGATGAGAACCAGTTGGATTTCCCAACAATTTTTGGTTCAGCAAAGGAAGGGTGGATGTCGGAAAGTTGGAATGAAAAAAATGACAACATCATCCCCCTGCTCGATTCAGTAATTGAACACATCCCTGAACCACGTGTCGAAAAAGGTTCGCCCCAAATGCTTATTACTTCTATCGACTTTTCTCCATATGTGGGCCGTATTGCGGTAGGCCGTCTCCAACGAGGTTCGCTTGCCGAAGGCCAACAAGTAAGTTTATGTCATCGCGATGGCTCAATCAAGCGGACTAAAATAAAGGAGCTTAATGTTTTTACAGGTTTAGGGCGGACAAAAGTATCAAAAGTTGAAGCCGGTGACATTTGTGCGCTGGTTGGCATTGAAGGGTTTGAAATTGGTGATACCATCGCTGATATTGAAAATCCCGAACCACTCCCCCCTATTGCTATTGATGAGCCTACCATGAGTATGCTGTTTACCATCAATAATTCACCGTTTTTTGGTAAAGACGGGAAATTTGTAACCTCACGTCATATTTTCGACCGCCTTAAAAAAGAACTCGAACGCAACCTGGCATTGCGCGTTGAAGAAACCAACAGTGCCGATTCGTGGAATGTATTCGGTCGTGGTGTGCTTCATTTGTCGGTGTTAATTGAAACAATGCGGCGCGAAGGCTTCGAATTACAAGTTGGACAGCCACAGGTAATAATAAAAGAAATTGATGGCGTAAAAAGTGAGCCGGTTGAAGATCTTAACATTGATGTTCTGGAAGATTATTCAGGTAAGGTTATTGAGCTGGTTACCCGTCGTAAAGGTGAGCTGTTAACGATGGAACGCAAAGGAGAACGTACAGTTCTCGAGTTCACTATCCCCTCTCGAGGAATAATAGGCCTGCGAAACAATATTTTAACAGCAACAGCAGGCGAAGCAATTATCTCGCACCGCTTTATTGAGTTTCAGCCTTTCAAAGGTGAAATTGAAAAAAGGAACAACGGTTCGTTGGTATGTCTTGATACCGGAACAGCAATTGCATATGCACTTGATAAATTACAGGATCGAGGAAAGTTTTTCGTTAAGCCCGGCGACGAGGTTTACGAAGGACAGGTAATTGGTGAAAGTACCAGGGAAGATGATTTAACCATCAACATCACCAAGACCAAAAAACTCACCAATATGCGCGCTTCAGGATCTGACGATAAATCAAAACTCGCACCTCCGATACTTTTTAGCCTTGAAGAAGCCCTTGAGTATATCCAGGGAGATGAATATGTTGAAATAACCCCAAAAAATATCCGGCTAAGAAAAATATTTTTGAAGGAACACGAGCGGAAAAAACTCAACAAATAGATACATACAAAAATTGCCATGCTTTTATAACTATAAACATGGCCATTTTTTAATATTTGCTTTCCATATCGGTTAAGTGTAAATCGAGTGCCCGCACAGAGATATGAATTTCGCGGGCCGATATTGCCAATGAAACAATGAGTGAAAGTAGCCCGAAACCAAATGCCCAGGCACCCGACATTTTTAAGTCAACATAAATTAAAAACATCGACACTACACATAAAAACAAGCTCAAAACCCCCAATAATTGCATAGCGCGTGTAAGGTACATCCTTTTCCTAAGGTTTTTAATTTGGGCCAGGAGTATACTGTCAGGGTTCTCCTTGAAGCGTTCGTACAAATTACGAACTACCTGGGCATAGCCCAAAAATCGATTGGTGTATGCCAATAAAATTAAAGAAACGGCCGAAAAAAGTAATGCCGGTGTTGTAAGTGTCAGTTTATCCATTGTATATTTTTTAATTCGAAATTTAACAATTTTACGTTTTATTAGTTTAATATATGTGGTTTTAATAATCATAAATTAATGATTAAAATCACCTCACTATAATCTAAAAATATATTTTTGCACGCTTATTTTACTATAATATATTAATAATTACCTATAAAATGAAGAAAACAAAGATTGTAGCTACTATTTCTGATTACAAAAGCAGTCATGAATATGTTAAAGCACTTTACGATAATGGCATGAATGTAGTGCGTATGAATACAGCACATATCGACCGTGAAGGGGCCACAAAAATAATGAACGATGTGCGTTCGGTTTCAGATAAAATTGCATTGCTTATTGACACAAAAGGCCCTGAAGTCCGTACAATTAATGTTGAAGAAGATTTACACGTAGAGTTAGGCGATAAAATTAAAGTTAGTGGTGACTTAAGCCAAAAAGATTGTTTACATGTTAATTACCCCGGCTTTATTAACGACATACACCCCAACGCCAAATTATTGATTGACGATGGCGAAATTGAACTTGAAGTGAAAGATAAAGACGATACATTTTTATATACCAAAGTAACCAATAATGGTACCATAAAAAACCGGAAAAGCATAAATGTCCCGGGCGTAAGCATTAAATTGCCCTCGTTAACCAAAAAGGACAAAGATTTTATTCTTTTTGCCATTGAAAACAACATTGAATTTATAGCCCACTCTTTTGTCAGGAACAAACAGGATGTAATTGATATCCAGAATATTTTGGATGAGTACAAAAGCCCGATAAGGATTATTGCAAAAATTGAAAACCAGGAAGGTGTTGATAAAATTGACGAAATACTTGACCATGCGTATGGTGTAATGATTGCGCGTGGCGATTTGGGTATTGAAATACCGGCCGAAAAAATTCCATCGGTATCGCGTATGCTGATAAAAAAATGTATTGAGCGAAAAAGGCCTGTTATTATGGCAACACAAATGCTCCATTCCATGATTGAAAACCCACGGCCAACCCGTGCTGAAATCAGTGACATTGCTAATGCTGTATACAATAGGTGCGATTCAATTATGCTTAGTGGTGAAACAGCGTACGGGAAATATGGTGTTGAAGCAGTAAAAACAATGAGCAAGGTTGCCTGCGAAGTCGAAATTAACAAAGACAAAAGAAATGACATTGTTCCGCCTATCAATTACGATACTTCTTCGTTTTTGGCTGCCAAAGCAATTGAAGCAGCAAATGAAATGAATACAACAGCCATTGTAACCGATACCCTTTCAGGCAACAATGCACGCCACATATCATCTTTCAGGGGTGAAATGCCAGTATTTGCAAAGTGTTACAGGCCACGGGTCATGCGCGAATTAGCCCTTTCGTATGGTATTTTTGCTTCGCCAATTGAACCACACAGCAACCGCGATGAAACAATCCGGGCATGTTTGCAGAGCTTGGTCCAAAATAATTGCATCAATAAAAATGACACCATTGTTTATGTAGGCAGCAGCTATGGAATTAGGGGAATGGCTTCATTTCTCGAAATAATTGATGTTAAAACCGGCATCGGCCCCAAAAATGAAGAAAACTTTAAAGGGTTAATTGGACCAAAAGATAAATAGTTTATCGGTGCATGTCTAAAATTACTTTTTCCTGTTCATGAAGTTGACAAAATCAATTTGTATTTATGATATTTTAAATATATTTGATGATAATTTATGCATAATTAGGGAAAAAAGGGGAATATAAGATGAATGCAAAGAATTTTTCTGAAAAATCAGTGCTGCTAAACGATGTTTCACCATTTGTTTACGGTACAACAAGATTGGGACACGAATCAATACCATTTGAAGAACGTGTTGATATAGCAAAAGCCGCAATGGATACCAAGATATGGTTTCATGCAAGCCGGCAATATGGCGAAGGCGAAAATGGTGCAATGGATGCCCTGAAAAAGGCTTTTGACAGCGACCGAAAAAAAGTTCCAAACCTGATTGTTAAGCTTGAAGGAAGCAGCATCAATGAAATAAAAGATGACTTTAAGAAAAATTCACAACTTTTGAATGTTGACAGCATTCAAATTGGACAACTATGCCTGCGGGGCGATTTAGCCGAGGATTTTGCCAATGGTGGTGATTCTATTCAGGAATTAGAAAAATTCAAGACAAAAGGATGGATTAAGCGGTATGTACTTGAAGTTTTTCCCTGGACATCGGATATTGCCTTGCGAGCCCTGAAAAATGAAACCACCGAAGGTATTATTGATGGTTTTATATTCTATTTCAACCCTTTACAGCGTTTTGTTTCAAATGAACTTTGGGACATGCTCATTGATAGATCAGAGCCCATCATTGCCATGCGGACAGTTGGCGGTGGGCCTGTACATAAATTACGTGACGAGCCAGGTTTTGCCTGGAAAGAATATTTGCAGGAGCGTGCAACCCAGATAGCCCCAATTTTTGAGAAATCAGGAGTGGAGAACTGGACTGAATTTTGTGTACGTTTTGCCCATAGTTTTCCCCAGGTGCGTGCCACCGTCGGTTCTACTGCCAATGCTTTCCATTTTAATGAATTCCTGATGGCATCTGAGCAAATTAACCCTTTACCCCAAAATATTGTTGATGAAATTTCAGGGCTACAATATAAATGGAGTGATGAAACCGATATGAAAGCTGAACCCTGGAGTATGTAATTTATTTTATATGATACCTGAAGAACTAAAAATTGCTATTGTAGCCTCTGTTGAAGCTGGAAAAGAAATAATGAAAATATACCAAACAGCAGATTTTGGTGTGGAATTCAAAAAAGACGACTCTCCCCTTACAATTGCCGATAAGAATGCCCACAATACAATTATGGCATACTTATCGAAAACTCAATTTCCGGTTTTAAGTGAAGAAGGAAAAAATATAAACTACGAAGAACGAAAAACCTGGGATACTTTCTGGCTTGTTGATCCATTAGACGGGACCAAAGAATTTATCAAAAAGAATGATGAGTTTACCGTAAATATTGCTTTAATCCAACAAGGCGAACCAATTGCGGGGGTTGTTTATGTTCCGGCAACCAATTGTTTATATTATGCAAGTGAAAATGGTGCGTTTATAATAAACAACTACCAGGATGACAATCAAATAGATCAACAAGCAAAAAAGTTGCCGTTAAATGATAACAGGGATGAATTTGTTGTGGTTGGGTCCCGTTCGCACATGAGCGAAGAAACTAAGCAATATATCAATGGGCTCGATCATAAGGGTAAACCCTTGAAAATAGTTTCCAAAGGAAGCTCACTTAAAATTTGCATGGTTGCCGAAGGCAAAGCAGATTGTTATCCACGTATCGGACCAACCATGGAATGGGACACAGCAGCAGGTCATGCAATTGCAAAATATGCCGGAAAATCGGTTCTACAATATCCTGAATTAACCAAATTAAAATACAACAAAGAAAATTTGTTAAATCCTTATTTTATTGTTCAATAAATATTTTTAATTGACACTTGAAAGCTACATAGTATTAACGGTTGTTGTTGCCATGATCGTTGCCTTGGCAAAAGATGCCATGCGTCCCGGGTTGATCCTTTTCTCGGGAGCTGTTTTTTTTATGGCGATTGGAATTATTACCCCAACTGAATTAGCAGCCGGATTTTCAAATAAAGGCATGTTAACCGTAGGGGTGCTTTTTTTGGTGAGCGAAGGGGTCAGGTACTCTGGTATCCTTAACAAGCTGGCTGCATTATCACTTCCTAAACAACAACGTTCAATGCCACGTATGCTTACAGCCATCATGCTGCCAATTTCGGCATTATCCGGTTTTCTGAACAATACACCCGTTGTTATCATTTTTGCACCTGTCATAAAACGCTGGGCCGAAAAATTAAACCTATCGCCTTCTAAGTTTCTTATTCCATTGTCATACGCAACAATTTTTGGTGGTGTGTGTACTTTAATTGGTACGTCTACCAACTTAGTAGTTGATGGAATGATGCAGGAAAACGGTTTTAAAGGGTTGTATATGTTCGAATTGGCACAGGTTGGCCTTGTTATTGCTTTAGCCGGCTGGATTTACCTGGCATTAATCGGGCACTATCTCCTGCCCGATCATAAAAAAGGCACACAAAACAAAGACCGTCTCGATATAAAAGAATATTATTTCAACCTTTTGGTTACACAAAACAGTAAGTATATAGGCGAAGTTATACAAAAAGGACAGTTAAGCGATAGTAAAAACATATCGATTGTAGGGGTTGAACGCGACGGGCAAATGATTTACACCCAAAACGAACGCGTAGTTTTGCAGGAAAACGATAAACTTTTGGTTAGCGGATATGATGAAAATATTGATAATTTATTATCACTCGACGGTCTGGATATTATCACGCACGGCAACCTTGACAAGGTAATTGAGCGTGACGACCTCCAACGCATTGAGGTTGTTCTGGCCCCCCGCTTCCCCGGTATTGGTTCTAAACTTAAAGAATTCGATTTTTTTAATCGCTACAAAGGCATTGTTCTGGCTATCCACCGTAATGGCTCAAGCATATTGTCGAACTTATCAGATGAGCGCTTGCGTGCGGGAGATTCATTAATAATTCTTGCAGGGGAAGAATTTGTTGAAAGCTGGAAGGAATCAAAAATTTTCTTTCTGATATCGGCAAAGGGAGAGGTTGAAAAACCTGTAAAAACTTACAAGATTGGATGGACCATTGCCACTGTGCTCATTATGGTGCTTGGGGCTACTTTTAGCCGCTACCTGCCAACAATCAGGGGCAATGCCCCCGATATGTTCCTATTTGCATCGATAGCCGCAGTTATGATGGGAATACTAAAAATATTTCCGCCAAAAAAGTATTCACGGGCTATCAGCTGGGATGTTTTGATTACAATTGCCTCTGCATTTGCAATTAGTAAAGCAATGGTCAATTCGGGCGTAGCCGAACAAGTTGCACACACATCTATTAATTCGGTCAAACACATGGGCCCCGGCGCTGTGCTGGCCATTATCTATCTCATTACAATGGTTTTCACCGAAATTATCACCAATAATGCCGCAGCAGCTATTGCTTTCCCTATTGCTTTATCGGCCGCCAACCAGTTGGGTGTCGACCCCAAACCTTTTTTTATTGCAATTTGCATAGCTGCATCCGCAAGTTTTTCAACCCCAATTGGGTACCAAACAAATTTAATTGTACAGTCGGTAGGTAATTACAGGTTTAGGGATTACCTGAGGGTTGGCCTGCCCCTCAATATCATTGTTTTTATTATATCAGTTACAATTATACCCCTGATTTGGAATTTTTAATTTCTCAATTAATGCGGAAAAATTAATTTTGTAACGCATTTCAAAAACAGATAACTAAATATTGCTTTTATGCCAGATTATAATCTAAGTCACCTTAAAGAACTCGAAGCCGAGGCCATTCAAATTATCCGCGAGGTAGCTGCCGAATTTGAAAATCCGGTGATGCTATACTCTATCGGAAAAGATTCTTCGGTAATGGTTCGTTTAGCCGAAAAGGCATTTTATCCCGGTAAAGTTCCATTTCCGTTGATGCACATCGACTCGAAATGGAAATTTAAAGAAATGATTGAGTTTCGTGATAACTATGCCAAAGAAAACAACTGGGATTTGATTGTCCATTCAAACGAAGAGGCTTTTAAAGCCGGTGTGGGACCTTTTACCCACGGCAGTAAAGTACACACCGATGTAATGAAAACACAGGCCTTACTTGAAGGCCTTAGCAAGTATAAATTTGATGCTGCTTTTGGTGGTGCCCGCCGCGATGAAGAAAAATCGCGTGCAAAAGAACGTATTTTTTCTTTCCGCGATAAATATCACCAGTGGGACCCAAAAAACCAACGGCCTGAATTATGGGATACTTTCAACGCTAAAATACACAAAGGCGAATCAATACGGGTATTCCCCATTTCAAACTGGACCGAACTGGATATCTGGCAATATATCAGGTTAGAGAACATACCAATTGTTCCGCTTTACTTTGCAAAAAAACGCCCAATGGTCAACATTGACGGCGCACTTATTATGGTTGACGACGACCGCATGCCTAAAGAGCTACGCGATAAGGCCGAAATGAAAATGGTACGCTTCCGTACGTTGGGATGCTACCCGCTTACCGGTGCAGTTGAGTCGGAAGCTGATACAATTGAAAAAATTGTTGAAGAAATGATGACCGTAACCGTGTCGGAACGCACAACACGCGTGATCGATTTCGACCAGGAAGCCAGTATGGAGCAGAAGAAAAGGGAAGGATACTTTTAAAGGCCCCTCCTAACCTCCCCATAGGGGAGGAACTGGTTTAGTGCAAAACAACTAATGATAGAATTTTATGAAAAAAGATAATTCAAATAAACCACAAAGCAACAACGAAGCGAACCTCTCCCCTTCAGGGGAGAATAAGAGGGGTAATAACAACTCCACCCCAATCGGTGGTAGCCGTGGAGATATGGACATCAATGCTTTCCTTAACCAAGACGAGCAAAAGGACCAACTCCGTATACTCACGGCCGGGTCGGTTGACGATGGCAAATCAACATTGATCGGGCGGCTCATGTTCGATAGTAAGATGCTGTACGAAGATCAACTGGCATCGCTTGAGCGTGACAGCAAACGTGTTGGCCACGCTGGCGAAGATATTGACTACGCTTTACTCCTCGACGGTTTGAAGGCCGAGCGCGAGCAGGGTATCACCATTGATGTTGCTTACCGTTATTTCAGTACCAACAAACGTAAGTTTATTATTGCCGACTGTCCGGGGCATGAGCAATACACACGCAACATGGTTACCGGTGCTTCAACTGCGAACCTTGCTGTTATACTTATCGATGCCACAAAAGGTGTAATAACACAAACCCGCAGGCATACGTACATTGTTTCCCTCTTGGGCATCCAGCATGTTGTACTGGCCGTTAACAAAATGGATTTGGTTGATTACAGCCAGGAAGTTTTCGATAATATATGTAAGGATTACAAAGCTTTTGTTTCACAATTAAACATCCCCGATGTTGAATTTATCCCGATTTCAGCCTTGAAAGGGGAAAATATTATAGAACCATCAAAAAAATTAAACTGGTTCCATGGTAAATCAATGCTCGAGTTTTTAGAGAATGTCCATGTTGCCAGCGACCGTAACTTTGAAGATTTCCGGTTCCCGGTACAGTATGTAAACCGCCCCGACCGCGATTTCAGGGGGTTTGCAGCTAAAGTGGCTTCGGGTATTGTACACAAGGGCGATGAGATAATGGTGCTGCCATCAAAAAAACGCTCAAAAGTAAAATCAATTGTGACCTATGATGGTGAACTGGAAGAAGCTTTCCCGCCCCAGTCGGTTACCCTCACCCTCGAAGATGAAATTGACATTTCGCGTGGCGAAATGATTGTCCACCCCGACAACTTGCCCCACGTTGAAAGGCACTTTGAGGCTATGGTGGTTTGGATGGACGAAACACCAATGAATTCTTCAACACAGTTTTATATAAAGCACAACACCAATACCACAAAAGCCCGTATCGACAAAATCAAATACCGTGTTGATATTAACAACCTCCAGAAAAAAGATATCGACTTTTTTGAACTGAATGAGATAGGGCGTGCTGTACTTACAACCGTAAAACCTATATTTTTTGACCCGTATGAACGAAACAGCACGACCGGTTCATTTGTACTGATCGACCCGGTAACCCATAACACATGTGCCGTCGGGATGATTATTGACAAGCTCGGTGCCGACGACCTCTCATCAAATATTGCGCTGGGAGAACACCGTGAGAAAATTGAAAAAGGCCAATGCCTGATTACAACTGAAGAAAGGCAAAAACGTTACGGGCAAAAAGGCGCCACTTTGTGGCTTACCGGTCTCCATGGTTCAGGCAAAAATGAACTGGCCTACCATCTCGAGAAGCAGTTGTTCGATATGGGGGCAACCGTTGTTTTGCTCGATGGCAGTACGGTACGTTCGGGCTTATCACGCGAATTGGACTTCTCGCCTGCCGACCGTGCCGAACACCTGCGCCGCGTAGCCCATATTGCACGTATGTTGAACGATCAGGGTATTATTACCATCTGTTCATTTATATCACCCAACGATGATATCCGCAGGCAGGTTGCCGAAATTATTGGCGAAGAAAGGTTTCATCTTGTCCACATGGACGCTACACTTGAATTTTGTAAGCAAAACAAACCCGATTTATACAAATTGGCCGACAATGGTAAATTAGAAGACTTACCGGGGGTTCACCTGCCATTTGAAAAACCCGGTAATGCCAACATTGTTTGTAAACCTGAAGACAATGGTAAAAATCCGGAAAGAATAATAGAATATCTTAACGTAAATAAGATATTTCCGGTATAAAGCATAATTATCATAAGCGATTATCACAAAATGGCAACGAAGTTTTTATAATTGATAAAAATTTCCGTTGCCATTTTTTTTAGCATTTTAAAAATTAGTATTTTTAAAAAATATATGTTTGATCTAAAAATTTCAACTAAAAC
>JASMTI010000073.1:0-5595 GCA_041694375.1 Bacteroidales bacterium | reverse complement strand
ACCACCGGGTTGATTTCAACAATTTTGCCGGTAAACACCTCATCGACAGCATAAGGGAGCACTTTAACCGCGTTGCCCTTTTGCACTACTTTAAGCTCGTTCTCCATAAGCTGAAAAACCACTTCAAACTTTGAGTCATCGATGAGCGTACAAAAGGCCTGTCCGCTGGTTTGCTCGTGTGTTTTTTGGGTAATGTTGGCCACTATGCCGGCAAAAGGTGCCACCAGGCGGCAATCATCCAGGTTGCGTTGCGCGGTGGCAAAATCGAGCGAGGCACTGGTATAGCCCGAGCGTGTTTTGGCCAGCTCCATTTTACCGGGCGGAATAGAGAGGCTGTCGGCTGGGGCGAAGCCCATACCGATAAGTACATCCTGTAACTCGAGCCTGGCCTTTTTAAGTGCCAGGCGCGACTGTTGCATGCGCTGACGGTAATCGGTATCGTTTACAGCGGCAATAAGCTGCCCTTTGGTTATGCGCTTGCCGTTGCTTACCGGCAGTTGTTCAATTTCGCCGTTAATGCGGAAACTTAACTCAGCTTTGCGAAAAGCCGTGAGCTTGCCGTTGCCCACCAGTTGCTTGGTAAAAGTGGTGGGCTGAAGCTCCATAATTTGAACAAGGTTGCGCTGTTGGATTTGCCCCGCACGCCCGGTTTCTTCGGTGCTTTGGGTTTTGTTGCCACACGATGCCATAAGGAAAAGCAACGTAATTGCCGCGATTTGCAGGTAAGTGTTTTGTTTCATTTAAATTTAGATTAGAAGGTCAATGGCTGTTTTGTTATTATACCTGGTTCTATTTTATTGTCCATTTCAAAGTTTTTGAAATCTATTCTCGGATAATAAAATCCAGTATTTAAAAAGCGCGGAATGCAAATCCGCACAAGCGGGTGTTTATAACAAGTAGGGACGAGTTGCAAACTCGCGCCATTTTGAGAGGGATAAAAATGTTTTATCTTCAAAAAAAAATTCTCGTCACTAATACCTCGACTATTTCGCTATAGTTCTGTTTACTATTTTAAGAAACATATCTTCCATATCATTATTCATCCATGGCGGTCCGACCAGTTTTATGCGGTTTCCCGATTCAATAAGCATTGAAGCATCAATTACCCATCGGGGAATTTTGGAATTAACGCCAATAAACTCAGAATAAGGATCCATGATAACATAAAAATGGCTGTCAACATCCTGAATCGCTCTCACCTGCTGCATAAAAAAATCGTAATTATTGCCTTGTATCACAAAAAGAACGGTAAAATTATCTGGTATTGTAATATCAACAAACTTGTTATGCCACTCAACAAACTTTGGATAACAAGGCTTACAACTATCTTCTAAATAAACAACATACATATATTCATACTCCAATAATATATCAGACAAAACACATACATTATTGCCATGTAATATTTTATTCTCTAATTGGCCAAAATATAGCTTTTTATCCAAAACTGATTTAATTTCATTTTGTATGCTGTTTCTATTACATGAAAATAAAAGCATGAATATTAATATTAAAACAGATCGATTTTTTGATACATTCTTTATGCTCATTTTATTCCTTCTTTAATTTCATTAATACTATTACTGGATTATCAGTAATAGATAAACTTCCAAGTTCTTCTGTATTCAATTCTTTTTCTCCATCCATTATAATGTCATATGGCATTACTATATCAACAAGATAACCATCGTGCCAAACATCTCTGACAACATTATTTAACGGAGCTATATTTAAATCGATTTCTTTGGGAAAATCTGTTATATTATTGATTATTTTTTTAGTATGCAAAATCTTATTATTATGCTTCAGATGTATGAATGTACGTTTATCCTCTTTACTAAAATCACTGGTTTTCTCTTCTCCTTTAAAGAAATAATTAATAACCATAATTCGGTCATTATTTAAGCTTAGCAAATGGAAAAAAGCTTTATTTCTAGCCTTTTCGATATATTCGAATTGTTCATCTGTTGTTTTTTCACCTACTGCTTCACGTATTCCATTTCTTCCAAAATCTAACTGAAGAAAAGGGATAGCCTCTTGTTCTGTTAATTTATAAAAGTTTTTATCGTAAGGAATAGAAATGAATAATTCATTATTGTCATTTTGGCAAAATGGCTGAAGAAATGGACTGTAAATATTATTAGATGGTTCAGCATTTTTATTGATTAATGTGCTAATTATTTCACTATCTCTCTGTACAACAACACAATGATTCTTTTTATCAAACTCCAATGAATTTGGCAGCCCCCAAGATGAAAAGAAATACAGATCATCGTGACACTTAACATTAAGCATTCTTGATCCTGAGATTTTCACTTTCTCTATTTGAATAAAATCAAGGTTTGAATACCGCAATTTACTATACCCGATATTGGTATTGGTAAAGATTTCGATATATTCTTCATCATCATCAACAATTGTAGGGCCTAAACTGATATATTCTTCTGGTCCCTTGCCCTTTTTATCTAATTTTGAAACAAAACTTCCTTTTTTATCAAACACATAAATACTATGGCTACTCACATCTAACACATAAATATAATTCTTTTTTATAATCACTTGACGTATTTTACCCAATAAACAAGTTGGATTGGTCTCCAATTTGATAAAGTTTATCGAATCAACAAATTCAGACAATTGGATATAATTGTTTGCATCATCAACATTAATTGACAGCTTTTCAATTTTGGAATTATTGTTTTCATTACAGCAATAAAGACAAAACACAATCATAATATACAAAACAAATTTTGCTCTAATCATAGTTTCTTATGTTTAATTGAATCAAATTAATATTTTCTAAAAGAGACTGCCCAAAAGGTCAATATAAATTTATCGATAGTCCCATAATCATTTATCATACCAATTATAAAAAACCTTTTGCGACAGCCTCAACTACCATTTAAGCATCATCACATCTGCATTCCCAATAATCACATACTGCTTTTTGACCAGCACCACAACATGCTTCACAATCAGCATTGTTACTTTTACAGGCTCCCCCTGGACAGGTTACACCATTATACTCTGCTAAAGCTACCGACATTACTTTGATATTATTTAATGAAAGGTTTCCTGAGCTATTCTTCTGTGACACACTCAAATTAACCATCATTGATATAATAAATACGCCTGTTGCTATTGCAATAAATAACTTCTTTTTCATTTGTTTCACTTTTTAAAATTAATTTATAAAACTATTTTTTTACATTCTCAAGCCCCCAAATAACTACTACCCGAAGGCTCTTTTTTTGTACCTTTGCCCCCGAAAGGGGGCTACCAGAATTGATGTTCATTTGCAAGGTGTATATTGTTCATGGTTGTTACCCTTTCTTTATTGTTCTTTTATTTGTTTCATTTCTTCTTTAATCTCGTCTATAGCTGTTGAGTGTACTTTAACTGCTTTTTCAATAATTGTATTAGCCATTGCTATGGCTTTGTGCTGCTGGTCGCTTGCGTCGTAAAGTTTAGCCAATAGGTATAGTGGGTAAAACTTAGCAGGAGACATATTAGCGGCCTGCGAATACTGTTTTTCTGCATTCTTGTCTTTTCCAAGGGCTTTGTAACTATCGCCCAGTGCGGTATATAACACGCTGTTGCTTTGGTAGCTTTTTACTTGTTTAAGTATGGTTACAGCTTCTGTATGTTTTTCGGCTATGCTAAGGGCTTTGCCATAGTTTATCAGATACTCGCCATTGTACTTTAATACGGGATATGCTTTTTTATAATCTTCTATGCTTTCTTCATAAAGCCCGTAGTTGTACAAATCGAAAGCATCGTTCCATGATATGTACGCGAGCTTCAATTCCTTGGTTAGTGTATAAGCGATAAGTACCAGAGATAAAGCTAATATGGTTATTACAGGTTTCTGGTTTCTGGTTTCTGGTTTCCCCCCTGAAATCCCGAAGGGAAATATTTCACTGTGGTTACAGGTTACAGGTTTGGCTTCGCCGTTTAATGCAAAATAATTGGCAAGTAAACCCAAACAAAGAACAGCTACTATTTTTATGGGCAGTATTTCGCCGGGGTAGGCAAAGAGTCCGAAGACCAGTATCGAAAGAATTGCAGCCCGTGTTATGGTTTCAGCCCCGATAATTATCGGGATCAGGTTACAGGTTTGGCTACGCCGATTCCGTTTCTCGGTACTTCGCAATGCTTCGTCTCCGCTGCGATCCAATTCATTTTGTACAGAGTTTAACCTGGAACTTGAAATCTGTAACCTGAAATTTTTCAACGGGGTAAAGAATACCGAAAAAACAATACCCGCCGCAAGCAATATCCCAACGATGCCATTCTCTGCCCAGATATTAAGCGCCTCGTTAAAAGCGTACTGGTTATCGTCGGCAACTACTTCGTACTTGCTGTCCGGGTGGTTTCGGAAATAACCGGCCTGGTAATCCATGTAATGCGCCTTGAACATGTCCTGCCCTACGCCCAATAGCGGATTGTCCTTGATGATGTTGGCTGTTACCGTCCAGATTAACAGGCGACCATCGGCCGAACCTTTTTTGAAATGATATAAACCCCAAGTTCCGGAAACGATGATTAATACAGAAATTAAAATCAATGCCAACTTACGGATTTTTACCCCTAAATCCCCTAAAGGGGACTTTGTGTTACCGTTGATAAGGGATTTGAACAAAGATTTAAAATTGTATTTGTGCCAAGCCAGATATGCTACACCGGCTATTGCCCCCAGCCATGCGGCACGCGAACGGGCGGCGGGAAGTACCAGTAAAATTGTAATAATTGTTGTAACGCTTATGAATTTAATTATTACAGGTTTCAGGTTAGAGGTTTCAGGTTTCATATTCCATGTTCCAGGTTGCCGGTTAAGCAAGCTTTGGCGTAACCTGAATCGAAGATCAACGGAGCGTAGCGTAGTTAAACCTGAAACTTGAAATTTTGAATTATTGTTTATCCAATACAGCCCCACAGCAACCGGGAGCACTGCACACAGGAAACCCGCGTATGGCCCGGGGTTAAAGAAGCTGCCCGTCATTTTGAACAATCCATGGTGCGAGGGATAATAGCCCCAAAGTTGCAAGTTGCCATAAACAGCCTGAACCGTCCCGCTCACACATATTGCCAACAATAGGTACAAGGTATATTTTTTATTTAGTGTGCGTACAATTATGTACAAAGCCACAAGCCCCGGCAACTCGAAGTAGCGGAGCGAAAGGGAATGAACATCGTGCAAAAGGTACTTGTTTACGGTAACCCATACCACAAAAGCCAACAGCAATACATCAACAGCACATATACTCAATTTTAGTTTGCCTTTTGTGAATAGAAATCCCAGAATAGCAATAGCAACCAAGGCAAACATACCATAGAAAAAGTTGAACGATTTGGCCGTTTGTATCCCGTTCATCAAAACATTGCTGTTTGACAAGGGCAACCAAACTACTAGAATGGCAATTGTAGCAATTAAGGTTACTTGTGATATTGTGGTAACAGGGTTGTTCACAGGGGTGTGATGTTATAAAGGTTAGAGGGTACGGGGTTTTATGTTTCCATTAGTAATAATTAGATTGATTAAAACTTATTGGTAATCCAAAAAATATAATTCTGTAACTTTTGCCGGCCCGGAAC
>JASMTI010000072.1:0-3392 GCA_041694375.1 Bacteroidales bacterium | reverse complement strand
AAAATTCATATAGCCCAATAAAACTGCAACGTATGTAAATTTTTCGATATTTATATAAAATAAACTTACGAATAAATTTCTTCTTCACGTATAACTTTTATATTTGCAGCTTGAATTTTCAGAAGGTTTAACAAAGCCATGTGAAACCGACATGCATGTTCAATTTCATGACCTCTACATGCCAGTTCCATACGACTAAATTAATTTTATTTGTATATGAACGAAATTATTGAACCCAACATCCCCTTGTGGTTAACAGTGCCTTTTTTATTAATGCTTTTATCAATTGCCCTTGGCCCATTATTTTTTGAAGAATGGTGGGAAAGAAACCGTAACAAGCTTATTGTTTCGCTTGCACTGGGCATTCCAACATCAGTTTTATTAATTGCCCGTGGCATGGGGCATGAACTATCACATCAGTTGCTTTTCGATTATGTTCCTTTTATTGTATTGCTGGGGGCACTTTTTGTAATAACAGGCGGCATTCACCTCAGTGGCGACATTAACACCAAACCATGGATTAATACGTCAATGCTTGCCATTGGTGGGCTTTTAGCATCGTTTATGGGCACAACCGGTGCAGCTATGTTATTGATACGCCCACTCATAAAAGCCAATGCCAAACGTAAACACAACGTGCATACCATTCTATTTTTTATAGCCATTGTTGCCAATGCAGGTGGTATTCTTACACCATTAGGCGACCCACCGTTATTTCTTTTGTATTTACACGGTGCTACATTCGGGTGGTTTTTCGGGCTTTTTAATGAATGGCTTTTCGTGCTAATTGCCTTGCTTTCAATATTTTTTGTTGTTGACAATTACTATTTTAAGAAAGAATCAAAAGAAATCAGGACTAACCTGATTCGAAAAAGGGCCCCGCTTCGTATAAAAGGATCGCATAACTTTGTTTTTCTTATTGGGGTTGTTTTATCTGTTGCTTTTATCAATGCCAATTATATTCCGGCTATACACCACAACCACTATATTGGTTTTTTCCGGGAAGGCATCATATTATTAATGGCCGGACTTTCAATCGTTACTACCAAAAACAAATTGAGATATCAGGACAACAAGTTTACCTGGGCACCGATTATTGAAGTTGCTTACTTATTTATTGGTATTTTTATCACAATGGTGCCTGCACTTCTGATTCTCAAAGCCGATGCAAGCCTGTTCGCCATTAACAAACCATGGCAATTTTATTATGCCACCGGAGGGTTAAGTGCATTTTTGGACAATGCACCAACAGCTATTTCTTTTTTCAATATGGCTGAAGGTATGACAGCACAATTCCCGGGTGCCATTTTAGCCGCCAATATTCCCGAAAAGCTACTATCGGCTATTAGTATGGGTGCTGTGTTCTTCGGTTCGATGACATATATTGGTAATGGACCAAATTTTATGGTAAAAGCCATTGCCGTTGAAAATAATATAAACATGCCCAGTTTTCTGGGTTATATATTTAAATTCTCATTGATTGTATTGTTACCTGTGTATGTATTAACACAAATTATATTCATGTAAGTACTACATCCGAATGTACCAAACTTCATTATAAAGTGCGGGTTGCTTCATATTAGACCAAGCAACCCGTTTTTGTTTTAAAACCATCCAAAAATAAAGCTCACATATACCCCCACATCCGAAAATTCCTTACTGGTCATATCACCCAGTTTGGCATTAAAAACTTGTCGATACTCTGCCCCCACATTTACTTTCATAAACCGGGTAAAATTAACCTCGGCTGACAGGGTAGGTTTTAATACAAAAACATTATCGGAATATGTAACATTATTCTGAGTACCTTTAATACGCCCCCAGCCCGAACGCAAACTAAAAACAGGGTGTATCATTTTTTGGTGCATAAATTCATAACCGAGCCAAAAACCCCCGTGACCAAATTCAATATCGTGTAATTGGGTTAAATCGTTTTGATGCGAAGTGGCCGATAATCCTTCGCCATATCCACCGATAAAGAAGTTATTTATAATTAAACCGCCACCACCGCCGGTAAAAAGAGCAAACTCATCACCTATTGATGAAAAACTTAAAGTAGGGCCACCAAAACCACGAATCCGTTTCAACTCAAACGAATTCATAATGGTTTGCACCTCATCATCGTTATTATCTTTTGCCTGATAATCTTCAGCTTTGATGGTTTTCTGGGCTTGAGCTGCAATACCAGCAGCCAAAATTAGAATTAGAAAAAGTAGTTTCTTCATTGTATTTTTATTTGTTTCGGTTTATTTCCTATTAACGACAAATTAAAGAATAAATAGTTGCAAAACTCACAAAATTTAGTGCCCGCTTCAATATATCAATATTTTTTTGCAGCTTTGATACCCCCCGTTTAACAAGAACGCCCGTCATTTTTAACTTATTAAAACGCGTAAAATGAACAAAAAAGGATTTGCCAGCGACAACAACTCAGGCGTGCACCCGGCAATAATACAGGCCATTAACGAAGCAAACAACGGGCATGTAACAGGGTACGGAACCGACCCATACACTGAAAAAGCCATTGAAGTATTCAGGCAGCATTTTGGCAAAAACACCGATGTTTATTTTGTTTTTAATGGCACCGGGGCCAACGTATTGGCAATTTCAACACTGGCACAATCGTACAATAGTATTATCTGCCCATCAACAGCACACATCATGGTTGACGAATGTGGTGCCCCTGAAAAGATATCAGGCTGTAAGCTTATACCGGTAGAAACACCAAACGGCAAACTAAGGCCCGAACTTATAAAACCCCATCTACATGGATTTGATTTTGAACACCATGCCCAACCCAAAATTATATCTATATCGCAAGTTACCGAAATGGGCACACTTTATTCTGTTGACGAAATAAAAGCAATAACAAAACTGGCACATCAATATGGCATGTATGTACACATGGACGGAGCACGTATTGCCAATGCAGCCGCGGCATTAGACCTGCCTTTTAAAGCATTTACAGTTGATGCAGGCGTTGATGTGGTTTCGTTTGGTGGCACAAAAAACGGAATGATGATGGGGGAAGCAGTTTTGTTTTTCAATAAAGAATTATCGCAAAATGCAAAATACATCAGAAAGCAATCGGCACAACTATTTTCAAAAATGCGTTTTGTTGCCGCCCAATTCCTTGCGTATTTCAACGAAAATTTATGGCAAAAAAATGCCCAACATGCCAATAAAATGGCTGCTATGCTAGCTGACAAAGTTGGACAATCGGGGGTGAAAATAACTCAAGAAGTAAAAGCAAATGGTGTTTTTGCCATCCTTGACGACGAAATCAGTAAAGAACTTCAAAAAGAATACTTTTTCTATCCATGGGACGAAAACAACAATGAAGTAAGGTGGATGACATCGTTTGACACAACAGAGGAAGACATTAAGAACTT
>JASMTI010000071.1:0-4015 GCA_041694375.1 Bacteroidales bacterium | reverse complement strand
AATTTGACCCAATCCATACCGAAAAGCTACTTTTGATTATGCTACTCTTCAAAAAAGGTTCTGACGTATTTGGAAACAAAAAAAACTTCCTTTCCTGGCTCAATGCTAAAAATATTGCTTTAGGTGGTATTAAACCCATTGAGTTGTTGGACAACTCTTTTGGAATAAACATAATAAAGGATGAGCTAACAAAAATCGAACACGGTGTTTTGGCATGATTGTATTCCGATTAGCAAATAAAAAATACTCCAAAGACCTTTCAGGGAAAGGTGCTGAGCTTACTGGTGGAAGATGGAATTATAAAGGAACCAGAATACTTTACACCTCAAATTCAAGAGCCTTATGCATGTCCGAAATTGCTGTTCACACCCCCATAGGAATTATGCCTGTAAATTATTATCTCGTTACAATTGAAATTCCTGATTGCCCCGATATTCCAACTATAGAATCAAAAAACCTACCTAAAAATTGGATAAGATTTCCACATTCAAAAGAGACGCAAAAACTGGGCAATCAATTTATAATAGATAATAAGTCTCTATACATTAAAGTTCCTTCTGCCGTGGTACAGGGAGATTATAACATTTTAATTAATCCATCACACCCTGAATTTCATAAAGTACAAATAATTAAAACTGAAAAATTTGATTTCGATGAGCGGCTATTCAGATAATCAGCAAAAAAAATATAAAACCGGACTGTTTTTCGGTTCATTCAACCCTATCCATATCGGGCATACAGCCATTGCCAATTACATGGTTGAATATGGTCCGGTACAGCAAATATGGTTTGTGGTTACCCCCCACAACCCCCTGAAAAAGCGCTCGAACCTGTTAGACGATTATCAGCGGCTCGAAATGGCAAACCGCGCCATTGGCAACGACCACCGCTTTCTGGCTTCCGATATCGAATTCAGGCTGCCACAGCCCAACTATACCATCGACACGCTGACCTACATGAAAGAAAAACACCCGCAACGCGATTTCTACCTCATCATGGGTGCTGATAATTATGTGACTTTCAAGAAATGGAAAAACTGGGAAATACTGGCCAAAGATTTTAAGTTCCTGGTGTACCCGCGTCCGGGGTTCGACCATACCAGCATCGAATTTGGCAAAAACTTTCACTTCATCGATGCCCCGGTCATTGAAATTTCTTCCACTTTTATCCGGAAAGCCATTTCCGAAGGAAAAGATGTACGGTATTTTCTATCGCCCGAAGTGAATCGGTATATTGATGAAATGGGGTTCTACCGGTAAACGCTCTTGCTTCAGTTACATCGACAATGTCCAATTTGAATTCTTGCAAAACTCTCCTAAAGCTTCCCCCCTCTGCGACCTCCAGCGCACTCTGGTATTAAAAAAAGGTAATATCCCGAAGCGTTTTTTCATCCCCCGCGGGGAGGATACACAAGGCACTTACGTTGTCAAACATCCCTCTTTATATTCCGCAAGTATGTTTTTCACATCGGTAGGTGCCACGCGGCCATGAACTTTATCGCCCACCAGCACAACAGGTGCCAGCCCGCACGCACCAACGCAACGCAAGGCACTGAGCGAAAACAAACCATCAGCGGTGGTCTCCCCTACTTCAATTTTCAGGTTGCGTTTGAGCTCGTCGAGTACCTGCTCGGCACCCCGAACGTAACAAGCTGTCCCCATACAAACCGAAATGGGATGTTCGCCCTTTGGCAACATGGTGAAATACGAGTAGAAGGTTACCACGCCATAAACTTTGGCTGCCGACATGTTCAGTTCTTTTGCAATAAGCTCCTGCACTTCGGCCGGCAGGTACCCCAACTTGTTTTGCACCTGGTGCAACACGTTAATTAATTCATGTTCGTTGTTATCGAAGCTTTTACAAACTTCTTTTATCGTGGTCGTCACGTATTCCGACAATTTTACTTTTGGCATGATTTTCAATTTTTAATTTTAAACAACAACAGCACGCTAATATCTTTTTAAATCTTAAAACCTGTTGCAATAGTCCGCCTGTAATTAATCTTCTTGCTCAAATACCGTACTGCGGTCGAAATAACTGGTATGCAACAAGTGATGCGCTTTTTCGCTCATAGGCTTACCCAGGAATTCTTCGTATAATTTAACGATGTAAGGGTTCTCATGCGATTTTCTTATTTTCTTGGCCCCATCTTCCTTGTAAATGGCCATCTGCCGTTTTTTAAGTACAGACGAATCGCTGTGATGATAAGGCTGCCCGCCGCCACCAATACAACCCCCGGGGCAGCTCATTATTTCAATGGCATGGAAATGCGACTTTCCATCCCTGATATCTTCTAACAGCTTGCGTGCATTTCCCAATCCATGGGCAATACCAATGCGTATGGGCAGTCCGTCAAAATCGACAGTCGCTTCTCGCACCCCTTCCATTCCCCGCAGTTCTTCAAAATCAACCTTTGGAAGCGGTTTTTTGGTATGCAGTTCGTAAGCAGTACGCACCGCGGCTTCGATAACGCCGCCGGTTGTCCCGAAAATCACACCGGCACCTGTCGACTCGCCCATCGGGTGGTCAAAATCTTCGTCAGGTAATGCATTAAATTCGATATTACTCAATTTTAATAATGCCGCCAGTTCGCGGGTTGTAATGGCATAATCTACATCGGGGTTGCCATCAACCGCAAACTCATCGCGGCCGCATTCATATTTTTTTGCCACGCAGGGCATTATCGAAACCACCACCAAATCTTTACGGTCAACCTTTTGTTTTTCGGCAAAATATGATTTAGCTATTGAGCCAAACATTTGTTGTGGCGACTTAGCCGACGAAGGAATATCTTTCATTCCGGGGAAATGGTGTTCAAAAAACTTCACCCATGCCGGGCAGCATGAGGTTAAAATAGGAAGTTTTACATCCTTATCTCCGTTGAGGTGACGTGTTAAACGGTCGAGCAACTCGGTACCTTCTTCCATAATGGTCAGGTCGGCCGCAAAATCGGTATCAAACACAAAATCGAAACCAAGCCTTCGCAGTGCAGCAGCCATTTTACCGGTTACCAGCGTACCGGGCTCGTAGCCAAACTCCTCGCCCAGCGCTGCACGGACAGCCGGGGCTGTTTGCACCACCACTGTTTTCGACGGGTCGCTAAGGGCACGTATTACTGCCGGCGTATGGTCAACCTCGGTTAAGGCACCGGTTGGACATACTGCCACACATTGTCCGCAATAAGTACACACCGAATGGTCGAGGTTTTCTTCAAATGCCGGTGCCACCACCGCCTGAAACCCACGATTGATAGCCGAAAGCACACCAACGGTCTGCACTTCGTTGCACATCATTTCGCAACGGCGGCACATGATGCACTTGTCCATATCGCGGATAATGGCCGGAGAAGTATCTTCGCGGTAAACCGACTTTTCGCCTTCGTAATGTATTTCGCGAATGCCCATATCGTGCGCCAAATCCTGCAATTCACATTCGCCCGATTTGGCACAGGTAAGGCACTCGAACGGATGGTCGGAGATTATCAGTTCGGTGACGGTACGGCGGGCATTTACTACCCGTATTGAATGTGTATTCACCTTCATCCCTTCGCCAGCCTCGGTCACGCACGATGGTGCCAGGTTGCGCCTCCCTTCAACCTCAACCACGCAAACCCGGCAGCCGCCAGGCTTGTTTTCAATACCCATATCGTGCAATTTCATGTGGCAAAGCGTAGGAATATGTACCCCTACTTTTTTAGCAGCATCAAGAATGGTCATCCCCTTCTCAACTTCTACTTCTTTATTATCGATGGTAAGTTTTATAGTATCCATAATCAATTATTTATCAGCAATTAAGCAATACGAATGGCTTTAAATTTACATTTATCGAAACACACACCACATTTTATGCACAACGACTGGTCGATATAATGCGGCGATTTCTTTTCGCCTGTAATTGCCCCTACCGGACAATTACGAAAACATACGGTACAACCGGTACACAAGTCGGGTATGATTTCGTATTTCAGCAAATCTTTACATTGACCAGCCGGACATGCACCTTCGGTTACGTGAGC
>JASMTI010000070.1:0-1791 GCA_041694375.1 Bacteroidales bacterium | reverse complement strand
GTAGGTATAAACTGGTTGTCGTAATCATAAATATACTCCCCATACCCGGAAGACAACTGGCCTGTTTGCACCAACAGTTTAACCATCAGTCTGTTCATCGCCATGTTGATATTGAAATCGTGCCGGATATTTGTTGCTGAAACAATGGTCTCTTTTTCTGTTGCCAGCTCCTTTTGCATCCTCAGTAAAGTGTCGGCAGAACAAACTTCAAAGTTTTTCACCTGGTCTAACTCCCCGCGCAGGTGTTCAGTAATGTCCTCGGCACATTCTCCGCCGCAAAGGGTAATCAACAAATACGACCGCACAAGGTCACTGTAACGATATTGTGCCCTAACACCCCGATTACCAAGAAATTGGTCAATAGTATCAAAAACTTGTGCGTTACCAATTATTGAATCTGCGAAATTTATTCCGCCAAATGAGTTGATTTTTGAAGTAGAATATGTAATTTTCATCCCGTTACGGTATTTTTCACCTAAATAAGTGAAAAATATTTAATCGGGCAAGCCTTGTAGCTATTGATTTTACAGGGCTTCTCGATTTTTTAACATTTCAAGATGCGGATTTGAGGTATTAAAGAAAACAGTTCTAAATCGTAATTTTAGGTTACGTTTTAAAACTTATGGGGGAAAGAATATGCGTATTTAATAATTTAGATGTTTGCTAATCAGTGTGTTTTGTAATTGTTGATGTGAATTATAGCGCTTTAACAATGGAAACTTTGTGTCTTCTCGAATTCGTCGCTTAAACGAAGAATCACTCAGTGTGTAAGTCTTTTTTTATTTATCAGTATATTGATTTTCAACTGGGTTAAACTTTTTCAAATGCTTTGAAATTAGTTGTTTGTAATGGGTGTGTGTCTATAAAGTCTGAAAAATTTCTTACTTAGTATGTATCTGTTCAGAAAGTGCCAGTTGCAAGACTTACGAAACCGCCAAAAACGCAATTTACTTTTCGTAAATGAGTATTTTGGCGGCAAGCGTAACACAGCAAATGGTAATTTACAATACTCCGTTAAACTTTTGCAGATATTTGGTAATTAATTGTTTACACAATCAACGGCGCAAATCACAACTCTCTTGTAATAAAAACTTTGCGTCATTGCGTCTCTGCGTTTAGGCTTTTTTAAACTGACTATGGACTTTATGGACAGACACTAATTAGCCCCCAGCTGTCTGCACCCCATGTCAGCAACAGAGAAACCAGAAAAGCAATAAGTGGTGCAATAACCCACATAATGAAAAAGCGGTTTACTTCGGTTTTGAAAAAAATGTTTTTCCATCCAAGTTTGGCCACGCCAATGCCAATTATGGCTGATACATTTAATTGTACCAACGAAGTGGGAATTCCTTTTATCAGCGAAGCAGATAGTAACAATGTTGCCGAAA
This sequence comes from Bacteroidales bacterium, assembly GCA_041694375.1. Lineage (GTDB taxonomy): Bacteria > Bacteroidota > Bacteroidia > Bacteroidales > Prolixibacteraceae > Roseimarinus. The sequence continues at coordinate 403 of JASMTI010000070.1, read as the reverse complement.
TAAATGCAATAATGACGGCTTCAATTTTTCCAAAAAGAACAATTTCTTTACCTGTGTTTTGAAGAATCTTTTTCCCGAAAACAGAACTTCCTATTCCAAAACTGGGAGCAACAATAAGTGTAGCCAGAATCAGCACCTGAAGAAAATGCGCGTCACTGATATTTAGTTCGTTTACCGCCATCATGGCTATGGGGCCCGCCGCATTGGCAACATTGTTTGTGCCAATTGAGAAAGCCACATACATCGACATAATCAGTATGCCACCCTTAAACATGAAATGGTCATTTAATTTTTTCGATATGGTATATCCTTTTTTTCTTATGGGTTTGTAGATGTATTTGCCAATCAGAAATGCCAGGGTAAGAGAGATAATTGGCATTACAAACCAGGTGGGCAGGACATC
>JASMTI010000069.1:0-10008 GCA_041694375.1 Bacteroidales bacterium | reverse complement strand
CTTGTTCCTTTTGGACAATTGTTTTCATGTTTTTTTAAGTAAAAAAAAAGAGCTTGCAAGGCAAGCTCTTTCTTTGAAATCATTTATTAGCATTACTTTTTAATCAACTTAAACTTAGCAACTTCTTTTGCACCGTCGTTAACGAGGATCATATAAATTCCTGCAGGCTGACCATAAAGTGGTGCTGTTACTTTGCTTGCACCAGCTTTCATGTTCAATACATTTTGACCTACATTATTGAAAATGCGGATTGTGTTTCCAGCTTCAACTCCACTAATGCTTACTGCACCAGATGTTGGGTTTGGATATACCTCAACTAATAGTTGTTCTTGGTCCTCAACCGATGTAAGGTCAAGTACAATTGTGTAAGTATTGGTTACTGTACCGTCAGCAGAAGTTACAACAGCCTGGTCGGCTTCTTCCATGTTTTCGGCTGTTTTCTCGTTACCATCAGCATCTAATAGTTCAATTGATGCACCAAGTGAGGTAGAAATATTGTCCAGGAAGTCGCTTGAAGCAACTTTGCTGCCTTCAACTACAATTGTATTTTCACCTTGAGATACAACGTAAGACTCTGAGTACAAGAAAGCAAGATAAGATGCTGACTCATCTGACAGTAATTGTAATGAGTAAACATTTTGGGTTTCACCATCTTGAGAAGTAACAAGTAGTTTGTCATCTTTGTAAACAGTTCCCATTTCGCGAACCTGACCCATTTTGTTTTGAAGCTCGATAGTTGCTCCGGCAGATGGGGTTAAATTCTCGAAAAATGCAGAAACACTTGTTCCGTTTGGTAACTCATCAATCAAGAACATATCCTGGTCAACTTCAAATGTATTTGAATATACAAATGCATCGCTTGCTGATTCGTTTGGTACTAATTCATAAGTAATTTTTGTAGCACCATCCTGAGCTAAAACTTCAAAATTAACATTATTGGTAGCCAATACATCAACGTAAACAGTGTCAAAGTTCAACTGGGTAAGTGCTGTATATGAACCATCGTCGTTAAACATATTAAAGTATAGAGCAGTTTCAGGAGCTTCAACATTCTCTACTACTTCGCGTAGTGTAGTTCCTGGTTCGAAACCTGAAACAGTTCCTTCGCTACCATCAACTTCAATTGTATATACATCAGATGTTAGCATAGCATCACTATCAAGTCCGCCTTCTGTAACAGATAATGTGTAATGAGTATCGTTTTGCTTTGTTTCTTCTTCGCCTGCGTCATTTATTACCGTAAATTCATCAGAAAGTACAACTAAAACATCCCCATTAGAAACTTCATCTCCATCAGAAAGTTCAGTTCCATCACTTAAAACAGTTAATGTTTGATTCTCATCCTTTTTAATAAGATTTTCTTTAAATTGAGAAACAGTTGTACCAGTTGTTACACCAATAATTGTTTCATCATGAGAATAACCTTCGCTAACAATATATGTTGACGAACTAACTGTAGACATAAACTTTGTAATTGTATTGATTTCATGTGAACCAACACCTGCAGAACTCTGAACCTGATCTAAAGGCCATCCATAACCTCTACTTGCCCAATAGGAAATATCAGTGTATAACCATTCTGAAGTTCCTTCTTCGCCTGTACCTAAAGATGCACCGGGTTCAGGATTTCCTTCTTGTATGTGTGGCAGACGCATAAATCCTGAGTTCTGATCAGTTTGAACACCGTCAACAATACCCCAGTCTTCACCATCACCAAATACATCAAGTAGTAAAACATCCCTTTCATCACCTAGAGGTTTTTCACCATTTAATACAGAATCGTTAGTAATTTTGTAAAGGAACCATTGACCATTGACCCATGCATCACAAATGGATGTTGTAAATTCGTATCCCCAAGGGTTATGGTCATTATGGAAACTCACATCAATTTCATCAAAACGTGGATGAGGTTGGCCATTTTCCATTGTTGTATTACAACGGCCAATAACAAACACATCATGTGGTTGTACCATGGCGTCAACATTGAAGTCTTGGATTAATAATCCAGGTTCTTCTTGCCATTCGGCCAAATCATCAGTAAAGATATAACCAGGAACATAACGGTTATAACGTGCATTAAAGTCACCTTCTGTGTCACCTGAAGCTTCAGATATTGCACCATATTGTCCGTCAAGACCAGATTTAACAATTACGTATTGGCTCATGTCAAGTGGTTGGTTGCCCGGGTTATATATTTCAAAGAAATAGTTTCCCCAGTTTTCGCGAATAACAATTTGTGTGAAGAATGGTTCACCTTCATAAGGTTGTACATTATCCGGGTCTTTTTCTGGCTGTAAAACTACATTATAGGTTAATTCAGTTGAATCATCCTCAGCAATAGTATGGAATGTGACTGTACGGTCATCTTCTGAAGCATTAAGGGTTTTTGCCCTTGTTACTTCAACTTCAGTGTCAATATTAGCTGCTTTAGCTACAATGTTTGGAATACCTTTTACATCTAAAGGTATTGTTAATGTGTAATTATATTTGTCTACACTAAAGTTTGGAATTGTATCACCTTTCCATCCTAAAATTCCTTTATAGAAATCAGGAACATCTGGCCATGTAATTGCAGAGAGGTCTGCATTGTGGCTTGGGTAATAATCTTCTACCTTAATATAATATTCCTTAGAATCTGTTCCGTTGGCTGCTGTAACAACTAACTTGTCGCCAAGGATTAAGTCAGGGCGTTCAGTGTCATCTACCCAGTCGATTTCCCAAGTAGCATCTTCAGGTTTTTCAAGATATTTAAATAATGAGTCAACCCTTTCACCAAAACCTACTTCCCTGATTGAGTCAATTACAGGATCACCAGTTGTAACTACATAAGGAGTATATCCTCCATCCCAGAAACCTTCGTCATTTTTGTGATTTTTAGGAACAACCCTGGCTTCTGAGTCAGCTGGTTCGTTTACAACGATGTTAAATTGTTGCGATTCAAGTGTATTTCCAACAGCATATAGCATCAGTTTATCTCCTGACCTGGCTGAAGTATAAGCTGAGTCAGCTTCGTTGGTCGAAAAATCATAATGCCATGCAATACCAGGGATCCTATTGAATGCATTCATAATTGAATCCATATTACGTACGCCCCAGTCAACTGTTAGGGTGCTATCCACAAAATTAAGCTCGGCAATGTCTGATGTCAAGTCTTCTAAATGATAATCACCATGATTACCAACTGTCCAAAAAACTTTTCTTCCTGGCTCATAACCATCGGATTCTCCAGTTAATGTTGGAACTGGTAACCATTCTGAGTCTGAAATGTCTGTTCCACGAGCATCGTCCCAATCTGTGTTTCCCCTTTTAACGCTATATTTACGTATTAAAATAGCTGCATCTGTAGCATTTGACATACCAGCTACGTCACTCGCGTGACTACCATCTTCAAATGGAGGTTGTCCTGCATCTGGTCTTCTGTTGTCTGCGTGAGTAAATATATTATTTACAGCATCAATAGCAACAGAGTCCTTTGCACCAGTTTCAGGGTTAATAAAGTGATGACGCAGATATAAACAGTTACGTCCACCCCACGACTCTAAAATTGCCTGGTATCCTTCTGATACGCTGTCAGAGGCAGCATTCCCACCAGGAGAGTCTGCAGTATGAATTTCCCAGTCTGCAAGTTCCCACATTTCATCTTTCGTTGTTGCAGGGCCATGTTCGTTGGGGTTTAAAATGTGTTGTTCCCTTTGCCAATCGTGCACAGTTGCCAATACAAAAGTAGCACCTGGTTGTAGGACAGTGTCTGGCAACATTGTATGGCGTCCGTTGTTTAAAAATGGGAATTCTGGTTTTCCAGTTTCTTCATTGGTAGGCACAGCGGTCCACGCATCAATGTTACCAAATTCAAAATCTGATAAATTTATGGGTTGTGATCCCATATTACATAACTCGGCATAAGTTCCATGCCATGCGTCAATTCTCACTTCTGAGAATATCAAACTATCGTATACCTGTGCTTTTGCAAATACAGATGATACGAATAATAATAAGAGTAAAAGTTTAAACTTCATAATTCCTAGTTTAAGTTAATAATTCTAAGTTTAAGTTATTTCCAAAAATGCTTCGTTAAAAATGTAAATTATTTTGGGGCTGTGCAATTTATATTGGCAAACTTTGATATAACAAAAATCACAATTGTATATCAAAACATACATGTTTGAGTATGTATAAATATATAGCACCCAAAATGTAAATAGTTACACCTGTTGTGTTGGAGTTTTCTAATGTAGTTGTGCATGTTGGACAATATACTGTAAAAAGTGGTGTGTTTATTTTACGCATTTGTCAGTGTTTATTTGATGTGCACGTTATGTGATAATTGAACTTTTTATTATATTCGGCAATGTATTTAAATTGCTTAACAATGAGGGTATTTAAGTTTTTTTTGCTGGTCTTTATTGGTCTGATATTGGTGGTTAATGTATTAAATGCACAACATTTTAGGCACATACGACCTTCTCACGGTCTTAACACAGGAGAAATTAATGATTTTGTGCAAGATGCCGAGGGGCGTATGTGGATTGCTACATGGAGCGGTCTGATTTGCTATGATGGATATGACTTTAAGCATTTCAGGCCTGTGATGGGTGATTCGACAAGCTTAAGTGATAAGAAGGTTAAAAAGCTTTTACTGGATAACAAGGGAGATGTTTGGATTGCGACTCAACAGAATCTTAATCGTCTCGATATAAAAACGTTTAAATTTACAAGGTTTACTTTTGAGCGTAGTACTGATGTTCCCTTAAATATTTTAGACATCAACGAAATGTCAGATCATATAATAGTTCATGCTGTTGATGGTATGTATTATATACCTGTTGATTCCTGCAGAAAGAGACGAATTGTTAAAAAGCTTCCGGTTTTTGATGGAAAAAGTCAGTTATCACAGTATTTTCATTATTCAGAATCTTTAAATAACAATCAATTGGTTTGTGTTTCCAATACTGGTGATGTGGCAATTTTATACTACTTAAGGATGTCTAATAATTTTAACAAAACAGTACTAAAGGTTGAAAAAATCGATCAATTGGATTTAACAGCCAATGGTATATCGTATAATAAAGATGATTTATGTTATTATGTGCCGACAGACGATGGAGTTTACGAAATTGAACTTGATACGCGTGAAGTGCGAAAGGAAATGCTTTTTCAAAATAAAAGCATAACGCACTTATACCGGGCTTCAAATGATATAATTTATGCTTCTTCTGGTGAAGCTGTTGTTTATTCTTGCGATATTGAGACAAAAAATCAAAATGTATATTCAACTAATCCTTTGCAAAAAGGGAACATACTTAATAGTAATGTTTTGTGTTTGTTTGAAGATTTCTCAAATAATTTATGGGTTGGACATCAGGGGCAGGGTATAAGTATTTTGGATTTGACACGGAAAAATTTCAATACAGTAAGGCAGCACCCAGGACATGAAAGCACATTATCTTCAAATACCATATTAAGCTTTGACAGCAACGATGAATATTTACTTGTGGGGTGTAGGACTGGTGGTGTTGATATAATACCGAAACATTGTTTTAAAGAAGAAAGTTTATCTCCAAATATTATTAAACCAAAGTCGGTTATTGGGAGTAAAGTTGATATCCCTGCTGTATGGGATATTGTTGCTTACGATCAAAATACATTTTTTGTAGGTGCCAACACTGGTTTGTATAAAATATTTTTCAATAATAATGAGTGGATTGTCGAACCAGCCGGACATCAGAAGGAAGTCTTTAGAAACAGTATCCGGAAACTATTCCTCGATCAGGATAAGAATTTGTGGGTAGGGACTAATGATGAGGGGCTATTATTGGTCCCCGATATGAAACATAATGATAATTTTCGATTTTACAGTTATTCGAATATCAAAAATGACACTACATCGATTACCAGTAATGTTATACTTGATATATTTTTAGACAGTAGTAACCGTTTATGGATAGGTACAGTAGATGGATTAAATTTGTTAAAAACTCCTTATGATCATATTTATGCCGGACTTGAAAAGCGTCCGGATTTGAAATTTAAACAGATAAAAGGATATACTAGAAAAGATCAGGGGCTCAGTAATAATGAAATAAATAGCATATACGAAAATTATGATGGTAAAATATGGATAGCAACACAGGGGGGGGGCATTAGCATTATCGATCCGTTAAACTGGAAATATGATTATTTAAACGAGGGAAATGGGCTGCCTGGTAATGACGTTTTTGGAATTTTATCAGACAGGGAAGGAAATTTATGGATCAGTACACAAAAAGGCCTGGCACGTTTCAACCAAAATATCGGGCCACATTCAATTACTGTATTTGATGAAGATGACGGGATACAAGGTAATGTGTTTATGATTAATTCTTATCATAAAACAAAAGATGGAATGTTGGTTTTTGGGGGTGAAAATGGTTTTACAATATTTGATCCGGCTTATATAAAATCGAATAATATAAAGCCGAATACCATCTTTAAAGATCTCTATATCGATAATAAACCTGTTGAAGTTGGTGATACTATTAGTGAGGGAATGATAATGAATGCTACTTTGAATGAGATGGATAAAATCGTCCTCCCTTATCAGCATAATACTTTTTCTATTGCAGTGTCACCTATACATTATAAATATCCCGAAGGCAACAAAATTGCTTACATGTTGGAAAACTACCATTCTGAATGGAAAACAATTCCTGCATCCATGAACCCTGTTGTTTTTTCGAAAATACCTGCCGGGGATTATACTTTAAGGGTTTATGGTATAAGTTCTGATGATGTTGCTGACAGTGAAATTAAAAGGTTAAATATTAGCATTCTGCCGCCTTGGTATCAAACGTGGTATGTTCGCGCTTTATTTATGTCATTATTTATTGCTTTAGTAACAATTATTGTTGTGGCTGTCATTAACAGACAAAAACAGAAATATCAGAATAAGGTTTATGAACTGTCAATAGAAAATAACGAAACTAAAATGACATTTCTGGCCAATATTGCCCACGAGCTAAAAACCCCATTGAGCTTGGTTATCTCACCTATTGATGATATGATTAACAATATCGATGAAATCAATAAGAGATGGCATAACGATATATTCTTAATTCACCGAAACTCAAATTATATCCAAAAATTAATTAACCAGATAATAGACTTTAGGCGATTAGATGCAGGAAAATTGAAAATTGAGAAATCTCAGAAAAATATTATTGAAATCATTCGTGAGGTTGCAACTAATTTTAAAAGCTTTGAATCGAAACACGGAGTTTCTATTCATCTTGAAGTCCCTGAAGTACCTCTGATGTTAAGTGTTGACCAGCAGAAAATTGAAGAAGTTTTGTATAATTTGATATCAAATGCTTTTAAATATACGCCTGCTGATGGTCAAATCAGAATTTCGGTCGTAATGATTAAAAGTGAAGATAAAGAAACTGATCAAAATGTATTGATTACAGTGTTTAATGAAGGACGGGTGGTTGAAGATGAAGATATTCAGCATATCTTTGAACGGTTTTATAAAGCTAATGAGTCGGCACCCGGGACGGGTATAGGCCTCTCTTTTGCCCAATCGTTGGTAGAGATGCATGGGGGGGGGATATGGGCAGAACCGGTAAAGGGAAAAGGGATGAGTTTTAAAGTATTATTGCCGTTGAATCAGGCCGATGCAATAGAAGACAATGAGGCAAACAATAAAATGATCAATGAGATTATTAATGTAGAACAGGATGGCATCATTTCAGAAAGCATTTTTCTAAATGATGAAGAAAATATTAAAGCTTCAAAAATCTTAATTATTGAAGACAACAATGAGTTGAGGGGATATTTGGTTGAACTGTTGACACGCTGGTATAACTGTTACGAGGCAGTTAATGGTAAAGCGGGTTTGGAAAAAACATTTGAAATTATTCCGGATGTTATTATAACTGATGCTATTATGCCAAGAATTGATGGTTATACTATGATTGAGCGGATACGTGCAGATATAAAAACTTGCCATATACCAATTTTAATGTTAACGGCTAAAAGTGCCAGTGAAAATATTATCGATGGTTATAAGGCAGGGGTCGATGCTTATGTGGCCAAACCTTTTGATACGAATGTAATTCTTTCTCAGATCTCACGGCTAATAAAAAATCGTAAACTTATCCATGCGAAATACAAGAAAGAAAATTTTATGGTTGATGTACCTGCTAAAGTATTATCACGTGACGACGAATTCTTGCAAAAAGTTCGGTCATTGCTTGATGATAACCTAGACAATCCGGCGTTTAATGTTGGAGAGTTGGCAGCTGAAATGCAAATGAGTACGACTCAGTTATATCGAAAAATTAAGGCACTAACAAATTATTCCCCAGTTGAATTTTTAAGGATTGCACGTTTGCATAAAGCGCATGAATTTTTGGCAGAAAGAGATTTGAGTATTAAAGAGGTTTGTTTTCGAACTGGTTTTAACAACCTTTCATACTTCGTTAAATGTTTCCGTGAGTATTTTGGAATAACACCTGCCAGCTATCGTGATAGTGGTACCCTGAAAAAAGAATAGTGCAAATGCAGAAGCCCCGATTTTTTTAGCATTAACGGGGCATTTTCAACACCACCTGCTATACCAACATTTGCACCAATAAATTTTATAAGGAAGGGGACTAAGATGCACTAAACAACCGAGTTGGTTTCTATATCGGGAAAAATTATTGAAGGTTTAAACGTTTTTGCTTCTTCAAAATCAAGTGAAGCATACGATATGATAATAACAATGTCATCTACAGCAACTTTACGTGCTGCCGGGCCATTTAAACATATGGTACCACTTCCTCGTTCTCCTTTTATAATATACGTTTCAAGTCGTTCACCATTGTTGATGTTAACAATCTGTACCTTTTCATTTTCAATAAGGTTTGCAGCATCCATCAAGTCTTCATCAATGGTTATGCTTCCAACATACTGGAGGTTGGCTTCAGTTACCCTTACTTTATGTATTTTAGATTTGCAAACTTCAATATACATCACATCAAAATTTAATATTATCAATTAATCGTACTTCACCACAATAAACAGCTATACAGCCTACTTTGTTGACACTTTCATCCTTTGTGGTTATAGGTTGAAGCGTTTTTTCATCAACAATTTCAAAATACTCGGTTTTTAGGTTCGGGTCAGTATCAATTGTTGATATGACCCATTGTTCAACTTCTTCAATATTTTTGTTTGTCAGTTTGTTTTTAGCTTCATTCAAAGTTTTGGCTATTAACGGTGCACTTTTGCGCTGTGATTTTGTTAGCCTGTTGTTCCTTGAGCTCATTGCTAACCCGTCAGGTTCACGTACGGTATCACAGGCTACAATTTCAATGCCATAATTTAATTGTTTTGTCATTTGGCGTATAATAGCCAGTTGCTGGAAATCTTTTTGACCGAAAAAAGCTTTATCTGGCATTGTTGCATCAAAAAGCTTGCTTACAATTTGTGCCACCCCATTAAAGTGTCCGGGGCGGTGCTTCCCCTCCATAACAGTTTCGAGATTGCCAAAATTAAATTTTCGTGTGTCTTCTTCAGGGTACATTTCATTAACCGTAGGGGCAAAAACCAAATCACAAGATGTTTTTTCTAACATTTCAAGATCTTGTTCAAGATTTCTTGGGTATTTGTCAAGATCTTCTTTATTATTGAATTGCGTTGGATTAACAAAAATGCTAACTACTACATAGTCTGATTGCTCACCTGCAATATTAATTAGTGACAAATGCCCCTTGTGTAATGCACCCATTGTAGGAACAAACCCAACGATACGTTTTGCCTGTTTTTGTTCTTTAATAACTTTTTTGAGTGCCTGTTTTGTGTGTACTAATTCCATCTCCTGTTTGTATAAAGTACAAAGTAAATACAAATTCAATAAAAATGTAATTGAGATGATTTTTTTACGACTTCGCAGATTAAAAATCATATCTGCATAATATATTTTGGCAATGATAAAAACTTACGGTAGAAATAATTTGTATGATATATCCCGAAAAATTACTAATTTTG
>JASMTI010000068.1:0-3770 GCA_041694375.1 Bacteroidales bacterium | reverse complement strand
TTTTCGTTTTTGCACGAAAACACCGTGTTCATGGTAATGATGGCCATCTGCCGAAACCTGTTCCATTATCTGACTGAATTTATTAGCCGGAAGTTAGATTTTATAAAACCGGCATTCAGGTTGAAGAAATTTATTTTTCGTTTTATGGTAGTCCCATCAAAATGGATAAAGCAAGGCAGGCAACACATACTAAAACTATTTACTGCCAAAAAATACCATCTGTTATTAGAATAAGAAGACATAAACAGGTGGCAACCATGGGATTGGTGTGCTTATAATCAAAACCTAACACGCTGTATATCTGTATGTTGAATATATAGGCAGCACACAACATGAACAAGGGTAAAAAAAAAAGTGGTCGAGCTAGGAAAAAATTAAAAAATGTACAGGTATTTTGGCTAAATAATTGAAGAAAACCTCAATTAATAGGTGAGAAATCCCCTATTCAAAGCTAAAAATGATTATTTTTCAAACAAAATTATTTATCTGCGGATTTGAGGAACTATATAAACTAAATATCATGAATATTTTCAAACCCTTCGCAACCATCATATTGTTATTTTCAATAACAATGTTATGCCACGCAAATACGAACAGTTTTGATGAATCAGAGATATATTCAGCTTTTAGTGAAATATCTGACGCTACTGAATTTATCGAATCGACGAATGCCAGCTATGCAGACCTTGAAGCAAATGGTTTTTCTGCATCATTAATTACAAATACCGCAGCCATTGCTACATCGATACAGGATGAAAACACAGAGCCCCCTGTTCTTAGTGCTTTCTGGTGGGGGTGTTTAACAGGACCTATTGGTATTGTGGTTGTTGCAGTTACAACCGATAACAACAAAGAGCAAATCAAGAAATCGGTATTTGGTTGTGCCATACCTGTTGGATGTTCTGCGTTATCATATGCCCTTTATTACGGGCTGATAATTGCAGCTGAAACAAGTGTATATTAACACATCAAACCCAAAAAAAACGACTGCTCGATTTAGTAAAAAAAAGCCGGGCAGTCGTTTTTATTGCCATGTATTTAATAAAAATAAAAAATAATGCACAGGATATTTTTTCTATTTATTCCCTTCATCATTATTTCTATATCATTATCAGCTCAACTGGCATACCGTTTGGAAGCGGACATCCTTACCAAAACCCGTATGCCCGACAGCACATTTCAAATTAGCAACGGGAAGATACATTACGATAAAAATTACCAAAAAATTATCTTTGACTTCACTTTTCCTGAGAAAGAAAAAATTGTATTACTAGATACTTTAATGTACCATTTCCGTGAGGATTCACTTGTTAAAACATCAAGAAACATGCTAATACCCGACCAATCGGTATTTCATTTTATCATGTCGGGTAACCTCAGCAACTTTGGTTTTGAAAATGCAGGTTTCGAAGCAGCATCAATTGACAAAGAGAATGACCTGGTTATTACAACTTGGTTGCCCCCCGATATGATTAAAGAACACATCTCAAAAGTACTGGTTGCAACCAAAGAAAAACAGCTATACTCCATAACACTTTTTGATGCCAACAACCAAGTAATGAACCGTCAAATTTTGAAAAAATATCAATGGATCGACAACATCGAAGTTCCACACGAGATACTTATTGCCACGTATACCGAGACCGGCACAATGTACCAGATCATCTCCCTCAAAAATGTAAAACTAAATGAAGAAGGCAATAATGAAGCATATAATTATGAATTATAGGACACCGCTGCTTTTCATGTTAACGCTTTTTTTAGCTTGTGCGCCAGTTTTAAGTTGTGCACAAAAACCAATACAAAAAAAGGAACTTCTGAAACAACTCTTCAAACCCAACCCTAAACCTGACTACAAGCAATATTTAAAAAACAGCACAAATGAAGCCGAAGGCACTGCTGCATTACTTTTTGTCGGATACAAAAACATCCTTTCATCGCAAGATATGAGCAGTTGTGTTTTCACGCCATCATGCTCGGTATATGCCATTGAAACCCTCAAACATGATCCGATATACATTGCATATTTTAAAATATTTGACCGGTTGAGCCGCTGCCATCCGTTAAATGCCAAACACGAATATGAATTACACCCAAAAACAGGAATGCTCTATGACCCGGCATATTAATACTTTTATATTTATTTTTTTAATAGTTATACCCAATCTGTTTGCACAGGATGACATTTACGACTGTGAAAACTCAAAACGATTTGCCAACTACCTATTCAACACCAACCAGTTCAACCTTGCACAACACGAATTTCAACGGCTTGATTTCTTTTGTAATTTGGATGAAAACACCCGGCTCCTATTGCTAAAAACATACCGGAAAAACCAGCAATACAATCAGGCAAACCAGTTTTTTCAAACCGTCAATTTAAACACAATGCCCGATCCTTATAAAATGGAATATATCCGATTAATGATGTCGCAACAATTATATGGGGAAGTAAAAAAAGCCATAAATGAAGGGCTCAATTTTCCAGAAAGATTTGAACACCATCTGGGTATTGCATTGCTACAAAAGGACTGGGAACAGGCATACGCAATCAGCAAACAACAAAACACCCCAAACGGGATAAAAGCAAAAGGGCTGGTAAACATCGCAAGTGAAAGTTATAACAGCAAAAGAAAGAAACCATGGCTGGCTGCCCTCATGTCGGTTGTTATTCCCGGAAGTGGCAAAGCATACAGTAGCTATTGGGGCGATGGTTTTGTTTCTTTATTATTTACAGCATCAACCGGTTTTTTTGCTTACCGGGCATTCAACAAATATGGCACAAACAATGCATACTCATGGATAGCCGGGGGGTTAGCAGTTAGCTACTACACGGCCAACATATATGGAGGGGCTAAAGCAGCAAATCGATATAATGAAAATCTCAATCATCAATACATTCATGAAACTGAAAATATACTGTTTTCTGATTATTAGCTTGTTAACAAACACAATGTTAATCGGGCAAAATGTTGAAGATGTGGTAGCTTTCGCAAACAAACAGTTTAACGAGGGCCATTTTACTATTGCATCAAAAGAATATAACCGTGCGTTATTCTTTGGATATCCCGACAGGGCATTTGTTGCACTTCGTATTGCTGAATGTTACTCGAACCTTGAACAATTTAACCTTGCCGGCGATTTTTACGATCGTGCATACAGATTTTCAGAATCAGACAGCATGAAAAATGAAGCTGTTTTAGGCAAAACCTTTTCATTGCTTATGGATGAGAAATTTATACTTGGAATAAGGGAATTGTTGAATTATAAAGAAACACAACATGCATCTCAACAAGCTTCATTTCATTTTTTGAAAGGCATTTCGTATTTCGGGCTTAATGATGATTCGGCTTCTTTTCGTGAATTTATGAAAATTGCAAAATTTACACCAAAACAAAGCATTGACACGCTGCTTGTTATAAATGAATTCAAAAAAATATACAGGTACGATAAAAGATACAACCCACAGCGGGCTTATATAATGAGCGGGATCATACCTGGCTCGGGACAATTTGCTTCAGGTGAAATCACAGCCGGTTTAAATTCAATGCTACTTATTGGTGGTCTCTATCTCATATCGTTACGGGTTATGCATATCTATTCATTTTGGGATGCAGTTTTAGCTGTTTTCCCCTGGATTCAGCGCTATTACCTTGGCGGCATGGAACACTCAAAACAACTGGCCACATCAAAAATCCAACACAAAAGATATCAATCATATCTAAGTACATGACAAAAAATTAAACACATTTATAGCATCTTGATTTTTA
>JASMTI010000067.1:0-25763 GCA_041694375.1 Bacteroidales bacterium | reverse complement strand
TGATTATGATTTTATTTTAACCCCAAATGCAACCAACCGACTAAAAAAAGAGTCCATCGTAAAAATCAACAAAATTGCAACTATCGATAAAAACCTTATTATCGGTAAAATTGGGTCACTTAACAATAATGAATATCAGACCTTAAACCATGCTTAAAAAAAATATTAAAACTATAAATACTATGGGTAAAACACTTAACATTGCCGTATTAGCCGGCGACGGAATCGGGCCTGAAATTATTGAACAGGCCCTTAAAGTAACCAGTGCTGTCTGCAACAAATTTGGTCACGAATTAAAATACAAAAAAGCATTAACCGGGGCATGCGCCATTGACGAAGTAGGCGACCCCTACCCCGAGGAAACCCACCAGCTTTGTATGGAAAGCGATGCCGTACTTTTTGGTGCCATTGGCGACCCAAAATACGACAACGACCCTTCGGCCAAAGTTCGCCCCGAACAAGGCTTATTGAGGATGCGCAAGCAGCTGGGGCTTTTTGCCAACCTCCGTCCGGTTGAAACTTTTGAATCACTTTTACACAAATCGCCCCTTCGCCGCGACTTGGTTGAAGGAGCCAATTTTATGTGCATTCGTGAGCTTACAGGTGGTATTTATTTTGGCGAAAAAGGACGTGAAGATAATGGCAACAAAGCTTTTGATAACTGCGTTTATACCCGCGAAGAAATTGAGCGCATACTTAAACTTGGTTTTGAGTATGCCATGAAACGCAAAAAGAAGCTTACCATTGTTGATAAAGCAAACGTGCTTGAAACTTCACGCCTGTGGCGCCAGATTGGCCAGGAAATGGCACCTAAATATCCCGAAGTTGAAACCGAGTTTATGTTTGTTGACAATGCGGCCATGCGCATCATTCAATGGCCAAAAAGTTTCGACGTAATGGTGACCGAAAACATGTTTGGCGACATCCTTACCGATGAAGCTTCGGTTATCACTGGTTCGCTCGGACTGTTGCCTTCTGCATCAATCGGATTACATACCAGCGTTTTTGAACCCATCCACGGCTCGTACCCGCAGGCTGCCGGTAAAAACATAGCCAACCCTATTGCCACTGTACTCTCAGCAGCAATGATGTTTGAATATGCTTTCGACATGAAAGAAGAAGGCGCCTTAATTCGGGAAGCTGTTGCAGCATCTATGGAAAAAGGTGTTGTTACCGAAGATATCTCAAAAGATAAAGCACACTCAACATCCGAAGTAGGTGATTGGTTAGCTGACTACATTAACAAATAAGAATTAAATTATTCTGAATAAAAGAAGCCGTAAAAGAAAAACATTCTTTGCGGCTTTTTTGATATAAAGAAAAAGAGCCACCCGGGTGGGCAGCTCTTAATCTAACTATTAACCTGTTTATTAATAGACATAATAAACTCCTTCACAAAAGTAATAAAAAAATTAAACCAAGGTAAAAATTGATTTATTTTTAGCCAAAATAATCAACTTCTAACAAGAAGGGGCACGCAGTTTCCCACGCACCCCACATGTTCGGCGTACCCCCTGCGGGATTCGAACCCACGACCTACGGCTTAGAAGGCCGTTGCTCTATCCAACTGAGCTAAGAGGGCAAATTTTACCGCCCGAATACAAACTAAATATGCCACATACAGCAGCTTTCTATAGTTAGCGGCTGCAAATATAAAAAATGAAAAGCGAATATGTAACGTTTAAATAGAAATTATTCTTGACACCACATTTTTAACTAAACAAAGCATCTTTTTCTGTGTTGTGCTATATTTGCAGTAAATCAGTTTTTCTATGGATAAAAAAGTAGCCATAATAGGAGCAGGAAACCTGGCAACCCGTGTTTCACTCGAACTCCAGAACAATGGGGTCAATATTGTCCAGGTATATAGCCGTACGGTAACATCAGCCTTAACGCTGGCCCGCATGCTGGGTTGTAACTATGTAACAAAACCCGAAAAAATAACCCCCGAAGCCGACATCTACATTATTTCGGTAAGCGACATGGCCATGGCCGGGTTGCTTGAAAATGTTAACTTTAACAACAAACTTGTAGCCCATACCGCCGGCAGCATACCTATGGATGCCCTGAAAAACTTTTCAAAAAATTATGGCGTCTTTTATCCATTGCAAACTTTCTCGAAATACCGGGATGTAAATTTTTCAAAAATTCCTTTCTGCATAGAAGGCAATTCAAAACAAAACGAAGAAATACTGACAGAGTTAGCATCAACCATTTCTAAAGATGTTAGGCTCATAAACTCGGAACAGCGAAAACAATTACACCTTGCAGCTGTTTTTGCCTGCAACTTTGTAAACCATATGTACGCTATAGCCGGCGAACTGGTACAGGATAAAGATATTCCTTTCGACATTCTAAGGCCGCTTATCAACGAAACAGCTTCAAAAATTAAAAACATGCCGCCAAGGGCCGCACAAACCGGACCGGCACTGCGTATGGACAAAAACATTATTCAGGAGCATATTAACATGTTGGGCAAAAAGTCGAGATTAGGTAAACTTTACACCCAGGTAAGCGAAAATATTTTTGAATTTCACAAACTTCCAAAATCGTAACAATGGCTTTTTTTAAAGAAGAACTACTGAATGTTAAAGCATTTATTTTTGATGTTGACGGGGTACTTTCGAGCGACACATCACCACTAGACCCTAACGGTGAACCCATGCGGACTGCAAATGTTAAAGACGGCTTTGCCATCCGTAATGCCATTCTGAACGACTATCCTGTTGCCATCATTTCGGGAGGTAAAAACGAAAACATTAAAAAACGCTACGAAAAACTGGGCGTTCAACATATATACATTGCAGCGGGTGATAAACTGGAATGTTTCGATGATGTCATCAAAAAGACTAATCTTTCGCCCGATGATTTTATGTATATGGGCGACGATTTGCCCGACTACAACATAATGTCAAAAGTAGGCATACCCACCTGCCCTGCCGATGCAGTAACCGAAATAAAGTCAATCTCAAAATACATATCGGACCGAAATGGTGGAGAAGGTTGCGTTCGCGACGTGATTGAACAGGTTTTGCGGGCACAAGGCAAATGGTTAAACCCCGATGTTATCAGAAACCCCTCATTTTAAAATTATGCTCGAAAACTACAAGGTCATACTGGCATCTCAATCGCCAAGAAGAAAACAACTGCTTAGTGGGCTGGGAATCAAATTTAATGTTGACTCAAAAGAAGTAGAAGAAATATTTCCCGATAATATGGCCATACTTGAAGTACCGGAATACCTTGCCAGGCTTAAGGCTGAACCTTTTATAAACGAGGTCGGTAATGAAACATTGGTCATAACATCTGACACTATTGTCACCATCGATAACGAAATACTTGGCAAGCCCAATAATTACAATGAAGCTGTTAAAATGTTGGAAAAACTATCGGGGCGGACACATACAGTGGCTACAGGCGTGTTTTTATACAACAAAAAGCGCCAGGTAAGTTTCACTGCCACTACCGACGTTACTTTCAAAAAATTAACGGCAGGCGAAATTGATTATTATATTGCCAATTTCAACCCCTACGACAAGGCTGGTGGATACGGCATCCAAGAGTGGTTTGGATACGTTGCCGTTGAAAGGATTAACGGTTCATATTTCAATGTTATGGGACTGCCGGTCCACAAATTATACGAAGAATTACGAAAATTTTAAAGTTCTTTAAAGGTATATATCAGGCTAAATTGCTGCTGCTGGTCCAATGCATCGTTTGCAAAATGAAACGACCACGAAAACCGCCCTTTAACCCTGTCGAAATTTAAAGGTGAAACATACAACCTCAACCTTGAATAGTTTTAGGTTGTATTAAAAAAGTTATCTCCGTGCGAAAAATTGTGTTCACTTCCATATTTAAGAAAAGCCTCAACACCAAAGCCCCTATAATCTATTACCACTTCAGAATATGAAGAGCTCTTCACATCAAACGAAGAACCATTTTCACGGTTACGAAAAGCCGAACTCAATATTCCGGTCTTCACGGTCAATACAGTTAATGGGGTAAGCGATGAAAAATCGTAACCGGCCAGCAATAATCCACCAGTATAATCTTTTATATATTCCCCCTCATGAAACCCCATTCTGCCGGCATTATGAAACATATACCAGTATTCTTCAAAAATAAAGTTACCTGGTGTTTGCCCCCCCAGGAAACCAGCCATAAACTGTTCATGCCGTACTGAATCCTGCCGGCTTACCCAATCGGTAAAAACATTCATTTTAACATTTTCGGTACGATAACTGACCAATAAACCATCAACCGTGGGGTTGTAATATTCATAGCGTTCAGAAACAATGGCAAAAGGGTAATCAACATTTTCATTCCGCATAAAAGCCCCCATCTTAAATCCCCATTTATCACCATCAAAAGCATAATATAAAATGGGCTGTGGCTCCAGCTCAAATAATTCGGCACCATATTCATAAAAATAACTCAACCCTGCCCTGAAACGGTGTAAAGAATCGATACGTGTGCCCACATCAAAACTGAGGCGTGAACCCAATATGGTTTCAGGCATATTATACTCGCTAAAATATTCGCGGTTATCGCCAATACCATTGTATTGAAGGCCATATTCAAAATCTTGAGCGAAAAGATGAGTCGGCAATAGACAAAACAATAAAACAAACAGTGCCAAAAAGGTGCAACGTAACATAGTTATGAATGTGTTGAATTTTTCTATTTTTGCAGTAAAAATAGTCAAACATGTTCAGTTCAAAACTAAAAGCCATTAAAAAAGACAACATTTTTTATGTTGGATTATTTATTTTTGTTGTCCAGAATATATTTTCAGCATCAACAACAGGCGTTCATTTTGATGAGGCCTATTATTGGCTCTATTCACAAAAACCGGCTTTGGGCTATTTTGACCATCCCCCGGTTGTATCGTGGCTAATTTTTGCCGGGCGCAACCTTTTAAGCGGCACATTGGGCTTAAGGCTTATGACCGTTGTCCTTTCAACCTTATCTGTCACTTTATTATGGGAGATGGCCAAGCAATATGGTAACAGGCCAATATTGTTCTGGTCAATTATTTATTCCGTAATCTTAATACATCCTTATTCATTTGTAGCTACCCCCGATGCCCCTTTATTTTTCTTTACAGCATTGTTTTTCTTCTTCTATGATAGATTTTTGAAAAAACCATCGACTAAAAACATAATCCTGTTTGCCCTTTCAACCAGTTTAATGATATATTCAAAGTACCATGGTGTTTTAGTGGCCGGCTTTGTTATCCTGTCGAACCTGAAATTATTAAAAGAAAAACGTTTTTGGTATTATGCCCTTTTGGTCATTGTTTTTATAATTCCCCATATTGTGTGGCAATATAATCACGACTTCGCATCGTTTAGATACCACCTTGTTGACCGCCAGAATGCACCCTATTCTTTCAACCTTTCATTGGAATACATTGTGGTTGAGTTCATCTTAATGGGTGGTTTAATAAGCTGGATACTTGTGCCAAAGCTTTTCGGGAAGAAGCCCGAGAACGACTGGCAAAAAGGGTTAAAATGGATGGGCATTGGAATATTAATTTTCTTTTTATTCAGCACTTTGGGTGGGCGTTATGAAGCACATTGGACGCTTGTTGCCACCATACCGCTTGTGGTTTTATCGTACAGCACCTTATACAGAAAAAACAGGTGGAACCGGTGGATATACACATCAGGTGCTATCACCCTTATTTTAATTATTGCCGCAAGAATTTTAATTATAACACCTATTGCCAGCAACGTGAAAGCCTTTTCCCTGTTTTATGGCTGGGATAAAGACGCCCTTGAACTTCAGGAACATGTTAAAGAACATCCGGTTGTTTTTCAGGATGAGTGGCACCGTGCTTCACGCTTCGCGTTTTATACACAAAACCCCGATGTTACAAACCTCAACTCAGCCCAATACCGAAAGAACCAATTTGATATATGGGACCGGGACGAAGAACTCACAGGACAAACTGTTTATGTTGTTTCAAAAAACGAAAACCAATTTGAAAGCCCCGAGGTTGTTGAAACGGAGAAAGAAACATGGTATATCAACAAAATTAGCAATTTCAGAAGCTATTACAATCTATCATTCGACGTACTTTCACATGAATACCATAATAAGAAACTGAAATTTGAAGTAAAGCTTAATAACCCATATCCTGAAAATATTACCACCAACGATTCAACCATACAAGCCGCCTTTCAAGTCAGGCAATACTTTGCCCACGACTGGTACGTTTTGCAAGACTACAAATTACATGATTTTACGATTAAAGATGGCAAAATTTGTTATCCTGAATTTGAACTCGATTATGAATTGCCCAACAAAACATTTTTGGTCTTGACTTTTAATTCGTTAGACCCAATTCCCACGAAATTCAGAATTGACTCAAAACATAGCAAATAGAAGGAATCCGCCGAAAAGTAGGGTAAAATGAATGGGGTTGCCTGCGCATGTGTAACCTGATTAATACCGGAACTAAAACCTCCAGTTTAAACCGGCTTCAAATATCGATTTGTTCCCGTAACCAATTTCACCGTATATACCGATATTTCCAAAGAGATATAAAGAAGCACCTGCATAAACCCCATAATGCCAATTTGAGTAATCTTCACCTTTAAAATATCTTCCGGCTTTGCCCGATAAATATACATCCAACGGAAAGTTATCATCCTAGATAAAAAGGGGCAACAAATGATATTTAGAATACACCCACCCGGCATAACTTCTGAGATCAGTTTCATTGTTATATGATCTCTCCTCTGTTCTGATTCTCAATTTGTGGGCATAGCCAAGTCCAATACCCAACTCCCAAAATACTGAAAGTTTATATCCACTTTTTATAAAAATTTGGGGATAATAAGTGGTCAAATGTTGATTATCCCAAATTTCTAAAACCTGCTTATCGAATGTTGTATACCCAACTGCAACATTCCACCTTTTTTCAGGTGCATCTTGGGCAGATAACTCATTGGTATTAAAAATTAGAGTTAATAAAATTGATGATAGAAATACAGTAACTTTTTTCATTATTAAATCGTTTAAGAGGTTAAAAGGGGAAGAAGAAACAAAAACCATGCCTTCTTAACATTAAAATATCTATCATTAAATAGGCGGCGTGCGCGTTGAGCTGCTATGCCTCAATAGCACAGCGACCATTGATCACAAAAAAAGGGATGATCCGAAAACCACCCCTCTACTATATAAGTTTGAATTTTTCTTACTTCTTACTCTCAATGAAATCCTGAAACTTTTCAGCACTTTTGCCACTGATCATATCAACACCGGCAGTGTACATAACCTCCCAAACACTTTCGTCTTCAGGCATATTATATACCCTAACCTTTTTATCCTGGTCATGTGCACGAAGAATAATATCTTTAAAGTTCTTATATTCTTCGAAAGGCATTTTACCTACACCGTTCCATTCAATATCATTTTCAAAATCGATTCCGATAAGGGGCATTACTTTATTATCGTAATTCTTATCTAAATCCTCAATAGTTCCCTGTGCAGCCACAAAGCAAACACGTTCTTGTTGGAATGTGCGCATAGGGGCGTTGCCTACAAAAATAACTTTCAATTTGCCTTCGTGCCACTTTGGCCCTACGCGATAAGTCAACATTTCATGGTAAGGCGTTAACTGCTCCCATATTTTGTCGTATGTTTTCTTAGGGTCGTATTTAATATTAAGGAATAAATACATTTCATCCTCAAACCGTGGGTTAATCTTTCCTTTGTTCTTCTTATACTGACTGTATATTGGCAATAAGTATGATGAACGGAATGTTGGGCGAGTATGATTTGCGCTGTCGGGCATCTCTGGTGTAACATAAACTTCGCCATATATGTACATAATATCGGCGGCATAATGCACAACACCCTCAGTAAAAGTTGGCCAGATTGCTTTTTCATTTTCGAAAACCTCTGTCAATACAAAGTTAGGCATGAGGTTAACCTGTGCCTTTATATTTGCTGATGCAAACAACATCAATGCAAAACTGATAATAATAAATCGTTTCATCCGTATATCATTTTAATAAAGTGCTCAAATTTAGCATTTTCTTTTGCAAAAAAAACAATTTTGCAAAGTTAGCTTGAATTCTCGTTACAACCAAACTGCAATCTCATCCAGTGTTTTCCGCTTCTTTACAGGTATGTTGTCATCGGCAGGATATCCAACGGGAATCAGTGCAACAGGTTTTTGTTTCGATGTTAAACCCAGTAATCCTGAAGTTTGTTCAACATCAAAATTACAGACCCAACAGGTACCCAACCCCATATCAGCAGCCTGCAGGGTGAGGTGGTCAGTAAAAATAGCAGCATCAATATCGGCGTGGTTTTTATGGTCGCTGGCACGCTTCCATCCACTATCATAATCGGCCACTACCACCAGCACTACAGGTGAAGCTTTAAACCAATCGCGATGATAACAACTTTTTATGGCATCTAATTTTTCTTCGCTCGCTACCACATAAATCTTAAAAGGCTGGAAATTGACAGCAGATGGTGCTTTACGGGAAACATCCAACAGTTTTGTCAGTGTTTCTTTATCTACGTCCTTCGATGTAAATTTACGTACGGAATGGCGAGTATTTGCAAGCTCTTCAAATTTCATATTTTTAAATTTTTAGTGATCGGTATTTAAATCAAATAATGACATTTATCAATATTTTCCTATTTTCGTATCATAAATTATAATAATACAACAGAAATGACCATCGTCAAAAAAATAACATTACTTTTTTCAATTATTGTCATCTCTTCTGTATGTTTCGCTAATGATTCATTAAACATACAAACATCCGAATCATCAAACAGCGGGAATTTACAACAATATGTTGTCAGGGCAAAAAAACATTTACAAAATTTTGAACTCGAAGAAGCCAAAAAATTTATTGATGATGGACTGCAAAAAAGAAATACACCAAAAAACCAATATAATAAGTCACTTCTCACATACATGCTTGGTGACTATTACTATTATAATCAAGATTTCAGAAAAGCCCGAAAACAATATCTTTTGAGTATTGAAACGCTAAAAGAACATCAGGATACAGTTTACCTGATGATGGCTTTAAACAGCATTGGGCTTACTTATAGCTTTGAGCACAATAAAGAAAAAACACTGGAATACTATATAAAAGCACTTGATGCATCTTCACCTGCCACGCAAAACACCAGAATACAACAAGAACGGCTAAATGTAACTGTTAATATTATTAATCATTACTTTGCTGTTGAAAATTACAACGACTTAATCGAAGGCGCTCCACAAGCCATTTCGCTTGCATTAGAATTAAATGACTCAACACAATTAGCTTCAATATACAATGCTTTGGCTGTTGCCCATAAAAACACTGACAATTATAATGCGGCAAAAGAGCATTTTAATAATGCAATTGATATTTACAACCAACAAAATGACAAATTCAGAAAAGCATATATCCATAATAATTTAGCCAGCCTTTATGAAAAATATAATCATCCCGACACAGCACTCTATTATTACCAACAAGCGCTAACAACATTTGAAGAAAATGAATATTTATTGGGGGTGATTAAATCGAAATTGGGAATTGGTTCACTGCTCGCAGTTAAAGGTAAAAATGAAAAAGCTGAAGAATTAATCAGGGAAGTTATAATTACCGCCAAAGCTAACCAATTCAATAATGTATTGCTCAATGCATATTTCGAGTTGGCTGAACTCAAATACAAACAGAAAGAATACAAGAATGCCTACGAAACAAGAACACTTTATCATAAATTAAACGACAGTATATTTAATGCTGAAAACCAGCAAAAATATGCAGAATTAGAAACCCGGTACGAAACCAATAAAAAAGAACACCAGATAGCATTATTAGAAAATGAAATGCTTCAGCACCAGTTGGAAACAAAAAAGAACCAGTTACAAAAAGAAATTGGCCTTTCATTCATCATGCTACTCCTTATTGTTGTATTTGTAATATTCTTATTTTACAAACGAAAAAACACAATCAACCATTCGCTTTTAAAAAAGAATAAATACATTGAAGAACAAAACTTACAATTACAGGCATTAATTGATAAAAACGAAGAAATAACAAAAAAACTACAACAATCGAGACACGAGCTGATGATCACAAATGCCACTAAAAATCGTTTTTTCTCAATTTTGGCCCACGATCTAAGAAGTCCATTCCATAATATTATCGGGCTTTCATTTATACTTTCCGAATCACCCGAAGAATTAGATACACATCAAATCAAAGAATATTCAAAAGGCATTCATTTCTCGGCAAACCAAATTAAAAGGCTTTTAGATAATCTACTTGAATGGGGCAAAACACAAATCGAAAACAGAGATGTGTCCCTGCAAAAAGTGAACTTACACGAAATCATTGAATCATCGATCAACACCCTACAAAGCGATGCCTTGAAAAAATCAATTACCATAACAAATAAGGTCAGTGGTGCTATTACTATTAACAGCGACCCCGACATTCTTGAAACAATATTCCGTAACATCATCAACAACAGCATCAAGTTCACCCATTCTGGCGGCAGCATCGATATTAAGAGTGATACCAGCCACAACAAAGTAGTCATAAAAATTAGCGACACAGGAGTAGGAATTGAGAAAGATGCAGTAAAAAAACTTTTCAGAATTGATTCTAAATATCGCAGCACAGGCACTAACGACGAAAAAGGGACCGGACTGGGGTTGGTTATATGTGCCGAACTGATTAAAAAAATCAACGGGGATATTACTGTTGAAAGTACTCCGGGTAAGGGTTCATCATTCTTTGTTAATTTAACTTACCAATAGATCGTTATATTTTTTTAACCATCAAAATCCGGTAATCGTCAATATCCCCTTTTTTCTCAAATCCTGATATATAAAAACCATTTTTCAATGAAAAAATAAGCATTGGTACATGCTTGTTACGCGTTTTAAGACGAATACTTTCAAAAAAACAATTTTTAGCTTCGTGTTCGAGCACATTTAAAAGGGCCATCGCCACACCCTGTCGCCGGTAAGGTGGCAACACACCACCGAGCCATGAATACACAGATCCGTCGAAATAACGGTTGTAGGCAATTTTACAGCCCACGGGCTTGCCTGCATATTCCGCAAGCAGAACAATCGATTCCTTATCTTTCAATTTTTTCTTGAGGGATTCAAGATAAAAAAGTGTATCAAATTCGGGAATACGATTCAATATCTGAACAATTTTATAATATTCATTATAGTCAATTTTTCGAACATGAATTCCCATTATTGCCTCATTATATAATTTGTTTTCATATATTGTAACACCTTAAAACTATCAAAAATGCTCAAAAGAACAGTCACCATATTGCTATTTATCACAATCCTCATACCGGCTGTCTCACAGGATCGCATATTCATTAACGGAAGAGTTACCGATGCCCAAACCAAAGAACCTGTTCCGTTTACAAATATACATTTTAAAGAGCGTATGACCGGCACAATAACCCATAGCAACGGGCAATTTTCAATTAATACCGGTTTTATACCCGACACCCTGATTATATCATCAGTGGGCTATAACACCAAACGCATCCCCATTACCAAATATGAAAATTATCACCTTGACATTGAACTTGAACCGGTTGACATTGAGCTCATGGAGGTGATTATTAACCCCGGCGAAAACCCTGCTAACCGCATCATGCGGAATGTAATTGAACTCAAAGACAAAAACAACCCCATGAATATTGAAAAAATTAAATGCAACACATATACAAAAATATTAGTCCATGCAAAAAATGAAAAAGACTCAATAAAAAAAACTAACGTCCCCATTTATTTCTCTGAGAAATTATCAACAAATACTTTACAGAAAGAACCTTTTTATGAAAAAGGCGAAATAATTGCCGAACGCCAGGATGGCCTTGGCTTTTTAAACGACATGAGCATCATCGGTTACTCAAATAATTTGAGCCTGGGCTATAATTTTTACGACGGGGTTATTGAAATATTTGAAAAGCCATTTATCGGGCCCTTAAATAACAGGGCATTTCTTTTCTATAAATTCTATCTCACAGATAGCACTATGACGACAAACGGAAAAGAATATACATTAACCATCGTCCCAAAAAACAACCGCGACCTGGCTTTTAACGGGTATATTAAGGTAATTGATGATTTGTGGGCTATAAGCGAACTTTCCCTTTCAATACCACAAAATGCCAACCTGAACTATGTGAACAAACTGGATATATTTCAATCTTTTCAGTCCATAAACGACAGCCTTACCTTTTATAAAGTAAACAATACCAGTGCCGACTTGAAGATAACAAAAGACGAATCTTTTCTCGATTTTGATTTTATGGCCAAAGTAAATAAACGCTCGGTTTACGATAGCATAAAAACAGATTTTGCAACCATCGATCCATCCCAACTAACATCAAATAAAGAAAAAAAAGGTGTTTCAATGCTTTCCGGTTCGGTAAAGAAACTTCGCCCTGAATCGCTTACCCAAAGCGAAGAAAGAGCTATTATGAAAATCGACTCGTTGAATAACGACTGGCGAATAAAATCGGCCGATGCCCTTTCACAAATGTTTATCACAGGCTATATACCCGGTAATATTATTGACCTAGGGCCCTACCTCGAATTGGTCAAAAAAAACAAAGTAGAAGGCTTCAGGTATGCATTTGCAGGACGAACAAGTGCCTCATTAACAAAAAACACAATGATATACGGGCACATTGGTTACGGCACACGCGACAATGAATGGAAATACGGATTAGGTGCCAAGCATAAGCTAAACAATAAGCGCCGCAGGTTATTCACACTGGAATACCGCAACGACCTCAGCCGTGTTGGCGACAACCGCAGCATATTCCTGATTAAAGAAAACATGATGGTTACAGGAGAGGACAATATTATTGCATCGATCTTCACAAATAACCCACTTGATAAACTATCGCGCGAAATAAGATACACTGCTTCGTATGAACATGAATGGAAAAAGGGGTTAACAACATACACGGGATTTAACCACCGTACAATTCATTCTGGAATATTTATCCCATTTACATTCAAGAATAAAAACATCAACAATTTTTCAATAAACGAAATCAATATGGGACTGCGACTTTCGTGGAAAGAAAACTACACCGACAACTACTGCCGCAGATATTACATGGGCACACCCTATCCCATAATAAACATCAGGGTTACGGGTGGCCAGTATAATATTGAAAATAAATTCAACGAATACCTCAAGGCCCGCCTGGTTGTAAACCATGACATCAATTTCGGACAAACAAAATTTGAATACGTACTCGAATCGGGTTTTACATTGGGTGATGTTCCATTCCCATTGCTTGACATACACCGCACCGACCAATCGCTCGGTTTTGCATTGTATTCATTTAACATGATGAATGAAATGGAATTTGCTTCGGACCGCTTTGCCAGCCTGATGGCACAATACCACCTCAACGGATTTCTGTTTAACCGTATCCCTATCCTCAAACAGCTTGGCATACGCGAAGTTGCATCGGCAAAAGTATTATGGAGCAACCTTTCTGCAAATCATAAAAACATACTGGACTACCCGGTACAGCTTTACGATGCACATACGCCATACACCGAGGTCAGCCTTGGGGTTGAAAACTTCTTCCAATATTTCAGGTTCGATTTTGTATGGCGCTTGAACTACCTGAACCAACCAGGGGTTTCACCTGTAGGCATCAGGGCCCGCTTTGATGTAACCTTTTAATGAATATATTCGCCGTCTTCATTAACCATTTGTCCGGTTAACCTCAATATTGAAGTTTGAACATCAATTAAATTATAAAGGGCATCAAAATAATCTGTTGCCGCATTTTGGTATAAAAGCTGAACATCGCGGTAATTAAATGAGTTTATTGTACCAGCTTTCAGCTTTTGAGAAGATATGTCAAGATTTAAGCGTGCAACTTCTAAACGCTCATCGGCCAGTTTCAACATACTTTTTCGTGCCTCGTAAAAATCGAGCAATTGATACAGCTGGTTTGTAAGCGATAACTCCATTTGCTCTTGTTTAATGTATGCTGCTTCTTCTTCAATTTTAGCAATATCGACAGCACGTTTACGCACCCCGCCATTAAAAATATTATATGATAAAGATACATTACCATATATATTCGACGAAAGAGATGATGCATCATCCCTGTTGTAGTAATTTTGATCCATATCAACAACCTGTCCGCCTGCATTTAGCGAAATAGTGGGGTAATAATCTGCTTTTGCCAATTCACGTTCCTTTTGTGCCAACGAAATAGCGATGAGTTGATTTTGTAAGTTTTTGTTTCCATTTAACATTACATTTATCAATTCATCTTCGTTGTAGGTTACCGTATCAGCTTCAATGGCATCAGTAAGTTCGTATGAGGTATTCTCCTCTCCCATTATGAATGCCAATTCGCGCATAGCCGACTTTACATTAGCCTGCTGTAGCATCACCTGCGATTTATCGGCCAAATATGAATTTTGAGCCTGTAAAACTTCATAACTGACCGCACTCCCAAGCTCCTGCCTAATTTTTTCATACTCTAACCTATCGTTTGATAATTGCTCATTTTCGGTATAAACATCCAGCTTTTTTTGTTCTAATAAAACAGAATTGTAAGCCAAAATAACCGATTGAACTGTCTGCTCAACCAGTATAGCAGTATGTCCTGCACTTAAGTTCTCAAGTTCTTCAAGCCGGCTTTTGTTTATATTAACTTTAAAACCATTGAATAAAGTCCAGTTTAAAGACACCCCCCCTATAAGCTGAAACTGATTATAATTGTCGTTCTCATTAAAATCGGCTTTATTGTTTGAAGCAGCTGATAAAGATAATGAAGGATACCTGCCTGCAGTCCCCCAATTGTTATTAATGGCTGCAATTTGTGTGTCTTTTGCCTGTAATTGAATATCGTAATTGTTATTCAGTGATTTTTGAATTGCCTCAAAAACCGACAGTTGCTGTCCTTGTGCAACTACAACAATCACTATTAAGAATATACTGTTAACTATTTTCTTCATTATCCTTATTTTTTTTATTTAGCGGGTGCAGTTCATGGTCAGTAAAGTCAATATCAACATCACCAACCATTTTGTTCGCATCAACATCAATACCTTCAATTTTACGATGGGCGTTGATAATTGCAATTTCAACATCTTCAGGTTCGGGCTTAACACCGGAGAACAAGAATTTTGTAAAAACCATAAAATCGTTTAAAAGATGAATAAGTACCGGGAAGAAAACCAGTATAAACATTGTCCCGAATACAATTCCATACACCAGCGATATAGCCATTGGAATTAGAAATTGTGCCTGGATACTTTTTTCAAGTATAATAGGATACACTCCAAAAGTAGTTGTGATGGTTGTGAGGAAGATAGGCCTCAATCTCGATTTTCCGGCCTCAACAATAGCCTGCTTTACCCGGTACCCCTGCCTCAGCAGGTCGTTATACCGCGATAAAAATACGATTGAATCGTTTATTACCACACCGGTAAGCGCAATCATCCCAAAATAACTCATCATTGACAAAGCTTTGCCATGGATGCCGTGCCCCCATATAACACCAAACACACCCAGAGGTATCATTATCAAAATAATAAAAGGCTGCCCAATACATTTAAAATGCAACATCATAATCATCACAATAACCATAAAGGCGACAAAGAAATATTTGCCAATTTTATCCATGGTTTCATTGCTAGATTTTTGCTGTCCCTGGTAAACATAGGTAACACCCGGAAACCGGGCTTCAATTTTAGGCATTATATCATCGGTAATCCTTTCAAGAATATCAGGCACAGGGGCATAGGGATCAACAGTTTCAGCCTCAACCCTTATTTCCCTCGATCCATTATAACGTGAAATTGCTACCGGCCCACGTTTTAAATCATACTCAACAAGTTCGATTAGCGGATAATCGCCGGCCGGTGTTTTAATTTTCATGCGCTCAAGCTGTCCGATCAACTCCCGGTCTTCCTGTGGGTAACGCACCCATACCCTTAACTCGTCACGCCCCTCTTGTAAGCGTTGCGCCTGCCCTCCGTAAAAGCCCTGCCTCACCTGATTGGCAATAGCTACTTCGTTTAGCCCGAGAAAATAAGCCTTAGGTTTAAGTTTTAACCGTACCTCCTGTTTTCCAAGGGCAATATTTTCTGTAATATCTTTCAGGGCTGGCATATCTGCCAATTCAAGCATCAACATATTTTTTGCCGCCTCCAGTTCATCCAGGTCACGCCCCATTACACTTATTGAAACAGGCGCCCCCCAACGGTTCGAACCGCCAACCGTAAATTTTCTCGCTTCGGGAACAGATCCTATTTTTTTTCTAACCATATTGGCAACAGTTGTACCACTCAGCTCAAAATCGGTTTCAGGCAAATCTTCAAAGTCTTTTGGGAACACCGTAAGGTGCCCGGCATGTGAGCCCGCTTCCAGTCCGTCAAAAGAAGAACCAATGGAGCGGTAAACACGTTCGATAACATCCTCATCAGTTCCAATCTTTTCCTGCAATTCTTTATTTACTTCCCAAACCATCGTCTCGAACATTGCAAGAAATTCGGCAGTTTGAGCCTCGCCATCACCCGGCGTAAATGCTATATTTATTTCAAAGCGGTTAAAGTCTACGCGTGGAAAAAGTGTGGTTTTAATAAAGCCCCCCTGCATTAACCCAATCGTAATAAGGGTGGCAGCAAGCGGAAAAGTTATAACCAGGTAGCGCCATTTCAGCATCCAGTGAATCATTGGCTCATACACCTCATCACGCAGCCAAAAAATCATTTTATCAATATGCTTACGCAAGCCCTTTTGTTTGCGCTCCATTGTTTTTTCTGATAATATAAAACGGCTTCCAATATGTGCCGGTAAAACAAAAAATGCTTCAAACAATGAAAAAAGCAAGCTAAATATTACAATAAAAGCCATGTGGTACATCATTTCCATCATGGTCCCCTGCAAAAGCATTAAAGGGATAAAAGCTACAATTGTTGTAGTTACTGATGTAAAAACTGCGGGCAACACTTCCATAGTACCGTCAATAGCGGCTTTTTTGGGTGACTTGCCCATCTCAAAATGAGTGAAAATATTCTCGGCAATTACAATTCCATCATCAACCAGAATACCAATAACCAATATCATCCCAAAAAGAGAAATCATATTAATGGTAATGCCATATAGACTTGCGACAATAAACATTCCCAGAAATGAGAAAGGTATTCCCCATGCCACCCATATCGACAAACGAAAACTGAGGAAAAATGCCAGCGAAATAATAACCAGGATTAATCCTGTTAAACCATTTTTCAAAAGTAAATCAAGCCGGCTCTGAAGAATGTCAAGAAATGCACGTGTTTCAACAATTTCAACACCATTGTTCCGGGCATTAAATTTTTCAGAATAGTCGCGCACCCAATCGGTAATTGCCTGCATATCTTCCTCGGGCAATTTATTAATCATCAGCATTACCGACCGCTTACCATTAAGAAAAGATTTGCGCGGGGTGTATTCCGAGAACTTCTTTTTTACTTCAGCCACATCACGAATTCGTATATACCCACCTGTTTTGGTTCCGGTTAAAATAATATCACCAATTTTATCGGGGTCGGTACTTCGTGAGCGTAGCCTGATGAGCATTTCTTCAATTTCAGATTTTATGGTACCACCCGAAACATCCTGATTATTGTTGGCAATAGCCTGCGAAATATCGCTAAAAGTTAAACCATACCTGAGTAGTTCGTTTTCATTTACCTCAACCGATATCTCATAACTCGGGAACCCAAAAATATTCACTTGGCTCATTACCCCCGAATTAAGAAAATCTTCTTCAATACGCTGGGCATGGGTTTTGAGTGCAAGTAAATCAATATCTTCATTGGAGGGCACAAGGTTTAACATCATGGCCATCGACCTTGAGCGCCGTTTCGAAACAATTGGCCGTTCGGCAGCCGATGGCAACGATGAAATTCCGTCAACTGCATTTTTAACCTCCTGCAATACTTCATTGATATCGTATTGGCCGGTTGTTTCGATAGTCACTACAGAACTGTTCTCAACCGATGTTGAATTGATCTCTTTAATACCTATGATCCCCCTGATAGCCTCTTCAATCCTACTGGTAACACCTTCTTCCATTTCAACAGGAGAAGCCCCGGGGTAAAAAACACGAACCTGAATAATCCGGCTTTCTGTCTCAGGGAAGAATGACTTTTTCATGTTTAAAAGCCCAAACACACCTGCAAACACAACAACCGCTATTATTAAATTAGCGTAAAAAGGATATTTTACAAAAGTTGAAACTAATTTTCTCATTAAGACTTATATTTTACATATTCAGGGATTCATTCTATTTTATTTTTCAGGGGCATTTCTAAGCCTGCTCACTTTTGAGCCTTCGCTTACCCCAACCAGAGGCTGCACAACCAGTACCGCACCATCCTCAAGGCCATTAAAAAACAATGTCCCCTCGTTACGTTTTATCACATTTATTTTATGGGTTTTAAGGCGCCCGTCGTCAATTACATAAACTTCATCAAAGTTAAAAACCGCCCTCCGAGGAATTTCCATTACACCCTCAATCTTTTTACCGGTGAAAGTAGCTTCAAGGTACTGCCCGGGCTGAGGTAAGGTTCCTTCATTAATTTCGACATAAACAACCGCCGATTGTGTTTGCTCATTAATAAAATCAGATTTTCGAACAACGGTGCCTTTCCATATAAATTCACCACGAAGCACAGCCTTATCACCAATTTCGATAAAAGTAGCATAATCTGAATCAACAGCTACCTCTACTTCAACTACATCAGTACGCATTGCTATGGCAACGGCAGTCCCCATATTAACATATGAGCCTACTTCCCTGTTAACTTGTGAAAAGGAGCCATCGAAAGGAGCATGTACGGTGTAACGCTTTAATGCCAGCTCATCTTTTTTTATGGAGTAATACTCAGGAAGAATATTTCGGGAGGCTAAAAACATTTTTAGTTGTTGTGAATCAAACTGTGGCAATTCAGGCAAATCATTATCTACTTCAATTAAATTAAAAAAATCAATAAATGCAGAATAGTAATTTGTATAGTCTATTTTTATATCAGGAAGAATATTCGCCACCAAATTCATAAAATTACTTTTACGGGCTTTTAATGCCAGTTCAACTTCATCTTTGTAAATTGAGAACAGTACATCGCCTTTTATAAACCTCTGACTGTTTTTAAGGGGCAGGTCTCCTTCAATAATTTTCCCTGACCCTTCTGCAACAATATCAACCATTGATTTAGCAACAACACGTCCTTTGCCTTTTACTTCAGCAACAATCGTATCATAAGTTACATCAACCGTTTTCACATATCTGGTTACTTCAGGTGCCTCTCTCACCACAGGCAGTTCTTTTTGCGAGGCCAAGTACCGCATAACACCAAAAGCCATACCAACAACCACTATGGAAGCTACAACAATTATAATTGTACGTTTCATTCGTCTATAACTTTTATTTTTTAATGTGACTCATGAAACTCGCTCTAGTCCAGGCGTATGTGTTTAATGCCTCAACCATGCTCGTTTCATTCGTTATCTGTTTTCAAAACATGAATACAAGAAACATGAAATCTATGACAGCAAAACCATCAAAAAGTTTAATTGCGGTGCTAAATAAATAAAAAAAGATACCGCCAACAAAAAATAAAGAAACAAGAAAAAATAAATAAAACGCTCACAATTAGGTAATATTTATAATTTTGCAACATTCATAAAACATGCAAAAAGTAAAATGGATAAAAAGTTGTTACAAAATATTGAATCATTAATTGATACAGGATTCAAAGAAGACATTAACACAGGTGATTTAACCACCGATTTATTAATATCGTCCGATACGCAAACAACTGCGGTTATGATTGCAAAAGCTGATGGGATCATTGCCGGATTACCCGTTGCTGAAAAAATATTTAAAAGATTAGATGCAAATGTAGAATTTTTAGCATCAGTTAATGATGGCGATAAAATAAAATCGGGCGATTTGATATGTACCATAAAAGGAGCCTACCGTGCATTGCTTACCGGTGAACGATTGGCACTGAACTTTTTGCAGCGTATGTCGGGCATTGCCACCGAAACTTCAAAATATGTTGAAGCGGTTAGCGACTACCACACCAAAATACTCGACACCCGAAAAACCATACCGGGCCACCGATTACTCGATAAATACTCGGTTAAAACCGGGGGTGGCACAAACCACCGCATCGGTCTTTACGACATGGTAATGATCAAGGACAACCACATTAGCGTTGCCGGGGGGATTGCCAATGCTGTAAATGCCATCAGGCCCAATATTGATAAAAATATTAAAATTGAAGTTGAAACAACAAACATTCAACAAGTAGAAGAAGCCCTGCAAGCAGGTGCCGATATTATTATGCTCGACAACATGGATAATGATACAATGGCAGAAGCGGTAAAGCTAATTAACGGCAAAGCTAAGGTCGAGGCTTCGGGCAACATGTCGCTCGAACGGGTTAAAGAAGTGGCGGCAACAGGTGTCGACTACATATCAATCGGGGCCCTTACTCATTCGGTAAAAGCTCTAGACATTAGCCAACGTATTAAAGACTAAAAACTTGTGAACAACCTGGTAATAGACATAGGCAACACACGCACCAAGTTTGCAATATTTAATCATAGCGGTT
The DNA here is from genome assembly GCA_041694375.1 of Bacteroidales bacterium. Classification (GTDB taxonomy): domain Bacteria; phylum Bacteroidota; class Bacteroidia; order Bacteroidales; family Prolixibacteraceae; genus Roseimarinus. The sequence goes on along the minus strand of JASMTI010000067.1, from coordinate 5,089 downwards.
TAGTAGCCAGCTTCTCTACAAACGAGCTTGTTACTGATATAATCAAAGAACTTAAAAATGATTATCCTAATATAAGTTCGGTTATCCTTTCATCTGTTCGCAATTATTCACGGGCATTAATTAAGGAACTTCAAACTGAATTTAAATTCGTGTTTGAGCTAACCGAGAAAACCCCCCTGCCCCTTAAAAACTGCTATGAAACACCTAAAACACTGGGAAAGGACAGAATTGCTGCTGCAGTTGGCGCCAACAACCTATACCCCAATCAGGCTTTGCTGATTATTGATGCAGGCACAGCAATTACATACGACTTTGTTAACCAAAACAACGAATACGAAGGGGGCTTTATCACACCCGGGCTAAACATGCGCTTTAAAGCCCTTCACGAGTTTACTGACAAATTACCACTTTTAAATACACAAGCACCTCATACCCCTGAAGGAAAAAACACTAACACTTCAATAATTGGAGGAATACAACTTGGAATTGAAGGAGAAGTTAATCAGATTACTGAGCATTTTAAGCAAAAAAACCCACGACTCAAAATAATTTTAACAGGAGGTGATATAAACTATTTTGAAAAACTATTAAAAAATCACATTTTTGTATCCCCTGAAATCACCCTTCTGGGTTTAAACGTTATTCTTGAGTTTTCAAAGGATAAGAATAATATTTAACAGGTTGGCTTATATTTTGCTCAACATATAACACGAAGTAAATAACACAATTTTAACAGAAACAAATAATACATTTTAGAGGCTCTGTTTTACTGGAAAAGGGATAATCTAAAAAACTAAAATTAATAAAAAGATGAAAGCGATTACAAAAAACATTGGACTTACACTTATCGTTGTTTTTTTAGCAATGGCAACAAATGCTCAAAAAACAATCACCGGAACAATTTACAATAACGGTGAACCTGCAGCGGGAATCCTCGTTGAAGCACACAGGTCAAACGATTCGTATTACACCAGTTTTGATGGTAAATACGAAATCGAAGTAAGTGAAAAAAGTAAATGGCTGCGATTTACTTTTTTAGATGAATCAAAGAAAATAGATCTGAGAGAAAACACTTCGGATGTTATAAATTATAGTTGGGATGGTTCGGAAATACCAAGCTCAGACGAGGAAGCCGGTGTTATACTAAAAACACTTGATGAACTGCGTAAAAACCGTGACATGGACTTCCTGAACAACTATTCATTATACCGGGAGTTTTTTAAACAAGGCGACTATAAATCAGCACTGCCAAACTGGAGAATAGTATATAAGACCTATCCTAAATCAACAACCCAGATTTATCGTGACGGACTGGATATGATGGAATCATTTTTAGAGAATGCCATGAACACTGATACAAAGAAAGCATATCTCGACACCATGATGCAGATTTACGACAAACGCATCAAATACCTCGACAATAAAGGTGAATTACTTGGTCGTAAAGCTGCCGATTATCTCGAAAAAGTACTCACACTTGATGTTCCCGAAGACGAAATGATTAAGGACATCAAAACGGGGTATGGCTTTGCTGAACAATCAATAGAAGAGTCAGGTGTTGATACCGAGCCTGCGGTTATTGTCCTTTTCATGCAATCAACACGCCGTCTATTCTCTTTCAACGAGTTCTCTGCCGAAACCGTACTTGAAAACTACGAAAAAGCAATGGACCTGCTTGAAAAACAACTTGAGAATGAAGAAACAGCAGACAAGGCAAATCAAGCAATACCATTGGTTGAACAGATATTAGAAGGCAGTGGCGCCATGGACTGTGAAGCCATGTTAAAACTTTATAAGCCCAAATTTAAAGAAAATACTGAAGACATTGATTTTATCAAAAAAGCTTTACGTGCTTTCAACAAAGCCGACTGTGAAAATAACCTGATTGTTGAAATGTCAGAACAACTTTACGAACTTGAACCATCGGCCGAAGCAGCATTCAACATGGCACGGATGTTTCTTAAAAAGGAAAAATACCCAAAAGCATTTGAATATTATGAAAAAGCTTACACTTCGGCAACAAACAACGAGGACAAAGCTCTTTATTACTATGAAGCAGCAGGTCTGGCCCTGCAACAAGGCAACCTTAAAAGAGCCCGTGACCTTGCTAAAGAAGCAATTAACAACAAGCCCGATTATTGTGAGGCTTACATGTTAATTGGCGAAATATATGCCCAGGCAAGTAAAGAATACAGCAACAGCGATTTTGAAAGGAGCACAGTTTTCTGGTTAGCTACCGACTATTTCAAAAAAGCTGCACAATACAGTAATTGTAAATCAGATGCCCAAGATAAAATTAAGTTTTACCAAAACTACTTCCCTAACAAAGAGGACGTTTTCTTTAACAGTTTAGAAATTGGCAAAAACTACTTTTTAGGTGGATGGATAAACGAAACAACAACTGTTCGTGCTAAAGAAAATTAACATACTGACAATAAAAAATAAAAGCATTGCATCCATTTTTATGGTTGCAGTGCTTTTTTTATCCTGCCAACAAAACGACATCCAAAAAATTGGAGAATTCTCGCACCCGGCAGGGGCACCTGAAATTGTTGCCGACGACATACATATCCTCTTCTCCGATTCAGCGGTTGTACGTTTTACTTTAACAGCACCCAAACTCAAAATTTATGAAGATGAAGAAGACCCTCATACCGAATTTCCCGAAGGCTTTATCATTAAACAATTTTCACCTGACAATATTCGAACAGCCCAAATAGAAGCCGATTACGGAAAACACTTTGAAAAAAAATCATTGTGGGAAGCCCGCCAAAATGTTGTAGCCGTTACCGAAAATAACGACACCTTAAAAACTGATGTTCTTTTTTGGGATGAAAAAAAAGACATGATTTATTCCGACCAATTTGTTAAATTTATACAGCAGGATCAAACCATTACTGGTATTGGATTTGAATCAGACCTTCAGATGCAAAATTGGCACATAAAAAATGTTAGCGGCCCAATTACTGTCGAAGTTGAAGAATAATTCACAACTTTACATTTATAAAATGTTTTCTGTATCATTAAAAACAATGAGATAAACTGACACGTAATGAACATCCCGGTTATTATTTTGATCACCATCATAATGTCTGCGTTCTTTTCAGGAATGGAAATAGCCTACTTTTCGGCAAACCGCCTGACCCTCGAAATGAACAAAAAGAAAAATACCCTTACTGCATCGGTGTTAAATATATTATCGTCAAAACCCGAACAATACATTGCCACAATGCTTGTTGGTAACAATATTGCACTTGTGATTTACGGGCTGGCAACAGCCAGGCTCATCGAACCATATCTTACGCCATACATCGAATCGGATATTTTAACACTTCTCATTCAAACTGTAATATCTACAATCGTTATCCTTTTTGCTGCCGAATTTTTACCAAAAACACTGTTCCGGCTCAATGCAAATGGGCTACTCGAAGCATTTGCCCTTCCTATTTTCTTATTTTACATCATCCTATACCCCATTGCCAACATATTCATGTATATTTCAAAATTTGTGATTCGGAATATCATGAAAATAGATTTCACCGAGGATCACAACGACAATATTTTCTCAAAAGTAGATTTAAACCACTACGTAAACCAACAAAAAGAAAACCAAACAGCAGTAGAAAAAAAAGAACAAGAAGAGACGGAAATTAAACTTTTTAAAAATGCCCTCGACTTTTCAAATGTAAAGGTCAGGGACTGCATGGTACCGCGTAACGAAATCGAAATTGTTGAAGAAAATACCAGTATACAGGAAGCACAAAAGATTTTCACCAACACCGGATTTTCTAAAATACTGGTTTACCGGAAATCAATTGATAACATGATTGGTTACATACATACTTCGCAGCTTTTCAAGTCGCCCCAAAATATCAAATCAATTGTAAACCCGGTTTCAATTATCCCCGAAACCATGCCTGCCAGCAAATTATTAAAATTCTTCACCCAAAAAAGAAAATCAATTGCCGTTGTGGTTGACGAATTTGGGGGCACTTCAGGCTTAATTACAACTGAAGATATCTTAGAAGAAATATTTGGTGAAATTGAAGACGAACACGATGTTGACGAGCTTACCAATAAAAACATAAGAGAAAACGAATGGATATTGTCAGCACGGTACGAAATCAATTTCTTAAACGAAAAACATCATTTTGGCTTGCCCGAAAGCGATGAATACGACACCCTGGCCGGGCTTATCATCAATCAACACGAAAACATACCACGGGTAAACACTATCGTTACCGTCGGAAATTTTGAATTCAGAATACTAAAGGCTACAAAAATCAGAATAGAACTGGTTTTATTGAAAATTCTCGATAAATAAACATCAATAAAGTGAAAGGTTAGGATTAAAACCTAAAATTATTATCTTCGTAGCTCGAAATTTTTAACTGTTTTTAAAGTCAAATACGTAATATAAAATGGCAACTTTACAGAAACTCAGAAACCAAGCCGGCCTACTTGTGGCAATCGTTATTTTTATTGCTTTAGCCGCATTTATTTTAGGAGATTTATTAAAGTCGGGAAGTTCGGTAATCAGGGGCGAACAAATGGAGATCGCCGAGATAGATGGTGAATCAATAGAGTACCCCGAATTTCAGGAAAGGTTTAATCAAATCTCTGAAGTATATAAACAAAACAACCAGGTGAACACGCTTAACGAACAGGCGTATCAGCAAATTCTTAATCAAACATGGAATGACATGGTCCGTGAAGTAATCATGACCGATGTTTACGATGAGATTGGGATTGAAGTTACTTCAGAAGAAATGTTTGATTTAGTTCAGGGGAACAACCTTCACCCTATCATCCAGCAGGTTTTTGGAGATCCACAAACCGGACAGGTTGATAAAAGCCAGATCATTCAATTTTTAAGATATATACAGGAAAATCCTGATGCACCACAAAAAGCAAGTTGGCTAAATATTGAAAAAGAAATATTAAAAGCCCAAAAATATACAAAATATACTGATCTGGTTGCAAAAGGACTATATGCCAATTCATTACAAGCTGAAAACAAGATGGCAATTAAAAATAAAGTTGCCAACTTAAAGTTTATCCAGAAAAAATTCAACACAATACCTGACAG
>JASMTI010000066.1:0-4990 GCA_041694375.1 Bacteroidales bacterium | reverse complement strand
TACCCAAAACAGCAATACCCAACGATGCTAATATTGTTGCTTTTTTTCTTGACATTTTGAGTTCTTCCGAAAAATAGGCAACAACCACTTCGAGTATCGAAATAGTAGAAGTTAAAGCTGCCACTGTAAGTAAAAAGAAAAACAACAACCCAAAAATATACCCTCCGGCCATTTGCGAAAAAATATTGGGCAGGGTTAAAAACACTAAATCGGGACCGGATGCCGGGCTTATTCCAAATGCAAAGACAGCAGGAAAAATGGCAACACCTGCCAAAATTGCTATAAAAGTATCGGTAAAAGCAACCGCCATAGTTGATTGCCCTAAGTTTTCTTTCTTATTAATGTATGAGCCATAAGTTATTAAAGTACCCATACCGATGCTTAATGAAAAGAAAGCCTGCCCCAGGGCTTCAAGTACACTTGCCCCTGTTATTTTTGAAAAATCGGGTTCGAATAAAAACCTTAACCCCTCGGATGCACCGGGTAAAGTAATAGCACGTATATCGAGGATAACAATCAAAACAACTAAAATAGGCATTAATATTTTGGTAAATTTTTCAATACCTTTTTCAACACCTGTCATCACTACACTACCCGACACAACAATAAAAGCGATGGTCCACATCAAAGGCCGCCAGCCTGTTTCCTGAAATGAATTAAACTGACCAACAATCTCCCCGGGTGTTTTACCCGAAAACTGATTGGTAAGTGCTTTAACCAGATATTCGAGGGTCCAGCCTGCCACAACACTGTAAAAAGCATTGATCATAAATGCGGCTGCAATTCCCATTACGCCAACCCAAAACCATTTTTGACCGGGTTTCAACACCCTGAATGCCCCAAACGGATTTCGTTGTGTGCTCCGGCCAATGGTAAGTTCCGAAAGCATCACCGGCAACCCTATCAGGACGATAAAAAGCAAGTATATCAACAGAAATGCCCCTCCGCCATTTTCTCCGGCGATATATGGGAAACGCCATATATTGCCTAATCCAACTGCCGAGCCAGCCGTTGCGGCAATCACTCCAAACTTACTTCCAAACGAATCACGGTTATCATTTCCAGGAATATGCGACATTACCAATCATTTAAAAATTTGAGCCAAAAATAATATTATTGGAATATTTTTGCCCATCAATACTTCATTTTATCATTTTAACAATCAAAAATATTACGATTTAGTAAGTTGCGTTCATAAAAACACCCCAAAAGCCGGGTCCAGCTTTTGGGGTGCATTTCACATTCAGATATCCTATCTATTTACAATATTCAATTTAATTATTTCGGTCTATGCAATTCAAATCATCAAATGCGTTTTTAAGCCGTTCAATCATCGACTCCTGTGCTTTTCGTAACCAAACCCTTGGATCGTAGTATTTCTTATTGGGTTTATCTTCACCATCGGGGTTGCCAATTTGAGCCTGTAGGTAATCGTGGTTTTCAGCTTCGTATTTTCTAACGCCATCCCATGTAGCCCACTGTGTATCTGTGTCGATGTTCATTTTTATTACACCATACCCAATGGCCTCACGAATATCCTCGTGCGAAGAACCACTACCACCATGGAATACAAAGTTCACCGGCTTATCGTCGTCAAGGTTATGCTTCTCCTTAATGTAGTTTTGGGAATTCTTCAGAATTTTGGGTTGCAATTTTACATTTCCTGGCTTATAAACACCATGTACATTCCCAAATGCAGCAGCAATTGTAAAGTTTGGCGATACCGCCTTCAAGGCTTCATAAAAACGGTTAACCTCTTCGGGCTGGGTATATAGGAGCGAGTTATCAATGCCGGTATTATCAACACCATCCTCTTCTCCACCGGTTATACCAAGCTCAATTTCTAACAGCTGGTCAATTTTGCTCATCCGCTTAAAATAACGCACACAAGTTTCAATGTTTTCATCTAAAGGCTCTTCAGACAAGTCGAGCATATGAGAGCTAAACAATGGCTTCCCGGTGTCGGCGTAATGTTTTTCACTTGCCTCAATTAAACCGTCAATCCAGGGCAACAACTTTTTAGCTGCATGGTCGGTGTGTAAAATTACCCGCACACCATATGCCTCGGCTAATGCATGAACATGCTTAGCGGCTGCGACCGCACCAAGTACCTGTGCTTGCTGCCCCTCAAGCTTAAGCCCCTTGCCGGCAACAAACTGTGCCCCTCCATTAGACAGCTGTATTATAACTGGTGAATTCACAATTTTTGCAGTTTCCATTACCGCGTTAATTGAATCGCTCCCAACTACATTTACAGCTGGCAAAGCAAATTCATTCTCCTTTGCATATTCTAAAATATAATTTAAATCGCTTCCGGTAACAACACCGGGTTTTACTACTTCTGATATAGGTTTCATCGCATTTTATTTTTTGTTATAAACATTTCATCATTAAAACACAAACAGGCATGAAAAGTTTATTGACATGTTTTTGTTCTGTTAATAAAAGTATAATCATTTAAAATGAAGCTTGAAAACATTGCAACAAATGCCTCAAATTTATACTTTTGGCATTCGTTAATGAATAAAAATCAGCAATTCAAATAATTATTAATACATAAACCAAAATCAAATGACTGTTAGTTATAAAGAACTCGGTTTGGTTAATTCCAAAGAGTTGTTCAAAAAAGCAATTGATGGTGGCTACGCTATTCCGGCGTACAACTTCAATAACCTCGAGCAAATACAAGCTATCCTACAAGCTTGTGTTGAAACAAAATCACCGGTAATCCTTCAAGTTTCATCGGGCGCACGTAAATATGCCAACGCTACATTGTTGCGTAATATGGCCAAAGGTGCTACCGAGTATGTAAAAGAACTGGGTTATGAAGTTCCAATTGTTCTTCACCTCGACCACGGCGACACTTTTGAGCTGTGTAAAGATTGTATCGACAATGGTTTCTCATCGGTTATGATTGACGGATCGCACCACTCATACGAAGAAAACATTGAACTGACAAAGAAAGTTGTTGAGTACGCACACAAATTTGACGTAACCGTTGAAGGTGAACTGGGTGTTTTAGCAGGTGTAGAAGACGATGTTGTGGCTGAAGAATCGAGCTACACAAAACCTGAGGAAGTTGAAGACTTTGTTAAAAGAACGGGTGTTGACTCATTGGCCATTTCAATTGGCACTTCGCACGGTGCACATAAATTTACTCCGGCGCAATGTACCAAAGATGAAAATGGAAAGCTGGTCCCACCACCATTAAAATTCGACATATTAGAAGAAGTTGAGAGAAGAATCCCCGGATTCCCTATTGTACTTCATGGTTCATCTTCAGTTCCATTGGAATATGTTGAAATGATTAACGAAAATGGCGGCGACCTTGATGCAGCTATTGGTATCCCTGAGGACCAACTTCGCAAAGCTGCCAAATCAGCTGTTTGCAAAATCAATATCGACTCTGACGGACGTTTGGCAATGACTGCTGCTGTACGTAAAGTAATGAAAGAAAAACCAAGTGAATTTGATCCCCGTAAATATTTAGGGCCTGCACGCGATGAGCTTAAAAAGCTTTACATGCATAAAAACAACACAGTATTAGGTTCTGCTCAAAAAGCCTAAAATTTATACTGTAACAATTAAAAAATAGCTGCTGGTTACAATATAGCCGGCAGTTATTTTTTTGTCATTAAAACGGATATCCAATTGCAATATTGAAGTTCAGGTCATCGGTAGTGATTCCCCGGTTTACATGAATCCATCTTTGCCCCATCTCAAGTGACGGATCACGTAACTTGAGCCCTAAATCAACCCTCAAGATAAAATATGGCGACACCAAACGCAATCCTGTACCAGTACCCACCGCAAATTCATTAAAGAAGCGATCAAACTTAAAAACGGCACCGTCCCTGTTGTCATAACTGTTAATAGCCCAAATATTTCCGGCATCAACAAAAAGTGCCCCTTCTAGCATCCAAAAAAGCTTAAAGCGGTATTCGATATTGGCTTCCAGCTTAAGGTCGGCCGACTGGTTAGGGTATTCACCATCGGGAGCTGAGTATGAGCCGGGCCCCAACGAACGGACATGCCATGCACGTATACCGTTTGCCCCCCCTGTAAAATATTGCTTCTCAAATGGCATCAGGTTGAAGTTTCCATAAGGAAAGGCAATCCCAAAAAATGCCCGGGTTGCAATCATGTTGTATTTATCGAAACGATAACCGTATCGATAATCAAAATCGCCACGTATATATTGTGCAAAACGCGTATTAAAATATTCGTAATACAAAGACTGGTCTGAAGCGTCCGGTCCGGGCTCTACTTTTTCCCGGTTCAAAATATTGCTAAGCCCCCACAAAAAATTCCCGGCTGCCTCAATATTCATTCTGTAAAACACATAATTATCGCTATTGCTGTTACGGTTTTTGCTATAAGTGAAACTATAATTACTCGAAGAAATGATATGATCGGTATAACTACTCCTGATGTATAAGTCTTTTATCTGGTCGATAAAATCATTGTTCAGGCTAAAAATGCGAACGGCATTTAAGTCCAGCAAATTGAAATTATGCATTTTTGATTCGTCTGACCTCCATTTATAGCCTAACGTGGCATTTACAATGGTGCGTGTATAGTAAGGCCTGTTCTGGTAATTATAAGCAACAGAAAATGTTGTAAATGGAATGGAGTGGAGGTTCAATTTATCCTCATTGATCGGGAACACAAAACCAGGAACCGTTAACCTCATTCTTCCACCATATTCAATGGTGTTATATTTCTCATTGTTTGTCCCGGTAATTTGCCGCTCGGTTGCACCACGTAAAGTAATATCAAAAACCTCGGCCCCCCGGAACAAATTACGATGTTGATAATTTAGGTTGCCGGCAATACCCAGGTCGCCCGAAGTATTGGTGCCTTCAATGTCAAACGAATAATTTTGTTTCACCTGAAGCGGTAAATACACCTGTCCGTCTAAGTAACCATTCAGGCTGTCTCCCTTATCTAACACTTCACTAAACTTAATGTCAACATATTTAAACTGACG
>JASMTI010000065.1:0-27080 GCA_041694375.1 Bacteroidales bacterium | reverse complement strand
CAGTTGCTTTAATTGCGCTTGCGAGTTTATTTTTATCTATGATTATAGCTGCTATAACAGCAATACCCCTTTTTGGCATGGACGCCTTTTCGGGGATGATGGGTGGCGGCATGGCTTACGATGAGTCGAATGTAGCCGTTCTTAAGTACTTTCAGTTATGGCAATCGGTGGGGTTGTTTATTGTTCCGGCCTTTATTCTTGCCTACCTGTTTGGCGGCTCGGTAGTTAAGTACCTGAAATTGAACAAAAAAACTTCGATTGCCAGTGCAATACTTGCCACGTTTATAGTGATGGCATTCAGCCCATTTATCAGTTATGTGGGTATTTTAAATGCTGATATGGAACTGCCGCAGTGGCTTGAAGGCATAGAACGTTGGATGAAGCAAAGTGAAGACCAGGCAGGCATGTTGACAGAACTGTTTGTAAAAGCCGACAACATTGGTATCCTCCTCTATAATATTTTTTTGATAGCACTCATACCGGCAATTGGAGAAGAATTTTTATTCAGGGGGGTCGTTCAGCGAACTTTCCACGAGTGGACAAAAAACAAGCATGTGGCAATATGGGTTTCAGCAATTTTGTTCAGTGCACTGCATTTGCAATTTTATGGTTTTATACCAAGGGCCTTTCTGGGTGCCTTGTTTGGCTATATGTTTGTTTGGAGCGGAAACTTATGGTTGCCTGTTATTGCCCATTTTGTAAATAATGCCGTGGCTGTTGTGGCTTATTATTTCCATGGGACCGGTGCATTAAAGGCCGATCCTGAAACCCTTGGCGCTGATATGGAGTATGCCTGGGTTGCAGCTGTATTTAGTTTGGTTGCTGTAGTTGCCTTAATGGCTTATTTTAGAATCAGGGAAGAAAAACGACGCTCAGAAATTGAACTCAGGTTGTAACTGTTTGGCTTCTAATTTTTTCTTTTCTGATTTCCTGTAAACATAAACTACACCATATTCCTCGCTGAGAGCACGCTTTTTGCCATTGTGCAAAGGCTGGAATTTTTGCTCTACCTCGTTCCAGATATTTTGGATGAGCTTGTCGGCTTCGTTGCGCAAGCTGTTTACCTGTTGCGAACTACGGTCGGTTGTTGTTTGAAGTGTTTTCTGAAAATGATACGCCTCGGTATATTTTTCGTAATTTACTTTTACCAGTGCAATTGATGGATTGTAAATAGGGCTGCCGCCATTCTGGATTCTTTTTTGGTCGCCTTCTATTATTTTCTTGCCCCATTCGAGCAAATCTTTTTCAGCATTTAACGGTGGCACTGTGTTTTCGTAATCTGTTAAATCATAAAACTTTCTGATCTCGGGTTTCAGTTCGCCCCTGGCAATAGCCATGTTCATTACCTGGATAAAATGCGAAATATACAAACGGGCCTTGCGTTGCAGCTCAATGTATTGTTTGTTTCTTGCAATCTGGTTCTTCTTTGCAGCATCAAGGTTGATAAGGGTTTGCTTAAACCGTGGCAAAAAAGCTTTAAGTTCAGTAGCAGAATGTTCAGATATAGCTTTTTCTTCAGGCTTAATTTTTTCAATTTGTTCCTGGCATTTTTCAAGTGCCCTTAAACGGGCTTTGTCTGTTGTTGGCAAACGGCGATATGGCATGGCTTGTACTTTGCTGCGAAAGTATGCTTATTTTAACTTATTGTCAACCATTCGCAGGCCGATTTATTAAATTGTTTTCAACAGGCGGGCATGTTGCTAGAAAAGAAAGCTTGTTAGTAACTATAAAATTTGTAATTTTACATAAGGAGGGTTCGACCACTGGCCTAAGTACCAGGTTTGAGGCTATTATCCTGGGGCATCAAGGCTAGGAAAACGTAAGAAACCTGTAATCCCGTTATCGGGAGTGCCTGCCTCTTTGTGGCGGCCCTCCTTTTTTATATTAGCTAGAAACGTTTGCTAAAAGTGCATTTGTAATAAATGAGCAAAAAAAAGCCTTGTCAAATATTGATTTTTTGACAAGGCCTTAAATGAATGTTTAAACTTTTCTCTTGATAATGTTCCATCATCCTATTTGTTAAATTGGTAACTGTACGTTCTGCTTCCATTGTTAATGTTGGCCGAATAAGTACCCTTTGCCAATTTTTCGATGTCGAAACCAGCCGTAATGCTAAAATCTTTGCCAAGTTTCTTTTTGAAAACTTCTCCGTCCTCATTGTAAAGTGTAAGATAGGTGTCGTTTAAAGATTCGTTTAAATACGAAACTTTTAATACGTTGCCATCAATTTTCACAAAAGGTTTTACTGAAGATTCTTCTTTTACAACATTTACGGTGTTATTACTCACGTTAAACAAAATTTCTTTTTCGCCGAAATTGTTTTTTGCTTTAACTTTGTAACTACCATCTTCGAGGTTTTTAAAGTCGAAAAGTTTTGAATAAATTTTTTCTTCGATCCTACCTTCTTTGTAATAAATTACTGAACCGTTAAGGTCTTCAATTGACAACTCGGTGTAGGCATCATCTGCATTGTTCACAAATACTACAGCACGATCGGTTGAGTGCGGTATTACTTTTACTTCTGGTTTTTCCCCTGCCAGTGCTTCAACAGCCAGCAGTGCAACTAAAACAACAGCTACTGTTACTTTTGTTGCTAAATACATTACTTTTGTTTTCATTTTCTGATCTTTTTTCATTAAAAAACTAAACTAATTAACTAAACTTTGATGGTACAAACCTAACATGTTTTACAGCATAATGTTGAAAAACATATATTAAAGATTTGTTAATTGTGATAAAAATAGCTATATGACTAACTTTTTTTATTCTGGACGAGTATAACAATCAGAATAACAGGGCGATACAATATTGAGAGTCAATGTAAAATAATTCTTAATTAGAATGGATAAAAATAGAGGAATGGAAAAATATAATTTTGATGAGATAATTGAACGGGAAGGTACAAATTGTCAAAAATACGATAACAGGAAGTTAATCTTTGGCAAAAAAGATGTTCTGCCAATGTGGGTGGCCGATGCTGATTTTAAAACCCCCGATTTTATTGTAAATGCAGTTAAAGAACGGGCAGCACATGAGGTTTATGGATACCCGCTCAAGCCAGAATCTTTTTTTGAATCGATTATTGGATGGCAAAAGCGCCGTCATAACTGGGATGTCGAGCGAAAATGGATTGAATATAGCTCAAATGTTGTTGTTGGGCTGGCATCGGTGGTGTTATCGATGACAAAACCGGGCGATAAAATTGTGGTACAGCCACCGGTGTATTTTCCTTTTTTTCATGTAATCGAGGGAAACAGCAGGGTGATGGTTAGTAACCCTTTGAAAAATGTAGACGGCCGTTACCATTTCGACTTTGATGATTTGGTATCAAAAATTGATGCCGACACTAGAATGCTTTTTTTATGCAATCCGCATAATCCCGGTGGCATGGTTTGGGGGAAAGATGAACTGAAGAAACTGGGTGAAATATGCGTTAAGAATGATGTTATTGTTGTTTCGGATGAAATTCATGCCGATCTGGTTTTTGATGGTCATAAGCACACTCCATTTGCATCGATATCTGATGAATTTGCACAAAACAGCATCACCCTGATGTCGGCCAGTAAAACATTCAACATTGCCGGGCTGTCGTCGGCATACCTTATTATACCAAATAAGGAGCTACGGGTTGAATACCAGAAACTGATGCAGGCCACACATCTATCATCGGGCAACTTTTTTGGGTTGGTAGCCACCGAGGCTGCTTATACTTATGGCGATGAATGGGTAAGCCAGTTGTTGGAATACTTAGAAGGAAACCTGGACTACCTGGTGGATTTTATGGATAACAACCTGCCACGTATAAAAGTCATGAAGCCCGAAGGCACGTATTTACCATGGCTCGATATGTCGGGGCTAAGCATTGATGCCGATAAAGCTTATAAAGTATTAATTGAACATGGAGTTGGGTTAACGCCCGGAAAGATGTTCGGGACCGGTGGCGAAAATTTTATCCGTTTAAATATGGCATGTCCGCGTAGCGTACTACACGAAGGTTTAGATAGGATGAAGAGTGCATTGCTAAGTTATTAATGTTTTATAGCTACCGCTCTGATACCTTCCCCGATTGAACAAGCACCACTGTTTTATTATCGTGGCATTCAACCACCCCGCCTGATATTTCGAAAAAAGTAGTTTTATTGCTTTTGTCAACCACTTTTAATGTTCCCTTTTCAAGTGTTGAAATAATGGGCGCATGGTTATCGAGTATTTCGAACGAACCTTTTGTACCTGGCAACTGGACCAGGAATATTTTATCGTTAAACAATTTTTTATCGGGTGTGATTATTTCAAGCTCCATAACGTGGTTATTTTGATTGGGCAATTAGCTTGTCGCCTTTGGCAATGGCTTCATCAATCGTCCCAACAAGGTTAAAAGCGGCTTCGGGGTATTTATCCACTTCGCCGTCCATAATCATGTTAAAACCTTTAATGGTTTCTTCAATCGAAACCAGTTTCCCTTCGAGCCCGGTAAATTGTTCGGCAACAAAGAACGGTTGCGATAAGAACCGCTGTACACGTCGTGCACGGTGTACTACCAGCTTATCATCTTCGCTCAGCTCGTCCATGCCCAAAATGGCAATGATATCCTGTAGCTCGTTGTAGCGTTGCAGTATTTGCTTAACGCGCATGGCACATTGGTAATGTTCTTCGCCGACAATGTCGGGTGTCAGTATCCGCGAACTTGAATCAAGCGGGTCAACTGCCGGGTAAATACCCATTTCAACAATTTTACGGCTAAGCACAGTTGTGGCATCAAGGTGCGCAAAAGTAGTTGCCGGTGCCGGGTCGGTGAGGTCGTCGGCCGGAACATACACAGCTTGTACCGATGTAATTGATCCGTGTTTGGTTGAGGTAATACGTTCCTGCATAATCCCCATTTCGCTTGCCAGTGTGGGTTGGTAACCAACCGCTGAAGGCATCCGCCCCAGTAGTGCCGAAACTTCGGAGCCGGCCTGTGTAAATCGGAACACGTTATCAACAAAGAATAAAATATCGCGTCCGCCCGATTCTTTGTCGCCATCGCGCAGGCTTTCGGCAACCGATAAGCCGCTCAGGGCAACACGGGCACGGGCACCCGGTGGCTCGTTCATCTGTCCGAACACGAGAGCCAGCTTCGATTTTTTTAGTTTTTCATGGTCAACTTTCGATAAGTCCCATTTGCCTTTTTTCATTTCTTCCCTGAACTCATCGCCATAGTCAATAATGCCGGCTTCAATCATCTCGCGCAGCAAGTCGTTGCCTTCGCGGGTACGTTCGCCAACCCCGGCAAAAACCGATAAGCCCGAGTGGGCCAGTGCTATGTTGTTAATAAGTTCTTGTATGAGTACAGTTTTACCGACACCAGCACCTCCGAACAAGCCAATTTTACCACCTTTGGCGTAAGGCTCAATGAGGTCGATCACTTTAATCCCGGTAAATAGAATTTCGGTTTCGGTTATAAGGTCTTCATAGGGGGGCGGGTCGCGGTGTATGCTTACGCCGTTTTCTTTTGATATGGCTGACAGCCCGTCGGCAGCATCACCGGTTACATTCAGTAGCCGGCCCAGTACTTTTTTGCCTATGGGCATAATGATGGGTGAACCTTTTGATATCACTTCAATACCGCGCCTTAGCCCATCGGTTGAGTCCATGGCTATGGTCCGGACGGTTTTTTCACCAATATGCTGTTGGCACTCTAAAACGAGGGGATGATGGCCTTTTCGTTCGACCTCAATTGCATCGTATATATTTGGTAACGATTCTTTGTCTTCAAAAACTACATCGACAACAGGCCCGATAACCTGTAATATTTTCCCTTTAATTGCCATATTTTTAATTGGTTAAGAAGTTAAATCAGTTTGTACGGTTCATCATTTTGTTTGCTATAAGTAACAGATTTTGTTTTTTATTGTTTGGAATATTGAGATTTTCCCAGCAGAGTAACGATTTATTATAGTACTCTTCCATTTTTTCGTTGGTCAAACGGTCTATCTCAAGATCGTTATAAATCGAAAGTATTTGTTTAATCTTATCGTCAGTATTTATCTGGGCCGACGACATTGTTTTTTCCAAACTGATTTTTGTTTCTCCTTTTGCCTGCTCCATTGCTGTGAGCATTAGGAAAGTTTTTTTGTTGGATATAATGTCGCCGCCAATTTTTTTGCCAAATGTGCTTGTACTGCCAAACGAGTCGAGGTAATCATCACGAAGCTGAAAAGCCATGCCCAGGTTATAGCCAAAATCGTAAAGTAAATTGGCTTCGCTTTTAGGCGCGTTGGCCGAAAGTGCCCCGATTTTCAGGCTGGCAGCAAGCAGTATGCCTGTTTTTAAGCCAATCATTTTAAGATAATCGTCAACAGTTGTGTGGTTTTCGCTTTCAAAATCCATGTCGTATTGCTGGCCTTCGCAAATTTTCAGGGCTGTTTGTGTAAACACATCAAATATTTCCCTGAAGTTTTCAGATTTACAGCGGTTCAGGTATTCGTATGAAAGTATCGACATAGCATCGCCTGAAAGAATGGCCGTGTTGCTTGAATATTTTACATGAATAGTGGCATGGTTACGCCTGAGTTCTGCATTGTCCATAATATCATCGTGGAGCAATGTGAAATTGTGAAACATTTCGATGGCCATAGCCACAGATATGGCTTTTTCAATATTTTCGTCAAATAACTCGTGGGCCATTAATAGTAATACAGGCCTCAGGCGCTTGCCACCCATCTGAAGGGTGTACACCACCGGTTCGTATAAATATTTAGGAACACGTTGACTAATTTGGCTAATCTCTTTTTCAAGTTTAGCTTCAAAAATCGACTGTAACTCTTTATAATTATGCATTAGCGGGTATTTTTATCTTTGTCCTTAGGCTTTATTTCCAGTTCATCGAGGTCAATATCTTCTTCTTCATTGTAAATTTGAAGCATTGGTTCGTGAAATGCTTTGGTGGTTGCTATCCTTTCAAAACCGATAAGCAACGATGGCAATACAACCAGGTTTGAAATGAGTGCCACTAAAAGTGTAATCGTAACTAAGATACCTAAAGATTGTGTTCCGCCAAATTTTGAGATGGAAAAAATTCCAAAACCGAAGAGTAAAACAATTGAGGTATAAAGCATGCTCACCCCGGTTTCTTTCAATGCATTTACTACTGATTTTCCTATATTCCAATTTGTAATATTCAATTCCTGCCGGTATTTGGCCAGAAAGTGGATGGTGTTGTCAACCGATATACCGAAGGCAATACTAAACACCAAAATGGTTGAAGCTTTGATTGATATGCCGGTGAAGCCCATGATCGCAGCTGTTGTTAACAATGGAATGATATTGGGGATGAGTGACATAAAAACCATTCGGCTTGAGTTGAACATGAAAGCCATAAAAACCGAAATAAGAACAATCGCAAGTGCTAAGCTCCTGAATAAATTACTTACCAGGTATTGGTTCCCTTTAAAAGCGGTTACCATTGAGCCTGTTACCGTTACATCATATTGTCCTGAAGGAAAAATCTTATCAATTTCATTGTTGATTTTGGTGTAAAGGGTATCCATCTTTTTGGTTCCGATATCTTTTACCCTGAAGCTCATCCGTGCTATTTGCATGGTGCTGTCGATAAACGAGGTTGCCAGGTTTATGTTCTCCTCACCATTTTGGGCATACGAAAGAATAAAGTTTCGTTCGGTACGGCTGGGCAATGAGTAGTAATTTTTGTTGCCATTGTAAAAGGCCTGTTTGGCCATTTTCACAACATTAACATACGAAAGTGAGGAAGAAAGCTCGGGATATTTGCTGATGGTTTTGTCAAGTTCTTCTATTTTTTTAAGTGTAGAAGCCTGGATAATTCCGTTGGGCTTTTTGGTGTCGATAACCACTTCGAGTGGCATGATGCCGTCAAAATTCTTCTCAAAGAAACGTACATCAACTGAAATGGGGTCTTTTTCAGGTATATCGTCAAGAATGTATCCTGTAGTTTTGATAAGGGTGATGCCGTAAATGCTAACAGCAAGCACTACAATTACTGCAATATAAACGGTTTTTCTGTAGTTCTGCGATATGGTGATAAGCTTCTCAATAACATTGCTGAGTGTTTTTCGCTCAAGATGTTCAATGTGCCGCGATTGTGGGGGTGGGAAAAAACTGAAAATAATTGGGATAAGTAGTATTGACAAAACAAATAGAAAAAGGATATTGAGCGAAGCTATGATCCCGAATTCTTTTAATATTTCGCTATTGGTTGTAATGAAAGTGGCAAAACCCATGGCTGTTGTAAGGTTGGTCAGGAATATGGCATTGCCAATTTTCATGATGACCCTTTTGAGTGCCTTAATTTGGTTTTGATGGATGCGGTATTCGTAATGGTATTTATTGAGGATGTATATACTGTTGGGGATACCAATGACAATTAAAAGGGGTGGGATCATTCCGGTAAGGATGGTAATTTCGTACCCAAACAGGACCATCGAGCCCATGGCCGTTGCCACGCCCGAAAGGACCACAAAAGCCGGAAATATCATAGCTTTAAACGACTTGAAGAACAGGAACAAAATCAGCAATGAAATAATTAATGCCAACGCTGTAAACATGTATATTTCATGTTTAATGAGCATGGCATTTCGCACGTTAATGTATGGCAAGCCTGAGTAACGTATATGGTTTCCGGTCTTTTCTTCGTAGTTTTGGCAATGTTCCCTTATTTGCCCTACCAGCTCTTCACGTTCTTTCGTGGCCATGCGGTCTTTGTTCATGGTAAGGGCAGCCAGGTAAGCATTTATGCTGTCGTTATAAAGGTAGCCATTGTAAATGGGCATCGATTCAAATACCTTGCGCATGCTGTCCAGCTCAGACTGGGATTCAACAGGATGGTCAAATATATCTTCAACATTGAATTTTTTTTCAGCCGTATTCTTTTTCAGTTGGTATGCATTCGGAATCGAAAGCATGTTCTCAACGGCACCAACATCCGAAAGATTGTTACAAAGATCAACCCATTGCTTAAAATGTCCAAGTTCGTAGAAGTTGCTGTCTTCAACGGCAATGATGATGATATTGCCTTCTTCTCCAAACTGCTTTTTGAAATTTTTGAAATCGACCATTGCCGAATCTT
Organism: Bacteroidales bacterium; assembly: GCA_041694375.1. Taxonomy (GTDB): domain Bacteria; phylum Bacteroidota; class Bacteroidia; order Bacteroidales; family Prolixibacteraceae; genus Roseimarinus. The sequence goes on along the minus strand of JASMTI010000065.1, from coordinate 17,998 downwards.
TTTCCGGCAACATTTGTGCGTATGTGTACGACATTTCAATTTTACGACCGGTATAGCCCATAAAAATTGTGAATGCGATAACGGTAATAAGCAGGAAAACCCTGTATCTCAAAATAAAACTTGAAAATTTATGCCACATTTGCCCCTTGAATTAAACTTGGCGAAAATACGATTATTCGGTGATTTTCACAAAAGGTATTCAAAAAGTTCAAACATATCGATTTATGTGTTGGGTAGAATGTTAATTTTGTGAGTTATAAATCAAGGCCTATGACTGTTTTTTTACTGCTTTTGACGCTTATTGGTGCTATTGCATTATTCCTCTACGGGATGAAGCTATTTAGTGAATCGCTTCAGAAAATTACAGGTGAGCGTATCCGTAATATTTTAAGCTCAATGTCATCAAATAAGCTGAAGGGGGTTATTACAGGTGTTTTTATCACGGCATTAATTCAGTCTTCATCGGCCACAACAGTAATGGTGGTAAGCTTTGTCAACGCGGGGATTCTAAGGTTGTTTGAGGCAATCAGCATTATAATGGGCGCCAACGTGGGTACAACCATCACATCATGGATTATTGCAATTTTTGGTTTCAAGATAAACTTTAGCATTTATGCCTTGCCGCTTATTGGTATTAGCATACCGATGTTGTTCTCATCAAAAAGAAAGATGAAAAACTGGGGTGAAATGCTGCTTGGTTTTTCCCTACTGTTTATTTCGCTTAATTTTATTAAAGATGCCATACCACAGGTTGAGGGGGCTTGGGCCACGCGTGCTTTCGAAACCATAAATTCGTTGGGCTACTTGTCGTATGTTATTTTTATATTGTTTGGTGCCTTGCTAACCATTATTGTTCGTTCGTCAAGCGCCATTATTGCGCTTACCATGATTTTTGTCCTCAATGGCTGGATTGATTTTCCGGCAGCAGCGGCAATGGTTTTGGGTGAAAACCTGGGTACAACGCTGGCCGCGATTTCGGCTGCACGTATTGCTAATGTAACTGCAAAAAGGGCAGCTTTGGCCCACTTTTATTTTAACCTCTTTGGGGTGGTTTGGGTACTTATTGTTTTCCCTTGGTACCTCGAAGCCTTTTCGTGGTTGTACATGCAATTTGGTGGCCAGGACCCGCTTGTGCACAACGCGGCCGCCCCATTGGCGCTTGCATTGTTCCATACTGTTTTTAATCTCTTAAATGCGTTAATTTTAATTGGTTTTTCAAGAAACATAACCAAATATGTTACCCGTAAGGTGCCCACTTCCGGAAGGCCCGACAGCGAATTTAAATTGCGACATATTAAAATTGGATTGTTGTCAACACCCGAGGCTTCAATTTTTCAGGCAAAACGTGAGACCATTGTTTTTGCCGAAAAAGTACGGAAAATGTTTGTGAATGTTGAACGTGCATTTAACGAAACGTCCGACCGTGAATATACCAAGCTTCGCGAACAGATTGTCGAAACGGAAGATTATGCCGACCGGCTTGAGAAAGAAATAGCTGTTTACCTCACCAAAGTTGGCGAAGGGCGCTTAAGTGAGTCAAATTCGAGGGGGATGCGTTCGCTTTTTAAAATGATTGACGATATTGAAAGCATAGCCGATTCGTGCATCAACATATTAAATGCCATTGAAAGGAAGCGTGAAAAGAGAATCCGTTTCCCCGGGCAAATTAACAACAATGTACACCTGATGTTTGAAATGGTGCGCGATGCGCTTGACATGATGGTTACCATGCTAACGTATAACGAAGATATGCCGTTGAATATGGCGCTCGAAACCGAAAAAGAAATTAACAACTTCAGGGACATATTAAAAAGTGAGCACCTGAACAATCTCGAGAAAGGGGTTTATAAATACGATGCCGGTATTATCTATAACGATATTATTTCGCAGTGCGAACGCATTGGTGACTTTGCCATTAATGTTGACGAATCGTACAAGAATACAATTTAGTTTTAGTTCGTTGTTGCCAGTTTGTTATTGATGACAGAGATCATTTTCCCTAAAGCAAAAAACAGGGTTAAAACCAAAATAATGGTTGCCCCCGATGGCAGGTTGGTGTAATACGAAGTGATTAAGCCTGAAAGCATGGCAATAAATCCTATTACTACAGAAGCCACACTTATATACCTGAATTTTTTTGTGAAAATATTGGCTGTAGCCTGAGGTAGGGTTAGTAGCGATAAAACAAGGATAACGCCTGACACACGTATGCTGGCAACAATGGCCAGGGCACTTAGGATTATTAAAAAATAATCGAAGGTTTTAACCGGTAAATTACGGGCCCTTGCAAACTCTTCATCAAACGAAATAATCATAATGGTTTTGAAGAACAACAGGAAAACTGTGGCCGTTAACGCCGATATTATTCCCATAAACAATAAATCGGTACCCGAAACAGTTAAAATACTTCCAAAAAGAAAACTCATTAAGTTTGGTGCATAACCAGGCGTAAGTGCAATAAATATAATGCCAACAGCCATGCCAAGCGACCACCAGATGGCTATGGATGAGTCCTGCCTTAGGTTTCCCCGGTTGGTGAACCAGTTAATGCCCATGGCCGATAATACTGCAAAAACAGCTGCACCCAGCATGGGGTTTATTCCCAGAAAATAGGCGATACCAATACCACCAAACGAAGCATGGGTTATGCCACCGCCAATAAAAACCATTCGCCTTGCAACAATATAACTCCCTACAATGCCACATGAAATAGAAGTTAACAACGCGGCAAGCAATGCATTTGTAAAGAAATCGTATTGAAACAGTTCAATCATCGGCTTACATTTTAATGTTGATGGTGTGAGCCCAAAACTGTGTGGGGAACTTCGCCATGTGTAATAATTTGTATGGGGCAGTTATAGCCTTTTAGTTGCTCGGGTGTGATAATGTTTGATGGGTGGTAGTTGAGTTCCCTGTTAATACAGGCAATCCCTTTTACATACGCCGATATGGTTCCAATATCGTGCGAAACAAGCAGAATAGCCATGCGTTTGTTCAGCTCAACTAGCATTTCGTATAGTTCATGTTCAAATTGGTTGTCAACGTAAGTGTCGGGTTCATCAAGTATTAACAACTTTGGGTCTGATATTAGTGCACGGCCAAGAAAAACGCGCTGCATTTGACCACCCGAAAGCTCCCCAATGGGCTTATTGGTGATATGCTCAATGCCAAGTTCTTGAATAATACCGTCTAATTTGTTATAATCGTTTTTACTGTATGGCTTTATCCATCTTTTTTTTCCGGCCATGCCCGATAGTATAACTTCTTTGACCGTAATTGGGAAACGGTTGTCAAATTTATTGACCTGTGGCAGGTACCCGATATCGCTTTGTTGTTTGCTTAGTTGTTTTGAAAACGTGATTTTCCCCGATGACGGTTCAAGAAGCCCAAGGATTGCCCTGAGCAAAGTGGTTTTGCCACCGCCATTGGGACCAATTACACCAATAAAGTCGGAGCCCGAGATGGTTAAATTTACATCTTTAATTGCCGTGTAGTCTCCGTACCTTACAGTGAGGTCGCGTATTTCGATGAGCTCATTCATTAATGGTTAATGCCCTTTTCATTTTTGCTGTAAGCGCGTACATTTCATTCAGCCAGTTTTCGGCCAAAGGGTCAATGCTAACAACAGTGGCATTAATTTCATTGGCCACGGCCTTGGCTTTTGAGGTTTCAAACTGGTTTTGAACAAAAACTGAGTTGATGTTCTTTTTACCGGCCAGGTCAATCATTTTTTTCATGTGGGCTGCACTGGGTGATTTGCCTTCAAACTCTATTGATAATTGCTCAAGATGATAATCGCGGGCGTAATATCCCAGTGCAGGGTGGAAAATCATAAACGTATTGCTTGTTGTGTCTTCCAATTCGGTGCGTATGTGGTAATCCAACGAATCAATTTTTGAGATAAAATTGTCGAGGTTTGTTTTAAATGTACCGGCTTTTTCAGGGTATTTTTCTTTCAGCGATGAATAAATGGTCCGTGATATAGTTTTTACATTTTCGGGTGAAGTCCAGATATGTGGGTCGGTACCATGTTCATGGTCTCCTTCGTGTATATGGTTTGAATCGCTCCGGAGCAAATCAATGCGTTTGCTGCACGATATATATTCAACATCCGGGGCAGTTTTTCGAAAACGTTTCATCCATGATTTTTCGAAGCCCAAATGCCCCACATAAAAATATATAAGCGAATTGCTCATTTTTTCAACTTGCTGTGGTGAGGGCTCGTAATCGGCAGGACTGGCGCCGGGTGGTAGCATCACATTTATGGGAAATTGCTCGCCGGCAATTTGTTCAACAAAGTACTTTTGAGGCAAAATGCTTACGGTTATGGTATTTGTTTGTTGGTTTTTTTTTGTTGAGCAGCCAACAGCAATGAAAAATGCAAAAATGAATAAAATATGCTTCATGGTTTTTTTGTTTTCTTTTTGAACTTGTAAATTAACAACGTATCGCAAATTTAGTTTTTCTTTTTAAACTTCTTTGTATTCATCTTGGTGGTTTTTATATAGTTTTTAGGGGGTACAGGGTCATATCCGTGTGTGCCCCAGGGGTGGCACTTTGAAAGACGGCGCAATCCCATCCAAAAACCTTTGAGCGGGCCATGTATTTTTATGGCTTCAATCATGTAGTTTGAGCATGTTGGCACATGGCGGCACGACGAAGGGGTTAGTGGTGAAATGGCGTATTTGTAAAAATAAACCAGCCCCAGCAACGGATAACTTAGTGTTTTGGATATTTGCTTTTTAAATGACATTTATTTGTGCGCGCAATCATTATCTGGCTGAAAAAGCATTTGTAAAATTATAACTAAAAAAAATCTTTATACAACATGCTGGTTTGTATGTCGGTGTTGTTTTGATATTTACCACTTTCATATTTTTCATATTCACCAAGTATATCATGGTAGTATATTTGGCAAATTTCTACCCCCGGATAAATCCTGATGGGTTGTACGCAGAATATTTCGAGGGTCCAGTATCCTGAGAACCCAACATCACCAAATCCGGCAGTTACATGAATAAATAATCCGAGCCGCCCTACCGACGAACGTCCTTCGAGCATTGGGACTACTTTTTCGGTCCGGGTATGTTCAATGGTTCGTCCCAGGTATAATTTGTTGGGTTCGAGCAATAATCCTTCTTCTGGTATTGTAATTTCATAGGCTTTGTTCTCGGTTTTCATGTCCAGCTCATTTTTATTGTACGCCAAAAGTTTGTTATGTAGCCTTAAGTTGTAACTGTTGGGATTGAGTTGTTCCGGGTTGAAAGGTTCAATGAAAATATCGTTGTTGAGCCTCTTTTGTATTTCTTTTCCTGAAAGAATCATATTCAATATGTTTTAAAGTGAGGCAAATATAAAAAAACGGCTACAATAATAATCATTGCAGCCGTTATATAATTTTGAAGTATTATCTTATTTCTGTTTCTTGTCCAGTATCTTTTCAATTTCGTCCATTACTTTGTTCATCGATTCAATGGCCTTGTCGAACGGTGCCGAAGTGGTCATGTCAACACCTGCTTTTTTCAGCAGCTCGATAGGGTAGTCAGAACCTCCCGACGAGAGAAAAGCCAGATAGCTTTCAAGTGCTTTTTTATCGCCTTCCATTACCTTTTCGGCCAGCGAAATTGATGCGGTGAACGATGTGCTGTATTGGTAAACATAGAAGTTATAGTAGAAATGGGGAATAAAAGCCCATTCCATGCTAATGTAATCATCTACGTGGCAAACGCCTTTGTCGTGCCCATAGTAACGATTTACAATATCGGTATATATAGCCGAAAATTCATCGCCGGTAAGGGGCTTGCCTTTTTCAACTTCTTCGTGTATTTTAAGTTCGTACTCGGCAAATTGGGTCTGGCGGAACAGTGTACCTTTAAAACTGTCGAGCCAGTTCATGAGTAAAACCAGGCGTACATCGTCGTCTTCTACCTTTTCGAGCATGTAGTTAAAAAGCAGTACCTCGTTAAGGGTTGAGGCTACTTCGGCCACAAAAATCTGGTAGTCTGAAAGCGGGTAAGGCTGGTTTTTGTTCGAATAATAGCTGTGCATGGTGTGCCCCAATTCGTGTACCAGTGTGCTTACATCGTTGTAAAGCTCAGTATAGTTGAGTAAGATAAACGGGTGCCCATCGTAAAAAGCACCGTTTGAATAAGCGCCCGAACGTTTCCCGGGTGTTGGGTAAACATCAATCCAGCGCTCCTCGGTGGCTTTTTTCACTACGCCCATATAATCATCGCCCAGGGGCTTGAGTGCATCCAGCGTAATTTTAACGGCTTCGTCGTATGTATATTTCAGGTCTAAATCTTCAACAACAGGCGCGTACAGGTCGAGGTACTTTAGCGTATCAACACCCAACATCCGCTTTTTAATGTCGAGGTATCGGTGAAAGGCCGGCAGGTTTTTGTTTACATTGTCAACCAGCGAATGGTATACCTCAACCGGGATATTGTTTGGATAAAGGGCCGATTCCAATGCTGATTCGTAGTGGCGGGCCCGGGCATAAAATACGTCCTTTTTTACGTTTCCGTACAACATTTCGCCATATGTGCCCTTAAATTTTGCAAAGTTGCCCCAGTAGTTCTCGAAAACAATTTCGCGGTCGGCACGGTTCCCCGATGCCCTGTATTTACTGTAAGTGGCACTGTTCAGCTTTACTTTTTCGCCATCCGAAAGGGTGACTTCCGGTTCAGGCATTTCGGCATTCGAGAAAGTGCCAAATACTGATTGTGGTACGCCCGAAACCATTCCCGAGAGTGCCATAATCCGCTCTTCGGCTTCGCTCAAAGTGTGCTTTTTGGTTCGGAACATGTTTTCGAGACTCATGCGGTAATCTTCCAGTTTGGGCTCTTCTTTCATAAACTTTTCAATGGTTTCCCATTCGGCAGTAAGAATTTCGGGTTCGATAAATGCAGCTTTCGCACCAAAGTCGGCGAACATTTGTTGCAATTCCTGTTGCATGCCGTTGTACTTCATCACGCGGGTATCGAGGTCGGAGTGCATGCTGGCGTAAATGTAGAGTTTAGTGGCTTCTTTCGACAAATTGCTGTTAAACTGAAGGCACTCAAGCAGGTTTTGGGCACTTTTTGTTATGGTGCCTTTGAACCGGGTTATTTCTTGCATTTGTTCAGCAATGCGTTCTTTATCGGCCTGCCATGCATCTTCGGTTTTGTAAATGTCGGTCAGGTCCCATTTGTATTTATCGGCAATAGTTGCCCTTTCTTTTTGGCTATATGTATTCATAGCCGCAAACATAACAAAAACAGTCAAAACAACCATTTTTGCCTTCAACGTAAAATTCATCATCGTGTCGTGTAATTGGTTAAAAACAATTAATTGGTCTAAAAAAACGCGGCTAAATTACAATTATTGTTTTTAACTGTTCTGGGTATCCTGCAATTTCAAAAAATTGGTTGAATGTATAATCCATGGTGTTGTTTGTTGATTATGTTTGAAAAAATTATAATATAATAACAAAATAATTTAATATTAGGCAAATATTAAATAAAAGACATTGAAACAGCACAAAAACAATCAAAAAGACAAAATTCAATATTTGTTTTTATGTTTACCAAATCACACAAAACCTGAAAAACCGAGTTATGATTTTGATGTTACTATTAGTTCTTGCAGGGGTCATTGTATTTGCTTTTTTAATGATCCGAAATTTAAGGGGTAAGTTTAAAAATATTCAAGAAGAACAGGAAAACTTGCTGAAGCATTTTTACGAGAAGGACTCACAAGTAGCAATTCTGGAAAAAAAACTTCATAAATGTAAACTTTTATCGGGGCTGGTTGAACAAAGCCCCAATGCCATAATGATAATGAACCGTGATGGGGATATTCAGTTGGTCAATGAAGGCTTTTCAAAAATGTATGGCTATACTTTTGAAGAATTTACGGCAGAGCTGGGGGTAAATTACCGGCAAACCTCGTTCAGCCCGGATGTACAAGCACGGCTCGATTCCGTTTTTGAAACCTGCAATCCTTATCGGTACGAAGCACCTAATGTTACGAAGGATGGCCGTAGAATATGGACCCAAACAGCATTGATGCCCATCTTAGATGATGACGGAAAAATTACCCATCTTGCAACTATTGATACTGATATTGACCAGCGGGTTAACATGAGTGATCATCTGGTTGCTGAGGTTGAAAAGCTGAATCTGAAGATTGATACGATTTCAGATGAATTTAATAATTTTTCAGGAAAATTTGATCAGGTGTTTGCTACCATAGAAAAGCTTTATAGTGCGATATCAAAAACAGATGGGATTCTCCATTTTATTAAAGAAATATCGGCCCAAACAAGGTTGATTGGTTTTAATGCTTCAATTGAAGCCGGCCGGGCCGGTGAGTTTGGTATCAGCTTCAGGGTGATAACCAACGAAATAGTGGATATTGCCCAAAGGACTCAACTTAGGGTGCAACAAATTAAACAAATACTTGGTTCTATTAAATCAGAACAGAGTTTACTCGACGAAGAAAAACAAAATGCCGGCAATTATATGGCAACGCTAAACAAAAGATTAAGCGAATTAAAAGATGAACTACATCATATTGAAAATGCAATTTCAGGATTTAAAACCTTATCATAACATCAGCCTTGCATTTTGGTCGTTAATGATGTAACTTTAGTAATAGCTCAGACCAAAAAGTTTATGTGATGGAAAATTTCTTATTAGATTATTTAGAAAAAGCCGATGCCGGGTTAAAAACGAATATTAAAGGTGCCGGGCCGGTTGTGACCATATCGCGAGAGTGTGGCTGTTCGGCAAACCATATTGCCAAGGGTTTATCTAAGGTGTTGACCGGATATTCGGCAATGAATGCCGGTAATAAAAAATCGGAATGGAAGTGGATGAACAAGGAGGTAATTGAAGAGGTTGCCAACGAGCTCCAGTTAACGCCTGAACGGGTAAAGAGTGTTTTCCTTAAAGATGCAAGTGCACATTTGTACGAGCTTCAATCGGCATTTTCGCCCGAGCGGGTTTATGATTCGGATGATGAAGAGGTTATTAAAACTGTGCGAAAGGTTATAGGGCGTATGGCCATAGCCGGTAATTGTGTTATCGTTGGCCGTGGTGCCAATATTATTACATCTGATATGCCTGCACGGCTGGCTGTTAAATTATATGCACCCCTTGAGTGGCGTATCAAACAAATAATGAACGTTAGCAGTATGAATTATGCCGATTCGCGTGATTATGTACAGCGGGTCGATAGCCAGCGTAATTTGTTTGTAAGGCATCTGGCCGGACGTGAGCTTTTAAATATTGATTACGATGTGGCGTATAATTATGCAACGTTAAGCCCGGTGCAAATTGTCAACAATATCCTTGAGTTGTTAAAAGGTAAAAATATTATACAGGCGGACTAAAGCAACTGTTTAATTATAGCTTCGAGCCCCGATTGTTCGGGCACTTTTATAGCTTGCATGCCCAGTTTGCGCGCTGTTTCACAGTTGTCGGCACGGTCGTCAACCAGTACCGTTTCACTGGCGTTTAAGCCTGCATCGTTCAAAACATACTCAAAGGCCCTGGGGTCGGGCTTACGATATCCAATTTTATTTGAATAGTATACTTTTTTAAAGAGCTTTTTTATTGAGAAGTGAAAGCGGTTCTTAAATTCGTTTTCGAAATAACTGACGTGGTAAACATTTGTATTACTCAACAGATAGAGGTTGTATTTTTTATTAAGTTCCTGAACCATTTTGACCCTTGGGGCCCTGAACTCAAGAATCATATCGCACCAGGCATCAATGACCTGTGAGGCACTTACGCCTTTATGGCAATTTTGTAGCATGGTGCGCTTAAACTTTTCTTTACTCCAGATGCCGGTTTCCATAGCAACCACAATCTCGGGCAACTCTTCAGAAAAAATTTTGGAAAATGCTTCTGGCCTTAAAATACGTTCGAGTTCTTCATGGGTTGTTTCGGGCTCAATATCTACCAAAACGCCACCAAGGTCGAGAATAACATTTTTAATAATCTGCTGGTCGATCATTACTGAAAATTATAAATTGCGGCAAAGTTAACAATCAAAACTTCCTATGAGAATAAACGGGCAACATTTTGAGACAATATGGGTGGATCGTAACAATAAAGAAAAGATTAAAGTTATCGACCAGCAAAAACTTCCTTTCAGGTTTGAAATTAAAACACTTTCTACTTTTGACGATGCATTTTCAGCCATTAAAGATATGACGGTGCGTGGCGCTCCTCTCATTGGTGTTACTGCAGCTTTTGGCCTTTACCTGGCCATGCTGGGAAAAATCAACAATGAAAAGCTCCCGGATTTTATTTCTTCAACTTGTGAAAAGATGAAAACGGCACGGCCAACGGCAGTTAACCTGGCATGGGCTGTTAATTGGGTCGAAAACGAACTTCGGGGTATTCAGGCGGATGAAGAAGCACGGCAACTTGCATTTGATGCTGCGGTAAAATTGAAAGCAATGGAAGTTGGTTACAGCAATTCAATTGGCGAACATGGATTGCAGTTGATTGAACAAATTGCCCAACAGAAAGGCGGAGCACCGGTGAATATTCTTACGCATTGTAACGCCGGCTGGCTGGCTTGCATCGATTGGGGAACGGTAACGGCACCAATTTACAAAGCACACCAAAAGGGTATTAACGTGCATGTGTGGGTTGATGAAACCCGGCCACGCAACCAGGGGAGCAAACTTACAGCTTACGAACTGGCACAGGAAGGCGTGCCCCATACGGTAATTCCCGATAACACCGGCGGCCACCTGATGCAACATGGCATGGTTGATATGGTGCTGGTGGGTAGCGACCGTACAACCCGCACCGGCGATGTGTGCAACAAAATTGGCACTTACCTCAAAGCCCTTGCTGCCCGCGATAACAATATACCGTTTTATGTTGCACTGCCTTCGTCGTCCATCGATTTTGAATTATCGGATGGCATAAATGAAATACCCATTGAACAACGCGATGCCGACGAAGTACGTTTTGCCCTTGGAAAAGAAGGCAAGACACAACTTGTGCCCAATGGCAGCCCGGTGGCCAATTATGGCTTCGATGTTACCCCGGCACGATTGGTTAGCGGGTTGATTACCGAAAAGGGAATTTGCCAGGCAAATAAACAAGCAATAAAAAAGATGTTTGGAAAATGACAAGTGAAGGGTACATAAAATATCAACCTAACTGGCAAAAAGTTCCTGTTGATATTGATGAGAAGGTTCTGAACGAGATGAACCGGGTACGTGCTATGCTCAAACAGAATGGTTGGCTGGGGGTATTGCCCGGTGGCATTGGTTTTGGAAATCTATCGGTGCGAAACGGGAATGACGCACAATTTTTTATTAGTGGTTCAGGAACCGGGCATCTGAATTGGCTTACTCGGGCCGATGTTGCCCTAGTTACTGATGTTGATATTGCCAAAAACCACCTAAGTTGCCGGGGGTTAACAAAAGCATCGTCCGAATCGATGACCCATGCTGTTTTTTATCGGTATTCAGATGAAATAAATGCTGTTATCCATATTCACGACCACTATTTATGGGAGAAAAAATTTGATGTACTGCCTACCTCGTCGCCTGGCGCAGCGTACGGCACACCCGAGATGGCTTTTTCTATTGAAAAATTGCTCAAAGAGAAGCCGCTTTACAGCGGTGTAATGGTGATGGGCGGACATAAGGATGGTATGGTAGCTTTTGGAAGAAGTTTGGATGAAGCGTTAGGTATTCTTCGCAACCTTATATAACATAAGCATATAAAAGTAGTTATTTGAATTTTTGGTGTTCATTAAATATTAGGTAGATTGCTTTTTCTTATATCCTAGCTTATTGCTTTGCATGATTTTACTTCACTAACAATTGGATAATATTGTTTTACGGTATAAGCGTATATTAATTGGGGTAATGCAAAATCACTAAAGTGGCCCGGAACGGGTCAAATATCAATAACCCCGGCTGAAATGAAATGGAACCCGGGGTACGTGAACTTTTCCTTCTTGTCCGGCCACAGTAATACTTTGATAAAAGCACTTCTGCTCTTTGGCCGGAAAACTGGAGTTCTTAACAATGGAGTTATAATACAAAATACTGCATTTACTGATATATCCATGTGTTTTTTTGACAATGAAGTGATGACAGCATTTCAAATATCATTATTTAAAAAAGTGTTAGAAGAAAATAAAAACTTGGGTGTGTATTCTTTATTAGAATTTTAGTAACATTGTGTAATAGCTGAAACATTCCAAATTAATCAGTCCAATGAAATTAGAATCTATCGTCGATATTTATATTAAGCCACCTATTATTGTCTTAATCGGTTTAATAATTGTAATAATATTTGATTATCCGTTTTTAACATATTTATTTGAAAAGTTTGCAGTTATTTCTAAGGTCTTTTTTGAATATGAATATGCACAATATGAAATGTTAATATTGGTTTTGTGGGGAGTATTCTTTTTGTTCTTTCTATACCGAAATGTATTTGTAAAAGGGAAGCATATTAAAAAAGGATACTTCTCATATAAGGATTTGGTTATCTTTGCGTTTGGTGCATATTACATTTATATAAGAAATCATAGCATAACATTTGAATCTTACACTATTGAATTGGCTTCTTTTAGGTGTAATTCAATGATAAAATACCTCGATATTATATTATTATTCCCTATTATCAGCATGATTAAGCTTGTGTTTTATTTAATTTCGAGAAAGCAGTTAGAAAGTTATTCCATTTTGATAAATGATAAACCACTAGAAGATAGTTCGAAAGACAATTATTCGCGCCAGAAATTGTCTTTGGAGATTGCTAAACAGATAGGTGGTTTTTCTGACGAATCTTCATTTTCGATAGGTGTAGTTGGCCCATGGGGATCTGGTAAATCCTCATTTCTGAACATGGTAAAAAAAGAAGTCGAGACATGCTCATCTAATATAGTTTTTGAGTTTTGTCCATGGAGTTATCCGAAGGATAAGGAATTAAGTATGGCTTTTTTGGAGGAATTAGAGATAAAAATGAGTCAAAATTCTTTTGGAAATTTAAAATATATCAACCGATACATTGGGCGGCTTTTTGAAAATAATGGAAACTTATGGGGGTTAGTAACAGAAGCTTTTCAGTCGTCCCAAAATTTGGAGAAAATAAAAGACAACGTAGGAAGATTAATTGAAAGCTCGAATAAAAGAATTGTTGTTTTCATTGATGATATTGACAGGCTGAGTTGTAGCGAAGTATATGAGGTGCTAACAATTATTCGCAACATCGGGAATTTACCCAATGTAGTATTTGTCTTAGCATACGACAAAGACTATCTGTTGAGAATAATGAAGCCAGATATTAATGATCCTCAAGAGTATCTTTCAAAATTCTTCCAGGTTGAATATGCCTTGAGTAAAATTCCAACAAACAAAATTAAGAAATCGCTTTACAGTAAAATGCTTGATTTCTTTAATAAGGATATTTTTGGGAAGTACAATGTACGCTTAAAGAAGGTTGAAGATAAATATTCTCATAATGCAGAAGAAGATTTATATGATATTATTTACAATAAAATAAAAGGTGTCGATATTTTAACTTCAGAAAGAGATGTAATAAAACTGATGAATGGGATACGGATTACTTATCCTTTGGTTTGTTCGGATGTAATATTTGCTGATTTCCTTGAACTTGAAATTTTACGTTTAAAGTATGGAAATGTTTATACCAAAATCAAATACTTTGACCCAGAGTTTTTGAAGGCAAATGAAAATATAGTTTCACTTGTATTTAATGCAGCCAAAGATTTTCCTGATGTTGATTTGTTAACCGATTATGGGAAAAAACAAACTTTTAAGGTTTTACAAAACTTATTTGGCGATAAAAATGGCACAGATAAAACCATGGATTTTAGTGTTCAGAGAGCGCTAGGATATGAACTATATTTTATGAATGACCTGGCAGGTAATATTTCTCAAAGTAAAATTGTTGATTTACGGAGTGATGAGAATTATGAGGAGTTAAAACAATTAATTGCCGATTATTATAGCGATAATGAGAAGCGTGACGATATTATCTTTTATCTGAAGTCTTGTACCCGGTTTATATCAAAAAACGACTTTTTAAATTTGCTTCGTATTATGTTGCAATACCCTGAAACAAGTGGCGACGATTCAATTATAAAAACACAGGCCGCAATTGCAGTGAAAGAATACCAAAAAGATAATATTGAAGAAGAATTAAAGGACATATTGATTGAAGAGCCTTTGGGTGAAGGTGTTTTTAATTTTTTAGGGAAAGTTCAAAAAGACTATAGTGGAATAAACAGAGAAACTCCTATTATTCAGGAAAGTGTTTATGATGAAATTATAAAGAGAAAAATTGAAGATTTTATTAGTAAGGGGGGTATAAATATGCAGGAGCTTTTTCATCTGGCTGGTTTAGCTTCAAAATATAATGACAGTGATAGACCAGTTTCAATGATTAATGTATGTAAAAATCATTTTAAAGAATACTTTATCAATAATCCAAAAAAAATGATTAAATTTTTCTTGTATGTTGATGTTGAACATCCATTAAAAAAAGAATATAATTTACAAATTATGAATCAGTTTAAACTATTTTTTGATGGGTGGGATAATTTTGAAACATCGTTAAAAGAAATTGACGAAAAAACAGTAAGAAAAGAAGTAAAAAATAAAGCAATAGATATTTTTGAAAGGCTTAAAAAGAACAACCATTTTGATCCTCTTTATATTTCAGCAAATGAATTAATGGAACTGCGCGAAATAGGGTTAATTGATTAAATTAAAACTTTGTTGTAGATTCTTATTTTATATTTGAGCATTCATATTTGAAAAAAAAAATTAAATGTACCATGCCTATGGCATTCCATTGCATGTTGTTTACGTTTTCCCATGGTTGAAACCATAGGCTACAAGATGTTATCATGCCTAAACGGCATTGTTATCCGATTTCATTAAACATGTTTGTGAACAATAAAATCAATATTGTGAAAATAGTAGCGTTTCTTCTTTTCTATTGGATATGAAACAGAAGGGATCAAACTTCATGATAAATCAACTTTTCGCCAACCAAATATTCGAACATTTGAAATTATAAGTCGCTTATTTTCCGAAAGTTGCATTTTTATGCATGTATTCAT
This sequence comes from Bacteroidales bacterium, assembly GCA_041694375.1. GTDB lineage: Bacteria > Bacteroidota > Bacteroidia > Bacteroidales > Prolixibacteraceae > Roseimarinus. The sequence goes on along the minus strand of JASMTI010000065.1, from coordinate 2,881 downwards.
TATAAATAGTGAAGTGTGAAGATATTTTAACACGCGCGATAGTATGATGAATTTTATTAGTAGTAATTTTGATGTTTATAATAATTAGAATTGAATGATATGAGGGGATTGAACCTAGGAGGATTGAACATTCCGGTACCGATAATACAGGGCGGAATGGGCGTAGGCATATCGCTGTCGGGACTGGCAGCTGCCGTGGCAAATGAAGGAGGAGTAGGTGTTATTTCGTGCGCAGGACTTGGATTGCTTTACAAACAAAAATCGAAAGATTATATACAGGCCAGCATCGATGGTTTGAAGGAAGAGATACAAAAGGCACGGGCGAAAACCCGCGGGGTAATTGGCGTGAACATTATGGGTGCGTTGACCAATTTTGAGGACATGGTTCGTACGACCATTGCCGAGAAAGCCGACATTATATTTGCCGGTGCGGGCCTACCCCTTAGTTTGCCGTCGTTTTTAAAGCCCGACAGTGTAACCAAACTGGTGCCAATTGTGTCGTCGGGTAAAGCAGCAAGGTTGATTTGTACAAAGTGGAAAGCTTCTTTTGATTACCTGCCCGATGCTTTTGTGGTAGAAGGTCCAAAAGCCGGGGGGCACCTGGGTTTTAAACGTGACCAGATCGATAATGAAAATTATTCGCTTGAACACATTTTACCTGATGTTGTGAATGAAGTACGCGTGTTTGAAGAAAAATACGGCAAAGAGATCCCGGTTATTGCAGCAGGGGGTTTATACGATGGAGCTGATATCTACGAGATTATGAGTAAAGGGGCAAAGGGGGTTCAATTGGGAAGCCGTTTTGTAACAACCAATGAGTGTGATGCTTCAGATACTTTCAAGCAACAATATATAAAAGGCGGAGAGTCAGAAATTGAGATTATCCAGAGTCCGGTAGGTATGCCGGGGCGTGCTTTTGGTGGTTCGTTTATCAATAAAGTAAAACAAGGGCTCAAGGTACCTAAGAAATGCCCGTTCCACTGTATAAAAAGTTGTGATATAAGCAAAAGCCCGTATTGTATAATGACCGCACTTTATAATGCTGCAAAGGGAAATATGAAATCTGGTTTTTCTTTTGCCGGAAGTAATGCTTTCAAGGCATCGAAAATATCATCGGTCAATGAAGTTTTTACCGAACTTGTTGAGGGGTTTAAGCAAAAACGCGATGAAGTTGAAGGAAAAATAAAAGGGGCATTGGCTTCGAAAGCCTAGCCCCTTAAATATTTATTTTTTTGATCCGTATTTTCGTGGATTTAACATGATCAGTGCTAAATCGAGCATCCTGTCCCGCATCTCGAACATCATGGGCCTGGCCCAGTCAGATAGGAGTGAAGGGATAAGCCGCACAGGGTGTAAATCATGTCCTATTTGAAGGCTCTTGATTTCAATTTCTTTTTTGTGTATGCGCGACTTGTACCCAAGATGGGTCAGTTCGGCCTGAATATCGTTGTATGATTTTATATGACTGTATTTAGCCGGTTTATTCTTCATGGTTAAGAGATTTAGGGTACATTAAATGCAAGAACCGTTTTATTGATGGCCTTTCGAATAAAGGTTTACGCAATGCCCAGACTAAAAGTGCAACGATGAGATAAAACCCTCCCATGATGGCAAAACCGTAAACATATGAATCAAGTAGTTGTCCAATAAAAACGGCTGCTGCCATTGATAAAAACAGCAAAACAAAAATAAATAAATATAGCATGGCCGACTTGAACAAAAAGCCCGAAAGAAAACGCGACAACTCTCCAGTCAGGTGGAGTTTTGTTATATCAATTTGTGTTTTAGTGTAATCTTCGAACTCTTTTTTCAAATCGCCCATTTCACGGGTGATTTTTTCTTGCATGATTATTTGTTTAGATGATTATTAAGCTTTTTCAGGAGCATTTTTGTATTGCTCTTTTAGCTTTTCGATGCGCTCTTCAACTTCTTTTATTCGGGCTTTAACTTCATCTTTCATCTCAACACCCTTTTCTTTAAGTAGCTCGCGCTGCTTTTCAAGTTCTTTTTCCATTTCTTTAATTTTCACCCTGATTTGCTTTCGGGTTTTTTCACCTGATTGTGGTGCGTATAATAAACCAAGTGCTGCACCTGTTGCCGCACCAAATAATAATCCACTAATAAAATGTCCTGTCTTGTTCATTGTATTATGTTTTTAAGTGTTTAAAATAATTATTTGTGTTAAGTAATCAATATGTAAACGGGGAAGAATGATAATTGTTCAAAACATACCGATTACTAAAAAAATGAGACATTTTTTCATAAACTCAAAAATGACTTTGTTTTTATGTATCGGTATTACACCATTTATAAAAAGAATTTAAAACAGCATATTCTTTTTATAAATGGTATAACAAAAAACCCCGCCTTGTTGAGGCGGGGTTGATGAGAAAATTGCTTTCCTATCTGTATTTATTAATCCCTAATTTAAAATGTGTTTGTAATTTTCGTTTAATAAAAACGGTACAAACGATGCAATATAATCAAGTGCTTTTTCTTCACTTAATTGTTTGGGAGAAAGTAATGATTGATTTTTCATTTCGGCTTGGTTGATAACCGCTTTTGTGATTTCGTAAGGTACTTCAGATTGATTATTACTTATCCACTTAACCCCAAATCCCTTGTCGTTGTTGATGTACCTTACTTCAAAACTTGCATTGCGGACAATGTACTCTTCGCCTTTGCGTGTTGTGTTTTTAAATACTTTAATTTGTTTGTTGTTTTCACCATAATTGATCACCCAGCTGTTTACTGCTTCTCCTGCTGGCTGAACATCTTCGTTAGTGATGATGGTGAAGGTGTTGGTTTCTTTTACAATGTTTTTTGCTTGTGTGTTTATAGCAAATAAAAATGCAACAATGCTTATAATCAATACTCGTTT
>JASMTI010000064.1:0-1011 GCA_041694375.1 Bacteroidales bacterium | reverse complement strand
TTTCAGCCAGATATTCTCAAACCGGTTGCTTTCTTTGGGAACAAAACTTACATTCAGATGTCCGCCAGGAACTTTCATAACAAAATTGGTTCCGCTTTTATTATGAATATGCGTTGCAATTGCTGAAGCCACCGCGCCGGTTCCACACGACCATGTTTCATCCTCTACGCCCCGCTCAAAGGTACGCATATCCACTTCGCCATTCTTAACAGGGCCAACAAAGTTTACATTTGTCCCTCCTGGTGAAAAACGTTCATGATTTCTCCAAAACCGACCTTCTTTAAAAACATCAACCGAAAATGGATCGTCAACAAATATTACAAAATGAGGCGAGCCTGTATCCAGAAACAAACCATCAACACTTTCCTCGAACCCTTCAACATCAATCATCTTCAGACTTACCATGTTTCCATCAACCAAAGCTTCGTGATCACCGTCTACGGCTGAAAAAGTGAAGTATTCTCCTTTCGGGGCAACTCCAATGTCAACTGCAAATGCAGCGATGCACCGACCTCCGTTTCCACACATAGTCGATTCTTTCCCGTCACTATTAAAATAACGCATATTGAAAGCAGACTTGTCCGACCGTTCAAGTAGCATCAAGCCGTCGGCACCTACGCCAAAACGCCTGTGGCATATCGCACCGATCAACTTAGCATCCTCGCTGTTGAATTTACCGTCACGATTGTCTATCAGCACAAAATCATTTCCGGTGCCCTGATATTTAAAAAAATGGATATCCATTAACTGAAAAATTATTAGATTATTAGATTTAAGATACAAGATGAATCTTATGGCACAAATAATTTGTATTTTAAATCATAAAAACTTTTAAATATAAACAATTGATTTTAAATTGTTTGTAAAAGCTTAACGGACTATTGGCAATTGCATCTACTTTTAATCAACAACCCGTTAAACTTTTGCAATACGCTGCAAAACAATTATTTGCATCAAAATGGGTTTGGCTGTTAAAATGAGGTAGATTAAAGTTGTAACAATCATCTTACA
>JASMTI010000063.1:0-3885 GCA_041694375.1 Bacteroidales bacterium | reverse complement strand
TGCCCAAATGGGTAAGCTGGTTTTATGTTTTGTTTTTCAAACCAACGGTAACCTACCAATATTCCTTCCTTGTACACCACCCGGCCATCTAAGCCCGGATACGAAAGTGAATCGTACGAATGTGCACCTACGTCGCTTAAATTTTCAGGAATGGTGAAAGGGAGTTTGCCCGAAGGGTTAACATCGCCAAATAACACATCGGCAATAGCGTTTCCGGCTTCTGAACCGTTAAACCAGCCATACAATATTGAAGGCGCAACTTTATTGGCTACATGTAAGTTTACAGCACCCCCGGCAATAATAACCACAACGGTTTTGGGGTTTGCTGCTGTTACGGCTTTGATAAGTTTGTCTTGTCCGAATGGTAAATCAAGCGACTTCCTGTCTGTGGTTTCGGTTTCTATTTCTCGGGTATTGCCCCCAAAAATAATGGCAACATCCGATTTTTTTGCAGCTTCAACTGCAGCGGCAACTAATTCGGGGTCGTGGGTGTTTATGGCAGGTGTGCGCCAGTTGCCTTCTTCTTCAAATTTCTGAATATATCCTTGTGCGTAATTGATGGTTACTTTTCCATCAAGTTTATCGCGCAATCCTTGCAATGGCGTAACTTCGTATTTGGGTTTTACCCCGGCTGTAAATCCGCCTTTGGCTTGTGAGCGGTCGGCATTAAAACCGATAACTGCTATGCTGTTTAAGTTGCCGGCATTAAGGGGCAGCAAATCGCCATCGTTTTTCATTAATACAATTGATTCGGAGGCTACATCGTAAGCAGTTTTTGTGGTTTGGGTGGAAACAAGTTCACCTTCTTCGCGGCCTTTTTCCATTTTGTTGAGGTTGTAAGTGACCCGTAAAATCCGTCGTACCTTATCGTCAACAACTTCCATTGGTACAACACCGGCCAGCACCGAGTCGCGAAGCGGGTGCTCAAAGAAATTTTTATCGTAATTTTGGTTTGGGGCATAAGTCCCCATTTCAACATCAAGACCGCCCATGGCGGCCGTAACCGTGTTGTGGGTTGCGCCCCAATCGGATACTATCATCCCTTTAAAGCCGAATTCGCCCTTTAGTATTTTATTGTTTAAATAAGGATTTTGACATAGATATTCACCCCTGAAACGGTTATATGCACCCATAATGCCCATAGCGTCAGCTTCTTCAACAGCGGAGCGGTATGCAGGGAGGTAAATTTCGCGTAAGGCACGCTCATTTACTTCAACACTAATGCTGCCACGTTGGTATTCCTGGTTGTTTGCGGCATAGTGTTTCACGCAAACGGCAACATCTTGGTTTTGTACCCCTTTAGTATAATTTACAGTAATACGTGAGTTTAGGTAAGGGTCTTCTGAAAAGTATTCGAACGTGCGGCCGCCAATTGGGGTACGCATAATGTTTACCGCTGGCCCCAATATCATATCTTTCCCCCTGGCACGTGTTTCTAAACCAAGTGCTTTGCCATATTCGTATGCTAAATCTTTGTTCCAGGTGGCTGAAAGCGCCGAGCCGGTAGGGAAAAATGTAGCAGAATCGGTCCCCAGGTTTAATGGGTTCCACGAATGGCGCTCTAATTCTTCGCGTACCCCGTTAGGGCCGTCAGTGTAGTGAAATTCGGGGATCCCGAGGCGTTCAACCCCTCCCGACACAAACATCCCGGTGCCATGCAGCATCCCGACTTTTTCTTCTAATGTCATTTCATTAATAAGGCTGTCAATAATTGGTTCGTACTTTTGCTTGTAACGATAATCCGATGAAATACTGTTGTCTTCTTTGTTGTTGCATGATGATATTACGATTGCAAGCAACAGGGCTAATCCCATCCCCAGGTGCTTTTTCATCGTCTTTTTGTTAAATATTACATGTTGTTTTCTGGTCATTGATATAATTGTTAATAGTTAGAAATATTGGCTTAAAGTATAAAAAATGTTTTTCACTATATCTATAAATTCTCATGTTGTATGGTATGTGTCGTAAATGTTTTTAGTGTGATATTAATAATGAAATTATCAATCGGTATTATTTATTGTGTTGTAAGAAATCATTTTTTTTTATTTACGAAGTATTATTTTTACATCTTTTAAACTTAAGCTTAGGGCAAGTGTTTATTTTTGAAAATTAATTACACGACAAATATTTTGATTATGAGGAGAACTTTTATTACAGCTGTTATAATGCTGGCAGCTTATTATTCAATGGCATGTACTAATTTTTTGGTTACAAAAGGTGCTTCAACTGATGGGTCAACGATGATAACCTATGCGGCCGATTCGCATGTGTTGTATGGTGAACTATACTACACACCGGCAGCCGACCATCCAGATGGTGCCATGCTTGATATTTACGAATGGGATACCGGAAAATATCTTGGGCAAATTGAACAGGTACCCCATACATACAGCGTGGTTGGTAATATGAATGAGCACCAGCTGGCAATTGGTGAAACAACTTTTGGCGGCAGGAAAGAATTGAAAAGCCAGTCGGGCGCTATAATGGATTATGGGAGCCTTATTTATGTAACCTTGCAGCGTGCAAAAACTGCACGCGAAGCTATTGAGGTAATGACCGGGCTTGTAGAGAAATATGGCTACTATAGTTCGGGTGAATCTTTTTCGATAGCTGATCAGGAAGAGGTTTGGATATTGGAAATGATTGGAAAAGGTGAGGGATATAAAGGAGCAGTTTGGGTAGCCCGTAAAATACCCGACGGATACATTTCGGGGCATGCGAACCAGGCCCGTATCACAACTTTTCCGTTAAACGACTCTGAAAACTGTATATATTCGAAGGATGTAATTTCGTTTGCACACGAAAAAGGATGGTTCAACGGATTGAATAAAGATTTCAGTTTTTCTGATGTTTATGCACCTGTAGATTTTGGTGGTGCCCGCTTTTGTGAAGCACGCGTGTGGGCGGGGTTCAACAAAGTGGCATCGAATATGGAAAAACACACTGATTATGTAATGGGCAATATTGAACATGGCAAACATGGGTTTGCATCGAACCGTATGCCTTTGTGGATAAAACCCGATGAAAAATTATCGGTTCAGGATGTAATGGGCATGATGCGCGACCACTTTGAAGGCACCCCGATGGACATGACAGCCGATATTGGTGCAGGGCCTCATGGACTGCCATACCGCTGGCGTCCGCTTACATGGGAGGTTGATTCAGTGCAGTATTGTAACGAGCGTGCCATATCAACCCAGCAAACCGGTTTTTCATTTGTATCGCAAAGCCGCAGTGATTTGCCTTCGCCAATTGGCGGGATTCTTTGGTTCGGTGTTGATGATACTTACAGCACTTGTTACGTGCCTGTTTATTGTGGTATAACCGAAGTGCCCGAAGAATTTGCAGTGGGCAATGGCGATTTGTTGACTTACTCTGAAACATCGGCATTCTGGACTTTTAACCTGGTTACGAATTTAACATACTTGCGTTACGACTTAATGATTGAAGATGTGGTTAAAGTGCAAAGTGAACTTGAAGATGAATTTGTAAAGATGGTTCCTGCAATTGATGCTGCTGCATTGTCGTTATGGGAAAACGGTGCCAAAGAAGCCGCACGTGATTTTTTAACAACTTATGTTGGCAATACCACAGCCAATACAGTTGACCGCTGGAAAGAGCTGGGGCAGTATTTATTGGTGAAGTACAAAGACGGCAACATCATGAAAGAAAAAGACGGTGAATTTTTACGTACAGAGGACGGTATGCCTGCAAGCCCCAATCAGCCCGGGTACCCCGAAGAGTGGTACCGGAGTATTGTGAAACAAGCTGGTGAAAAATTGAAGGTAAATTAAAGCAGCCATTAATATTAAAAATCATGACAAAATTACATTCCCGTAGAAATTTTATCAAATCAATGGCATCTGTTACGGTTATTACATCATT
>JASMTI010000062.1:0-1173 GCA_041694375.1 Bacteroidales bacterium | reverse complement strand
TTAAAATTGGGACGTTATTAAAAATTAAACAAATTTGGCTCATCAAGCCTAAAACGTTCTTTGTCATTTTGAAATTTAGTTCTATCAAATAAGTCTCGAAGGTGAGTTTTATCTGTTAAAGCCTGTAATTACAGAAACAGGTGTTTATCGCTTAGTGGTTACAGACCAACATGGGTGTGTTGATTTTGATGAGATAACTGTTGAGGAGAACAGCCTGTACCTGGTTAATGACATTATAAATGTGGTTAGGGGCGAAACTTTTGTTGGCAATGTATCAACCAATGATTTCGACCCGGATGGCGATAGTATATATTATACAACCATGGCCGAAGGACCGGCCGTTGATGCTGGATATTTGCTTACCGATCCGGCAAATTCCGGTATTTTGAAATCAACCAACGATGCAGATGTAATTGGAGAAGATGGTTCGTTTGTTTTTGTTGCCCCGGATGATTTTGTAGGATATACCTACTTTACATATGAAGGTTGCGACGACAACCAACCTGTTAATATGTGTAAAGAAGCCACGGTGCATATCGAAGTAGTTGATATTGAAGAAAACAATACACCTCCGGTGGTTAATCCCGATCATATATTTGCCAATATCGGGGATACCATCCGCACAAATATTTTAGCCAATGATTACGATCCCGATGGGGGTGTTGTTACCGTTGAAGATATAATTGTTGACCCTGCAAAGGGTGAGCTGGTGCATTCCGATGGGAAAGGTAACATTACTTATGTGCCTAAGCCTAATGCTACAGGAACTGACAGGTTTGTATACCAGGCATGTGATAATGGTACAACAGAAGGGTGCAATACGGCAGAGGTTATAATTGAAATACATAAAATAGCACAAGAACATCATCATCCGGTTGCCGGCGATGATGCCTATTTTGCTGTGGAGAAGGCCATTGAAGGCAATATCCTTGATAATGATTACGATCCTGACGGCGATGCCATATCCTTGATACGTGAAACCGTTGAAGGGCCTTATCATGCCGATAGTTTTAGTGTGAACCGCGATGGATCATTTTTTTACTTACCGGAGCCTGGATTTGAAGGTACCGATCAAATTGTTTATCAAATACAGGAATCATCCGGAATGAACCCGCTTGGCGATTTGGCTACTGTTTATATCCTTTCTCTTTCTGAAGAACGGTATAATACCGA
>JASMTI010000061.1:0-8160 GCA_041694375.1 Bacteroidales bacterium | reverse complement strand
GGTCCGTTATGGTTATTGCAGGGGAAAAGAGCCTTATAATTATGTGATAAAGGTACTCGATCGTTACGATCATTACCTCAATGTTTTGCCCGACGAGAACAATGTTTCTTTAGTATCGCTTCCAGTTCTGCAAGAATCATTGAGGTAGCACCCCATATTACATTGCCGTTAATGATATAGCAGGGGACATTTACGTCTTCTCCTGCTATTTCAACAGGTTGATGTGTATGGGTGCCCTGATGTAACAATTCGCTCAAGGCAACCTGAATAACTTCACTTACTTCATTCTTGTCAATTTTAAAAATTACATCCCTTTCAATAAGTCCGATGTAAGGGGTAATCATAAAGTTGCTTACCGGGATATACAGGTTACTTAGTTTGCCTAATATTCTTACATTTTCGGGCTTAATGCCAATTTCTTCATGTGTTTCACGTAAAGCTGTTGCCTGGGTGTTGCTGTCGTATAACTCATACCTTCCGCCCGGAAAACTAATTTGCCCTGGATGTTTTTTAAGTTGATGGTTGCGCCTTGTAAGGCAGGTGTGTAATTTATTTGAATGATAAAACAACGGAATAAGTATAGCACTTTGTTGGGGCTTAATATTTTTAGGAGCCTCCAATTGACGTCCCGTGGGAGCCATTATCGAATGTGCCTCCGCGCCTGGAAGTTCTTGCTTTAGGGCATTTTGGATGTCCTGAACCGTTATTTTATCAAAGTTAATCACAATTTATTACGATAGAAGGTTATTCAATTGATATTGCATCGACAGGAGATATTTTTGAAATGAACATTGAAGGTAGTAAAACTATCAATAATATTGCAACAATAGTGCCGGCGTTTAGTAGAAAAATGTACGGGAAGTTAAAAAAGATGGGTACCGTATCGATATAATATGATGCCGGGTCGAGTTTTAAAATACCAGTTGCGTACTGAATGAAACAAAGCCCGATTCCAACAATATTGCCCCATAATAAGCCACGTAAAGATAGTAAACCCGTCAGGTATAAAAATATTTTCCGCACTTTAACATTAGGATATCCCAGTGCCTTGAGGATTCCAATCATCCGGCTACGTTCAATAATGATAATCAGTAACCCTGATATCATGTTAATTCCTGCAACAGTAATCATCAATATCAACAAAACCCATACATTCAAATCGAGGACCGATAACCAGTCGAATACCATCGAGTATTTTTGTTTGATCGTGTAAACCCTGAGCATCGAGTTTTCAGTAGCCATGTTCATGGTTATTTCCCTGGCCTGGTAATAAACCTGCTCAAGGGCATCAAAATCATCAATATTAATTTCGTATCCGCTTATTTCGGATTGGTGCCAGCCATATAATGATTGTACTTGACTTATATCGCCAATGATATAAAGATTGTCAAATTCTGACATGCTGGTGTTGTAAAAACCAGAAATAAAAAAACGTCTGGCACGTGGGGTGTTGTCACCTTCGTTGTAAAAGTAACAGTAAAGTTTATCACCTACGTTAAGTTTCAAAAGGTTGCCAATTTCTTCAGATACGAGTACGCCGGTATTATTTTTACCTTCTTTAAATTCGGGTAACGTGCCTTTAACTATGTTGTTTTTCAGGAATGATAAGTCATACTTTAATCCAACACCTTTTAGGACAATCCCGTGAATTGCTTCCTCGGTTTTAACAATCCCGGGTTTCGTGGCAAATTGTTGTAAATGGTTGACATGAGGGATGTTTAGCAACTGGCCGATGATTTGTGAGTCAATTGTCACGGGATTGGTTTCAAACGAAAGGTTTGAGTCGAAGTTGACAATTTGTAGATGAGAACCAAAACCAACAACTTTATTTCGTATTTCGTTTTTAAAGCCCAGTAAAACAGCAACCGAGATAATCATAACTGTTAAGCCCAGGGAGATACTGGCTACTGCAATCGAAACAATCCTGTTCGAGATACCTTTTCGTTTTTCGTTTTGAGAGAAAACTCTTTTTGCTATAAAATATTCAGTGTTCAAGGAGGTTTCTTTTTATGAGCTTGGTTCATTGTTTCTAACAGGCGTGTAATTTCGGTTGATAACCGGAATTAAAATAAGGCATATTGCCCCGAATACGATAACCATGAGGTTCATGCTTGAATGGGCCAATAAAGCAAAAATCTTTCCGTTGGCACTTTCAATACCGTAAAGGCCCAGTGCTTTTTCAGCCATAAAGTGCCAGGCGCCAATTCCGCCTTGCACAGGGGCTACCATACCAAAACTTGCAAATACAAAAGTAAGCAGCCCGGCAAGTGGTGAAAGGTGGCTGGTGAAGTCTAAACTAAAAAATACCGTGTAAAGCATCAAGTAATACATGAGCCATATGAAAACAGTGTGGGCGATGTATGCCTTGTAACGGCGCATTGACAGGATTGACTTAATCCCCAGCCCGAAATCGCTGATAACAGCCAGTATTTTGTTCTTTTTACCCGATTTCTTCCCTAATCTCACATAGAATATAAATGCAAGTGCCAAGATGACTATCACCCCCCAAAGCAATGGTGATTGTATTATGTTTTTGAGGTTTTCAACCACCAAAGGATTCTCATTACCAAAGCTGATAATTTTATCAAATTCAAGTATGATGATAAATACAAACATAATAACCAACATGACCATGTCGATAATGCGTTCGGTAACAACTGTTCCAAAAAGTTTCGAAAATGGAATTTTCTCATATTTGGTCATCAGGGCACAACGTGCAAACTCGCCCATTCTCGGTAAAAGCAAATTCATAAAGTAACTCGACATAACAGCTATAAATGCATTTGAGGTTTTGGGCTTTTCACCTAAGGGCTCAAGCGCAATTTTCCAGCGTAATGTACGGCTGACGTGACTAAGTAACCCAAAAATAAGGGAAATAATAACCCATGTGTAATTTACCTCATGTGAAAGTGTATGCCAAATTTCAGAAAAGTCCTGATCGCGGTATACCAGCCAAAACATCCCTACACCAAGTGCTGTGAATGTTATATATTTTAAAATATTAAAAATCTTTTTTTTCAAAACGTCAAAGATTATAAGATGCTTTGTTAAATTTGCAGTACGCAAAATTAAACATTTGTTTCAACTATTTAAATATTAACACCCGAAATTGTTAGATGTATAAAAATCATTTATGTTATTAAAAATATTTTCCCTTTTCGGGGGGTATAATTTTTATTTTCGCTAAAATAGTAATTTTAATAAGAAATGAGCGACACAGACCCTTATGACAGTTGTAAAGGCCAAAAAACATTTAGGCCAGCACTTTCTTGCGGACCAAAATATCGCCCGTAAAATTGTTGGAAGCCTTTCATCCGGAATCACCAATGTTTTAGAGGTAGGACCGGGGATGGGGGTGTTGACGCATTTTCTTTTTAAAGATGACCGGTTAAATATTGTTGCATTAGACGTTGATGCTGATTCAGTTACTTACCTTAAAGAAAAATATCCCGATTTTGCAAAACATATTTATGACGCCGATTTTTTAAAAGCTGATCTTTTATCTTTTTTCCCCGGTGAAGAATTTACAGTTATTGGTAATTTCCCGTATAATATTTCATCACAGATATTTTTTAAAGTTATAGATAATAAGGCACATATTCCGGAAGTTGTGGGAATGATCCAAAAAGAAGTAGCTGAGCGTATGGCTGCAAAACCCGGGTCAAAAACTTTTGGGGTGCTTAGTGTCTTAATTCAGGCATATTATTCTGTTGAGTATTTGTTTACTGTTCACGAACATGTTTTCAAACCACCACCCAGGGTAAAGTCGGCAGTTGTCAGGTTGGCCCGTAAAGAGCAGGAAAAGCTGGGGTGTGACGAAGTTCTTTTTAAAAGAGTTGTGAAAACATTGTTTAACCAACGTCGTAAAATGATTCGAAACAGCTTAAAACCACTAATGAAAGAGATTGGGTTTTCGCACCCGTTTTTAGAAAAGCGGCCTGAACAACTTTCTATCGATGATTTTGTTGAATTAACGAATGTGGTTGAACGTGCTTTAAACGAATGATTTATGCAATTTGAAATTACAAGGGAATATATAGACTATCTGAAAGCACTCATCGAAGCAGATGACAAGCAACAATTAAGAAAGTTGCTGGCAGAACTCCATCCGGCCGATATTGCCGATGTGATGGAGGTGCTTACCATGGAGGAGGCAAAAAGTATTTATTTGCTTGTTGAAGGGGATGTTGCTTCTGATGTTTTGCTTGAGATTAATGAAGAAGACCGCCGTAAGTTTTTGGCTGAGTTGCCATCAGAAGTAATTGCCAGGCAGTATATCGAGTTTATGGACTCAGATGATGCTGCCGATGTTATCGGTGAACTTCCAGATGAAAAGCGTGAAGAGGTAATTGCTTTTATCGATAACCAGGAACATGCCGGTGAAATTACAGAGCTGCTTAGTTACGATGAAGATTCGGCCGGTGGTATAATGGCTGCCGAGCTGGTTGCCGTTAATGAAAACTGGAATGTGCAGAAATGCCTCAAGGAGATTGGCAGGCAGTCGGAGGACATTGACGAAATATATTACGTTTATGTTGTAGACAATGACAATCACCTAAAAGGGGTTTTGTCACTTAAAAAGCTTATTCAGTACCCCACCCAGACCAACATATCAAAAATATATCAAAAAGATGTTATCTCTTCGTTGATTGATGCCGACCGTGAAGAAGTGGCCCAGAAAATGGAGAAGTACGACCTTGTTGCTTTGCCGGTTGTTGATTACAGCGGGCACTTGAAAGGCCGTATTACGATTGACGATGTAGTAGATATAATCCGTGAAGAAGCCGAAAAGGATTATCAACTGGTATCGGGTATTACCGGCGATGTTGAGCCTTCAGACAGTGTTTTTAATATTACCAGGGTGAGGTTGCCATGGTTGCTCATTGGGCTTTTGGGGGGGATTTTCGGTGCTTTTGTCATTTCCGGTAACGAAAAGGCGCTGGAGCACATCCCCAATATGGTTTTCTTTATCCCCCTGATTGGTGCGATGGCCGGTAATGTTGGGGTGCAATCTTCGTCAATTGTGGTGCAAAGTATTGCCAGCGGCGGTAGTAATTTTCATAGTATTGGGCGTAAACTTTTAAAAGAATTGGGTGTCGCTTTGATTGTGGCTTTTGTCCTGGCCGGGCTCATTTTGATTTTCAACCTGATTTTTGATATTGGTGGCTCAGGACGTTCACTTGCCTTTACAGTGAGTACATCATTGTTTATAGTTGTTATTTTTGCCTCATTATTTGGTACCTTTATTCCGCTTATTCTTGATAAGCTTAAAATTGACCCTGCTTTGGCAACCGGCCCTTTTATAACAACATTAAATGACATAATGGGACTTTTAATTTACATGGTTATCGGCCAGTTCCTGTTCTGATATACAGTTTTTTAATTAGTGTTGGAATGGTTTAGTGCGCTTATTTAATGATTTTTATGATTGCATATTTGAATCTTACCAAAATCATTGGTACTTTCAGGCAAATTTTCTCCTGTTGTATTCCAGAAGGTTGATTTTTATCGTATTTTTGACAAAAAAATTGAAAATTATAATTTAAATGGCTAATAATAAGAAAATTAAGTCGGCTTTAGTGTCGGTGTTCCATAAGGAGAGGGTCGATGAAATTGTTACAAAATTAGAAAAGGCCGGTGTGAAAATTTATTCGACCGGGGGTACCAAAAAGTTTATTGAAGAGATTGGTGTGAATGTTACCCCGGTGGAAGAGTTGACCAGTTATCCCTCGATTTTGGGGGGAAGGGTGAAAACTTTACACCCCAAAGTTTTTGGCGGGATATTATCACGTCGCGACAACGAGGGAGATGTTAAGCAATTAGAAGAGTACCAGATACCCGAAATTGATTTGGTGATTGTTGATTTATACCCGTTTGAAGATACTGTTGCATCAGGTGCATCGCACACCGATATAATAGAGAAAATTGATATTGGCGGTATTGCATTGATCAGGGCGGCTGCAAAAAACTATAAAGACGTAATTATTGTTCCTTCACGTAACGAATATGATGATTTAATTGATTTACTTGATAACCATAATGCTGAATCGACCATTGAACAAAGGGAGGCTTTTGCTGTAAAAGCCTTTGCAACTTCATCAAATTACGATACAGCCATATTTAATTATTTCAACAAAGGAAATGATAACCTTTTTAGGGCAAGTTATAACAACAGCACCGTTTTGCGTTATGGCGAAAACCCACATCAAAAAGGTGTTTTCTTTGGAAAATTTGATGAGCTTTTTGACAAACTTCACGGTAAAGAAATATCGTATAACAACCTTCTTGATATTGATGCAGCCATTAATTTGATTGATGAATTTGACGAAACAACCTTTGCAATATTGAAGCATAATAATGCATGTGGTTGTGCTTCGCGGGAAATACTGCTTGATGCCTGGAAAGCTGCCCTTGCGGGTGACCCGGTTTCGGCTTTTGGTGGGATTTTAATTACCAATAAAGAAATTGATGCTGAAACTGCCGAAGAAATTAACAAGTTGTTTTTCGAAGTTGTTATAGCGCCTTTATATCACGAAAAAGCCCTGGCGGTTTTAAAATCTAAAAAGAACCGCATTATACTTTTGCGGAAGCCGGTTGAAATGCCAAAAGCGCAATTCCGCAGTGTGTTGAATGGGGTACTATATCAGGAGCGTGACCTTGTCAATGAATCAGCTGACGAGTTGAAACCGGCTACAAACCTGCAGCCAGGTGCTTCGCAGGTTGAAGACTTGCTTTTTGCAAATAAACTTGTAAAGCAATCAAAGTCGAATACAATCGTGTTGGCAAAAAACAAACAATTGCTGGCCAGTGGTGTTGGTGAAACATCGCGGGTCGATGCATTGAAACATGCCATTGAAAAGGCTGAAAGCTTTGGTTTCGATTTAAAAGGGGCAGTGATGTCATCTGATGCTTTTTTCCCGTTTGCCGATTGTGTTGAAATAGCGCACGGTGTGGGTGTCGACTGCGTGATTCAGCCCGGTGGTTCGATACGCGATCAGGATTCAATAGATTATTGCAACGATCATAACATGTCAATGGTATTTACCGGCACACGCCACTTTAAACATTAATTTACTATGGGTTTATTTTCATTTTTAACACAAGAGGTTGCAGTTGACTTAGGAACTGCAAATACCATAATAATCTATAACGATAAGATTGTTGTTGATGAGCCATCGATGGTAACCATCGATTTAAAAACAGACAAAATGGTTGCCATTGGTGAAAAATCACGCCAAATGCAGGGTAAAACCCATGCAAACCTGAAAACAATACGTCCGCTCCGCGATGGTGTTATTGCCGACTTTAATGCAGCCGAACAGATGATCAGGGGCATGATTAAATTGATAAACCGCTCGAACCGTCTTTTTCCACCTGCTTTAAAAATGGTGGTTTGTATTCCATCGGGCAGTACCGAAGTTGAGCTTCGTGCCGTACGCGACTCTTCTGAGCATGCCGGTGCCCGCGAGGTTTATTTGATTTACGAACCCATGGCCGCTGCTATCGGCATTGGTATTGATGTTGAAGCACCCGAAGGGAATATGGTGGTTGATATTGGCGGTGGTACTACCGAAATTGCCGTGATATCGCTTGGTGGCATAGTAACCAACAAATCAATCCGGATAGCAGGCGATGATTTAACAGCCGATATTATGGAATATATGCGCCACCAACATAACATTAAGGTGGGTGACCGCACTGCAGAAGAAATAAAACTGAATGTTGGCGCTGCATTGTCAGAGCTTGACGATCCGCCGGCCGATTATATCGTGAGGGGACCTAACCAAATGACGGCATTGCCAGTTGAGGTTCCGGTTTCATATCAGGAAATTGCACATTGCCTGGATAAATCAGTTTCGAAAATTGAAACCGCTATATTGAGCGCGTTGGAGCAAACGCCGCCTGAGCTGTATGCCGATATTGTCAACCATGGTATATACCTGGCAGGTGGTGGCGCATTGCTAAGGGGGTTGGATAAACGCCTGGCCGATAAAATTAATATACCGTTCCATATTGCCGACGACCCACTTAGGGCAGTAGCCAGGGGAACGGGAATTGCGTTAAAAAATGTTGATCGTTTTTCATTCCTGATCAGATAAAAATGGAGCAATAGAATTATGAGGAGTTTATTGAACTTTCTAATCAAGTATCATGTCTTTT
>JASMTI010000060.1:0-6943 GCA_041694375.1 Bacteroidales bacterium | reverse complement strand
CCCGTTCGACCACTCCGGCAGCTCTCCTTTTTGCGATTGCAAATATATAAAAGTTTTCAGAGTTCAAAAGCCTTTGCCGGCTTCATTTTGTTTTCACTTTTGTTCGTTTTTTTTCGGGTTGATTAAAACATAGCAATTCATTAAATTGTTGATTATATAAACCAATTTATAACATTATGCAAACAAACGAACTATGTGAGTTTTACGGAACACTCGAAAAATCAGAGAATTTTACAATACTTACTCAGAATATCATCCCGGGCACTTTAGTTTTTGAATCGTTATCGCCCTTTACGGGTTATTACGACGAAAACCCGCACGATTATGAGAATCCGCTTTATTTATACATGGCCGTTGATAAAACTTATTCGGTTTTTGATATTGCCAGGGCATTTCAGTCGGTGCTCAACGAAGTTGATGTTGAGCTTGATGCGGCAAAAGCCTATGTGAAGTTCAATGATAAATTTTACAATGTCATCCGCCTGAGGCATATTAATAATTATGACCATGTACGGGAAATTCAGGAGGCTTTTGAGCGAAATGGCATAACACCGCTTAGGGCTTCATTGCGGCAACAGGATATTCATGCACATGTGACCCTGAAAAAAGTATTCTGTCTTGAAAAAGTGGCCGAGGGTATTTTTATTGACCGCTGCGAGAAAAACCATGCATATCTTGAAATGCCACACATGATTCCATTTGATGAACTGGTGAAAATCACACAAAAAGTACGCAATAACTGGTTCGAAAGCCGTTTTGACGCGGCCATGGGCTACTTCCTTACCAACAGGAAAGTATTCGAGATTGTGCGTATCTATTCCGATAAGCTGGACATGAAATACCTGGAAGGCTTGAAAAAACTATATCTTCAAAAAATCGACAGGTAGCCCGTTACATTATTGAGTGCAGGAATTACATTCTTGATTTGATTTTTTGCCACGAATTTACGAATGACTTGTTATTCGATTTAGTGTAAATCAGTAAAATTCAATAGCTGATAATAAGCTAAAATACAATGTGATACAATAAAACAAAAATGATGGAAACTAATTATGGATTCTTTGAATCCATTTTATTTAATTCAGGAATTCGTAGCATTGATTACTAAATATGTTTCCCGTAAAACGGGTTGGAAACCCGTTGTCCTTTTGGTTCCGTCAGGAACGGTCAAAATATTGTAGCATCGGGTTTTAACCCGATGATTATAAGAATAACAAAAAAAGAGTTCCGTAGGAACGGTGCATATAATCATTTTTAAATTTGTATTGATGGTTGTGGTTTTGCATTTATTATATGTACCATGCCTACGGCATTCTTGTCTGTACCTGTTTTTCTTTACTGTGGTTAAAACCGAACCGTGTCAAAAAAACGGTAAGATACAATATGAAAGTATGCCTACGGCAATATGTTTTATCCGCCACTAATTCACGAATGTTTAATTAATAAATACGCACAAATTAAGTTACATCAATTCTTTGGCTTCGTTTTGGACGTGCTGGATGGCAATGGTTACGGGGTCATCGCTAATCGATGAATACTCATCCAGTATATCAGTGGCATATTCCATGTAAGGCGAACCGGGCTTATGTTCGTCGGCGGTGGTGCTTACCAGTTGTACCATGCTTTGTTTGGCCGCCGTTACCATCTTCCATGCATTGTGCGAAAGGTATATTTGCTGCGATAAATTATGTTCATATTCCTCTCTGATGTTTTCAAGCATGACCCTTTGCAGGTCAATGGTTTGCATGTTATTTACAGCCAGGCGCATTACGAGCGATTCGGGTTTGATACGTTCCAGGAAAAGTACAACACGCTCGTAGGCTTGCAGGCGTATGGGTAAAGTTTCTTCGGTAAATTTAACCCGCAATTCTTGCTTGCGCTGTCGGTTAAACTGGTCGAAAAACGATTTCAACATATAGTAAACAAATAAAAAAACGAGTGCCATGGGTAGTAGCATCGCTATCGATTGTTCAATGATGGCTTGCCAGTTCATTTTTTCCGTATTTTACTTACATTTTTTAAAATAATCGTCAAATTTTGTTTCAAAGTGTCCGGTTCGTGTGCAAAATCTCTTCTTTATTTGATATATTGCACACGAATTGCAATATTAAGCATTTTTGGCTACAAACAATTAAAAATGTCAATGATTCAGCCATATTGCAAACTATAGATACATTATATAAACCAAAAATTTATTCGACATGAATCCGCAAGCCGAAGAATTAAACAAGGTTATTCAGCAAAAAAATCCTGCAGTTTTTGACATGCTTTCAGAACGGGGAAAAAACATTTTCTTCCCCAAGAAAGGTATTCTTGGTCAGACAGCTGATGCCAAAGGAACGAAAATTAATGCAACAATAGGGGCCGCTATTGAAGACGATAACAGTCCCATGCGATTGGATGCCATCGCATCAAAAATTGGCATCGACCCATCATTGGCTTTTCCGTATGCACCCAGTTTCGGGCGTCCCGATATCAGGGCCAAGTGGCGCGAAATGATGTATAAAAAGAACCCTTCGCTTAAAAAAACTGAAGTGAGCCTGCCAGTGGTGACCAATGCGTTAACCCACGGTGTAAGCATGGCCGGCTACATGTTTTTAAACGATGGCGAGGAGATTATTGTACCAAGTTTGTTCTGGGGAAACTACAACCTGATTTTAAACAATGCTTATGGTGCTAAAATCACCAAATTCAACCTTTTTAAAGATGGCGTTTTTGATATCGATGCGTTTAAAGAATCTTTGAATAAAGGACCGGTAGGCAAGAAAGTTGTTATCCTTAATTTCCCGAACAACCCATCGGGGTACACACCAACCGAAAGCGAACAGGAAGCAATTGTTGAGGCCGTTAAAGAAGCAGCCGAAAAAGGAAACAAAATTGTAACCATTACCGATGATGCTTATTTTGGATTGGTTTACGAAGAAGGTATCGCCAAAGAAAGTATTTTTGCTCCGTTGAGCCAGTTGCACGAAAATGTGCTGGCCGTGAAAGTTGACGGACCAACCAAAGAAGATTATGTTTGGGGTTTCAGGGTTGGTTTTATGACTTATGGAACAAAAAACGGCAATGCTGAGTTGTACAATGCACTTGAGTCAAAAACAGCTGGTGCGGTAAGGGGCAATATATCAAATGCTTCAAATTTGTCACAGTCGTTGTTGGTGCAGGCGTTTGAAAATGAAGATTATTACGACCAGAAGCTGGCTAAATTTGACATTATGAAAGCACGCTACGATGCCGTAAAAGAAACATTGAAAGATGAAAAATTTACGGAGTGTTTTTCGGCAATTCCATATAACTCGGGTTACTTTATGTGCGTACAGCTTGTCGATGGAATTGATGGGGAAGAAGTACGTAAATTATTAATTGAGAAATACGGCATTGGCATTATTAACCTGAACAATGTGATTCGAATCGCATATTCGGCCGTGGCATCCAAAGACGTAAAAGAAATGTTTGAAGGTATTTTTGCTGCCTGTAAAGAAGTGAAGAAATAAATTATACTTGAAAGCAATAAGATGCAACAGAAGGCCATGGGGAACAATTGTTTTCCATGGCTTTTTTATTGCTGGCCCGCAGCCAGCTTTTTCCTGATGTATGCTGGCAAATGACCCCCAAATTGGTTGAGCGGTTGGTGATGTGTTGTGTCATTAATTGCCAATGATGTATATTTTAATTTCTGGTCATGCAATGGTGACTTATTGTTGGTTTCTTTTATGCATTTTTCAAAATAGGTTGAAAGGTAAATGCCGGGTATGTGCAACTCGTCCTGTGCATAAATGGGATTATCGTGTACGGTGCATTTTTCTGAGCTGATACATAAACAGGTAAAAAAAAGTGTACCCGCAACTACCATAACAATATTTGATAATTTTCTCATGGTCAGAAGTTTTTATCTCTAATACAAGTTAGTGAAAAAAGGCTTTGGTGTAGATGTTTATAAAAGGAAATAAAGAAATAAGTTCCTGGTAATGTACATTATTATAACCACTGTCCCCCGTGGCAGGGATTGGAGCGGCATCCTTTTGTGGAGTTTACGGAACAAAAGATACAGCGGAAAGCCCGGTGCCCGCCGCCATGAGCAGTGTGATTTGGATGATGTTTTTTGGGGTTATTGTTTGATGGGACTTGTGTTGTTTCACTGCGGCGGGCAGCCACCCAAATGAACGGATTTTTTTGCTATTTAGATTGCCGAAAAATAAAGGTTTGCTGTTGAATGGCAGCAATATATAATCTAATTTTGCGCACAGGTGAGCAATTTTCTGTAACTTAAAAACTTAAACACATGAATTTGACCGAGGTTGTCCGGTTAACAAACGCTAACGTAGTGGCGGGGAAGATTGAAAATAAGCATGTTGAAACGGGCTTTTGCTCCGATTTGATGAGCGATGTACTGACCCTCGACACAGATAATATGTTGTTAATTACCGGCATGTCGAACCTGCAAGCAATACGGACAGCCGAAATGGCCGACATCCATTCAATTTTGATGGTGCGTGGCAAAAAGGCAACCCCCGAAATGATACAACTGGCAGAAGAAAGCAATATGGTGATTATGGAAACGGCCCTGTCGATGTTTAATGCGGCCGGTATTTTGCATAGCGCCGGACTAAAAGCTGTGTACTAATGATTAAGCTGAATTATAATATCGAAGGGGGAAATTTTAGCAAAGCAGGGTACGCTTCAAGTCAGGTAAAAAAATATTTGAAGCAATTTAATATACCCACGCGGTTGATAAAAAATATAGTTGTGGCCTTGTACGAGGCTGAAGTAAATATTGTGGCCCATGCCGAGAGCGGTGAAATTGAAGTACAAATAACCCCCGGGCAGGTTTTGGTTTATGCCCGCGATAAGGGACCGGGGATTCCTGATGTGGAAAAGGCAATGCAGGAAGGATACTCAACGGCATCGGACGAAGTTAGGCAAATGGGCTTTGGTGCCGGGATGGGACTGCCCAATATTAAGAAAAATGTTGATGAGCTAAATATTGATACCGTTGTAGGGACTGGCACTACCTTGAAAATGATAAAAAATATTGTATGATGCACGATAACGAAACATTTCATCACGCGCTGATTGTTGACGACCATAAATGCATACGGTGTACGCACTGTATAAAAGTGTGCCCAACCGAAGCCATACGGATTGTAGACGGGAAGGTGCAAATTCGCGAAGAACGTTGTGTCGATTGTGGTGAGTGTGTTCGTGCGTGCCCGCAAAAGGCTATTGGGATTGACCACGACGACCTGGAATTGATTCATGCATACAAATACCGTGTTGCGTTGTTCCCATCGGTTTTCGTGGGGCAATTTCCCGAGCGGGTAACCGAAGATAAAATATACGCTTCGTTTATGGAACTTGGTTTTACCCATGCTTTTGAGGTGGAACAGCCTATTGGCGTTTTAAAAGAGTTGATACGCGATGAGGTGAAGGCCAATAAAAGCGATGTGCCGGTTATTTCTTCGTTTTGTCCGGCCATTGTGCGGCTTATGCAAATTCATTATCCTTCGCTTACCGAATATATTGCCCATGTGAAGGCTCCACACGACCTGGCTGCCCATTATGTTATCGACCGTTTGGTACAAAAAGGTGTTGACCCGGCCGATATTGGTTTATTTTATATTACTCCCTGCGTGGCAAAAATTGCTGCCGTAAAAGCACCCGTTGGTGAAGAGAAATCGGTGATTTCGGGGGTTATCAGCCCCACGGTAATGTACAATAAAATTATGTCGGTGGCCGAAGATGTGCCCCCGTTTGACCGTACAAAACTTTGGAAAGAACTTACCAAAGAGGGGATTCAATGGAGCCTGACCCACGGAGAAACATGGTGGCAAAACTCACGGACGATGGCAGTTGATGGTATCCATAATACGATTAAGTTTTTAGAGCGGCTTGAAAACGACGAGATTAAAAATATTGACTATGTTGAACTGCGTGCCTGTGACCGTAGTTGCGCGGCTGGTGTGTTGCTGGCACAAAACCGGTTCCTTACGGTTGAGCGGCTTAAACGGCGCGCCAAACGTTACCCAAGCGACGAGAAAAAAGCCATGACCGAGGAGCCCGGTAAATATGCGGTGTTAAAAGAAAAGATGACAACCGCCGATATTATCCCCCGCCCGTTATTGCGCTTTGGGCCCGATATGGAAAAAGCCATGACACGCATGCAGCGGGCCCGCAATATTATGTGCCACCTGCCGGGAATCGACTGCGGGGCATGTGGTGCCCCAACATGCCAGGCGCTGGCTGAGGATATGGCCAACGGGGTAGCTAAAATGAGCGACTGCATTTTTATTCAGCAGTTGTGGCAAAAAGATAGTAAAGTAGGGCCTGAAAAGGCTTTTAAACGTATGGAAAAGAAGTGGGGCGAAAAGCGCTTCGACCCTGATTGTACTAAAATAGGAGCTAAAAATGAAAGTAACTGAATTGGTTGAAAATCTTCAACTTACTGTTTTTACCGGCAATATCGGTATGGAAAATGAAATTACCGGCGGGTATGTGTCTGATTTGTTGAGCGATGTAATGGGAAATGCTTCTGAGGGTAACGTATGGGTTACCATCCAGAACCATTTGAACGTGGTGGCTATTGCATCGTTGAAGGACCTTGCAGCCATTATTTTTGTAAAAGATGTTGAACCATCGGAAGAGGTATTGAACAAAGCCAAAGAAGAAAATGTACCCGTGCTGGGTAGTGCTGAAAAAACCTTTGAGCTTAGCGGGAAGATTTATCAACTGCTTGCGAAGTAGGTTTTTGTCGGCTTGGCGAGTTGGATGATTGGAAAACTGGAAAGTTGGAATGACAATATTCCAATACTCCATGACTTGTCCTGAAATAAGTTTACAGAAAAAGTAAACACAATTTAGGATTATGAAAAGAAAAGTAAACCATTACCCGGATGAATTCAAACTGAAGGTATTACAAGAGTATTTAGAAAGTGATATTAGTTTC
>JASMTI010000059.1:0-1200 GCA_041694375.1 Bacteroidales bacterium | reverse complement strand
CTTGTTGATAAGGCGCAACTGCTGACATTAACGGTTCCGGAATTGACGGTTCTTGTTGGTGGAATGCGAGTCCTGAACACCAACTTCGATCACTCGGAATACGGCGTTTTCACGAAACAACCGGAAAAGCTTACAAACGACTTCTTCGTCAACCTGCTTGATATGGGTACCGAATGGAAACCAACAGATGATTCCAGAGAAACATTTGAAGGATATGACCGCGAATCGGGTAAACAGAAATGGAAAGGAACACGGGTAGACCTTATATTTGGTTCCAACTCAGAATTAAGGGCCCAGGCTGAAGTTTACGCCAGCCAGGACGGCCAAGAAAAATTCGTTCAGGATTTTGTGGCCGCATGGAACAAAGTCATGAATCTTGACCGGTTTGATTTGAGCTGAAAAATAAAATTAAAAACCTGCAAAAAGGTGGTCTGTAAACGGGCCGCCTTTTTTTTTGGATATTTTTGCTGACAGGCACTTAGAACCTGTTGAAAAACGCATATAATTTTAAATATGAAATGCTTGTCACTGATAATAGGATGTTTAAGTACAAGGTGTTTCGAAAAAAATGGAAAATACCCGTGCACATAGAAAAGCCCGCTTCACCCCGTGTAATTATTTCTCACCAACAAACAATAGCTTTTATTAAAATTATTATACGGGGTAAAGCGGGCTGAAAAGGGGGGTGCGACCTCTTTGAAGCACCCTGCTGAAGCAGGGTGCTAATCTTATATGATACAAATCCTTCTGATATAGAAAAATCTATGAGAATAGCACCCCGATTTATCGGGGTATTCATAAATTGCAGCAAACACCACTTACCAGCCGGCTTTAAGCCGGCTTCTCCCGTAAATTGCAATTAACTGTCTTTTTCAGCAAGCCCTTAATTTGCAAAAAGCCGATAATAATGAAACTAAAATTTTAAAATTCAATTTTTAAATTCACCCTCAGTTCCTAATTAGTGCTTGTCCATAAATTAAGCAAAGGTTGTTTTTGGTCTTGTGTCTGTTCAGAAAGTGCCAATTGCAAAGCCTGCCCCGATATCATCGGGGGCTTGCGAAGCCGCCAAAAGCGCAGTTTACCCACGTAAATGAGTATTTTGGCGGCAAGCGTAACGCAGCAAGTGGTACTTTATGGACAGACACTAATTAGTGTTTGTCCATAAATTAAGGGTGTTTGTGCTATAAAGTTCAAGTTCGA
>JASMTI010000058.1:0-26579 GCA_041694375.1 Bacteroidales bacterium | reverse complement strand
ATAACAAAGTCCCGCATTTTATCAAAAGGCACACTGTCCAGGTTTACCTTGTGCCCGAGTTCTATACCACCAAGCTCCCAGCCAAACAAAGCCGGGTAATCGCCGGCTGCCTCTTTCGTATCTGAACGTCCCTCTTCATAATCCCAGTTAACACCATAGGCCAGGTCATCCTGATGCCCGAACAATACACCATTTTTGTCAACCGATTTTAACTGTTCAAACAATACTTTAACAGCGTTCTTTTCTACTTCACCAGATTGTTTGGCACCACAGGAAAGCAATAAAAAAACGATTATAAACGTGAAGAAATATTTTTTCATCAGAATTTGGTTAGGTATGTAAAATTGATTTTTACAAATAAAATAAAAAAACACAAATTCTGAAAGGAGCAACTACACACAAAGAATCCTTTACCACAATCCCCTTGCCCCCATCAACCTGTTTCAATCTTCATCAATCTCTCTCAATCTTTCCATTGCTTCCAAGTGCCTCCAACCGCTTTCCCCAAAAACCTTTACCACAACCGTATTTTTTTCTCTATTTATTTTAATTTTGATGAAACAATAATTTAATCCTATGTCCAAAAAAATACACATACAATTACTATCGCTGTTTTTGCTCACCTTCTTTACAATTTCATGTAACCCGGGCAATAACAAAGCATTTATAAAAGAATCAGAATACGAAAAGCCCATCAAGGTTGCCTGTATAGGTAACAGCATCACTTTTGGGCATGGCATTGAACACCGCGACAGCCTGAGCTACCCGGCACAGTTGCAACGCATGCTGGGCAACGAATGGGAAGTACGTAATTTTGGTATCAGCGCCCGCACGTTAATGTCGAAGGGCGACCTGCCATACATCAACGAACAGGTTTACCAACAAGCGCTTGCTTTTCAACCCGATGTTGTGCTCATTAAACTGGGGACTAACGACACAAAACCCCACAACTGGGTACATAAAGCTGATTTTAAAAACGACTACAGGGCGCTCATCAACTCATTTCAACAACTGAAGTCGTCGCCTGAAGTAATACTTCTAAAAGCAGTTCCGGCTTTTTCAGCACGTTGGGGCATTTCTGACAGCATTATCCAAGGTCAACTTAATCCCATGATTGATGAACTTGCCAAAGAATTCAATCTTCATTGTATAGATTTATATTCGCCCTTTACCGAAGAAGCCAATTTATTTCCCGATGACATCCACCCCAATGCCAAGGGTGCAGGTAAAATGGCAACTATCATTTTTGAAAAGTTAACAGGAAAGGAACAACATGTGCAATAGATGCGACTGGGGCAAATCGCCCGAAATATACCGCGAATATCACGACACTGAATGGGGCGTACCAGTGTACGACGACCATAAATTGTTTGAGTTTTTGTTACTAGAAAGTGCACAGGCCGGACTTAGCTGGCTCACCATTTTAAAACGCCGCGAGGGCTACCGAGAGGCTTTTGCAGGCTTCGATGCTGAAAAAGTAGCTTCTTTTGATAATAAAAAAGTGGAAGAACTCATGCATAATACCAACATTATCCGGAACCACCGAAAAATTGAATCGGCCATAAACAATGCCCGTGCTTTTTTAAAAATAAAAGATGAATTTGGTAGTTTCAGCCGTTACATTTGGGGGTTTGTAAACCACAGCCCCATAGTAAACCAATTTAATACCATGGCAGAGGTACCGCCTAAAACACCACTTTCTGAAGAGATATCAAAAGACCTGAAAAAACGTGGTTTTACTTTTATGGGGTCTACCATTGTTTATGCCCACATGCAAGCTACCGGAATGGTGAATGACCATCTGACAAGTTGTTTCAGGTACAGCGAACTGGTAAATTCTGCCAATAAATGACAAATTGCACTTTTTTACACGCACAAAAATTCTATTTTTATGGCTAAAACAAATTTTTTATAATCATAAAAGAGATTTCATAATGGTAAAATATTATTTTAGCTTATTACTTACGTTTTCCCTCATTGTTAATTTCGCATCGGCACAAGAAGAAGAAAAAAACTTAGACAGCGGTTATGTTTTCACCCCGGTAATTGAAATACCGGCCACCGATATAAAAGACCAACATCGCTCGGGCACATGCTGGTCGTATTCCGGACTTTCATTTATCGAATCGGAAATGATGCGAATGGGCAAACCCGAAGTTGACCTTTCTGAAATGTTTGTAGTATGGCATTGTTACAGCAAAAAAGCCGAAAAATACGTTCGCATGCACGGAAAAACCAATTTTGGGCCCGGAGGCGCATTTCACGATGTAACATGGGTAATGAAAAATTACGGCATGGTTCCCCAATCGGCATTTACGGGTTTGGCTATTGAAGAAGATAAACCTGTACACGGCGAAATGGATGATGTACTTAACAGCCACGTAGAATCAGTAATAAAAAATAAAAATAAAAAATTAAGCCCGGTTTGGCATGAAGCATTCAACGACCTTTTGGTAAATTATTTGGGTAAATTGCCCGAAAAATTTGAATATGACGGTGATGAATACACGCCACTAACTTTTGCCAACGACTATATGGATATAAACCCCGATGATTATATTGAGATCGGGTCATTTACCCACCACCCGTTTTACGAAAAATTCATCATCGAAATACCCGACAACTGGCTGTGGGACGAGATTTACAACGTTCCGCTCAATGAGATGATGGAAATTATGGACTACGCACTTGAAAACGGCTATAGCATTGCCTGGGGCGCCGACGTGAGCGACAAAGGTTTTGCTTCGAAAAAACATGGAGTGGCTGTTGTTCCCAAAGCTGATATTACCGAAATGAGCGATTCTGAAGTATCGAAATGGGAAAGTTTATCAGAGGCAAAAAAGCAAAAAGAGTTGTACAAATTTGATGAACCGGGAGCTGAAAAGGAAATCACACAGGCCATGCGTCAAATAGATTTTGATAACTTTACTTCGACTGATGACCACGGGATGCACATAATAGGTGTAGCCAACGACCAAAACGGGACCCCTTATTACATTGTTAAAAATTCATGGGGCGAATACAACGATTACGATGGATATTTTTATGCATCGAAACCTTATGTTGCACTAAGAACAATAGATTTTATGGTGCACAAGGATGCCATACCAAAATCAATTGCTAAAAAATTAGGATTAAAATAACTAAGATAAAATTAAAAGTAAAAACCCGGCATAGTTCACACATGTCGGGTTTTTTGTTGTATCCTATCCGTTTTTTTCGTATCTTAAATAGTCTTTGACGATTTTATTCTGCACAGCATAAAAAATTATACTAATTGAAACCAAAGATACATGCAAAACGAAACACAAATACAACAACTCGACAAAATAGCCATCAATGTAAAATCGCACCGCTTATTAAAACAACTATTAAAAGAAAACCCGCGGCTTGAAGAATTCATGCGCAATTCGCGTAACGAAACAGAAGCACTTATTGGTGTCCGCAACTGGGTACTCGAAGAAATAAAAGCCAATAAAAATGCATACAGTTATTATCTTGGAGATGCCTACGGAACAGAAGTTTTAGAAAAAATTGAATGGAAAGACATTGCTTCGATACGCCTACTCGATTACATTGACCATGCCGGTAAAGAGTACCCCGATTTAAACCTGCACGGTGAAATTGCAGTAAGCAACCCCATAAAAATGATTTGGTTGGCCGTTAATTACGGAACAGGTGGTGCAAAACCCGCTTTTTTCAAGGACATGCTGCAACTCTTCCGTCAGTTCAGGGGTGAAATGACCCGTGAAATTCCTACCCGCGAGAAAATTGAAAAATGGATGGACAGGTTCCCAACAGGACTGGACCCCCGAATTGTAAAACTAAGGGAAGAAAACCGCGACAGAATTATAAAAATTATTATTGAGCAAATTGACAACCAAGAAGTTAAATCATCAAAATATACATTTAACCCCGGACTTTCATACGAACAGAAATTTCTTGCCGTATTAAACTGGTGGAACGATCCAAAATTTCACCTTAAATTTGCGGTACGCTGCCCCGGCCTGCTAAATAAAATGCTTGGTGAATCACTTGACCCCGACACCATGAAAATATTATACGAAGCCAAAGATGCCGGCATTCCTTTTTTTGTAAACCCATATTATCTCTCATTGCTTCATGTACGTGTACCTTACTTTGCTATTGGTGCCGATTTGGCTATTCGCGATTATATCATCTACTCAAAGCAATTGATAAACGAATTTGGAAAAATTGCAGCATGGGAAAAAGAAGATGTAGTTAAACCAGGCGAGCCAAATGCTGCAGGCTGGCTGCTGCCCGAGCAACACAATGTTCACCGCCGCTACCCCGAAGTGGCCATACTTATCCCCGACACTGTAGGGCGGGCTTGCGGCGGGCTGTGTTCATCATGCCAGCGCATGTACGATTTCCAAAGTGGACACCTTAACTTCAACCTCAATACATTAAAACCCAACGAAAAATGGAGCGATAAACTTCAGCGCCTTATGAAGTATTTCGAGAACGACTCGCAATTACGAGACATTTTGATAACTGGTG
Source organism: Bacteroidales bacterium (assembly GCA_041694375.1). Lineage (GTDB taxonomy): Bacteria > Bacteroidota > Bacteroidia > Bacteroidales > Prolixibacteraceae > Roseimarinus. Next base: position 22,058 of record JASMTI010000058.1, on the reverse strand, counting down.
GCGATGCACTTATGAGCTCTGACAAATCGTTGCAGCAAATTTTTGATTCCATTTACGATATGGCAAAACGTAAAAAAGAAGCCAACAAAAAACGTACTGATGGTGAAAAGTATGCCGAGATTGTACGCATCAGGCTTGGTACACGTTTACCGGTTTACCTGCCGCAACGAATTGATCAGGAATTGGCAAACATACTGGCCGATTTCAAAAAGAAAGCCTCAAAAATTGGCATCAGTCAGTTTGTTATACAAACCCACTTTGAATCGCCACTTGAAATTACACCTTCGGCACACGAAAGCATCCAACTTTTACAATCGGCCGGATGGATTGTAACCAACCAACTGGTATTTACAGCTGCTGCGTCACGCCGCGGGCACACGGCAAAACTACGAAAAGCATTAAACGATATTGGCGTAATGTGCTACTACACCTTTACAGTTAAAGGCTACATGGAGAACAACCATAACTTTGCCGTCAATTCGCGCTCTATACAAGAACAAGCCGAAGAAAAAATTATAGGCAACGTACCCGAAAAATATAGTGAAACCATACACAAGCTTCCCCTAAAAGCCGAACAAATAACTGAAAACATCAATAAAATAAGGACTGATGAAAATATTCCTTTCCTTGCCACCGACCGCAACGTACTTAATTTGCCCGGAGTAGGTAAAAGCATGACTTTCAGGACCATTGGCATAACCCGCTACGGACGGAGGATCCTTGAATTTGACCACGATAAAACACGCCCACACAGCCCTATTATCAATAAAATGGGAAAAGTAATTATAATCGAATCTAAGTCAATCAGTGAGTATCTTGAACAAATGGAAAATATGGGGGAAGATGTTTCGGAATACGAAGGATTATACGGATACTCCATAGGGGAAACAGAACACCGGCAGCCAATATACGAATATCCTCAATACAGTTACATTTGCACCAATGAAATGACGAATTTAGAAATTTGACCACCTTATTTGATTATTAATTGCATATTCTGAACGCTACAATACTTTTTTTGATTATAGAATAGTTCTATCTTTGCTGGCATTAAATCATTTACATTCTTTTATAATAGAACTAAATTCATAACAAATAATCATTTAAAAATGAGTAACACACTAACAAACAAAGCTGCCGATAACATCCGTATTCTGGCGGCTGCCATGGTAGAGAAAGCAAATAGCGGACACCCCGGAGGAGCAATGGGTGGTGCCGATTTCATGAACATTCTTTATTCAGAGTACCTGAATTTCGACCCGAGTGATATGACATGGATCAACCGTGACAGGTTCTTTCTGGACCCCGGGCACATGTCGCCAATGCTTTATGCACAACTTTCATTTTTAGGTAAATACAGCATGGAAGACCTCTCAAACTTCCGTCAATGGGGAAGTGTAACCCCCGGGCACCCCGAAGTTGATGTTGAGCGCGGAATCGAAAACACTTCAGGACCACTCGGACAGGGCCATACAATGGCTGTTGGTGCAGCTATAGCCGAACGTTTCCTTACTGCACGTTTCGGGGAATGGATGTCACATAAAATTTACACTTTCATTTCTGATGGTGGTATTCAGGAAGAAATATCACAAGGAGCGGGCCGTTTGGCCGGATACCTCGGATTGGGCAACCTCATTATGTTTTATGATTCAAACAGCATACAGCTTTCAACTGAAACTGATGCCGTAACGATTGAAGATACAGCAAAAAAATACGAAGCATGGGGATGGAACGTTGTGACCATTAACGGTAATAACGCTGATGAAATTCGTAAAGCATTAAAAGATGCACAAAAAGAAACTGAAAAACCAACCCTTATCATTGGTGAAACCATTATGGGTAAAGGTTGTGTAACCGAAGATGGTGGCAGCTTTGAAAGCCAGTGTTCAACTCACGGACAACCATTGAGTGGAGCCGGTGCTTCTTTTGCAAAAACCATTAAAAACCTTGGCGGTGACCCTGAAAACCCATTCCAGGTATTCAGCGAAGTTCAGGAAGCCTATAGCAAACGTAGCGAGGAGCTGGTAAAAGCAGCTGCCCAAAAGAAAGCCGAACAAGCTAAATGGGAAGCTGAAAACCCTGAATTGGCTAAAAAATTGAGAAAATTCTTCTCAAATGAAGTCCCTGAATTCGATTACAGTAAAATTGAACAAAAAGCAGGCGTGGCCACACGTGGTGCCTCTGGTGCTGTTTTAGCCGAATTTGCAAAAGAAGTTGACAATATGATCGTTGCTTCTGCCGACTTGTCGAACTCTGATAAAACTGACGGGTTCCTGAAAAACACAAAAGCTTTTACGAAAGGTGACTTCAGCGGGAAATTCCTGCAAGCTGGTGTAAGCGAACTAACCATGGGTGCCATTATGAACGGTATCGCTCTTCACGGTGGTGTAATCCCTGCCTGTGGTACATTCTTCGTATTCAGCGATTATATGAAACCTGTGGCACGTATGGCTGCACTTATGGAACTTCCTGTTAAATATATATGGACACACGATGCATTCCGTGTAGGCGAAGACGGACCAACGCACCAACCGGTTGAACAAGAAGCACAAATACGTTTAATGGAGAAACTGCAAAACCACAGCCATAAAAATTCAATGTTGGTTCTGCGTCCTGCCGATGGCAACGAAACTACTGCTGCATGGAAATTGGCCATGGAAAATACAGCCACCCCTACAGCATTAATTCTTTCACGCCAGGGCATTAAAGATGTTACAACCTTTGAAACTGCCAAACAAGCCGACAAAGGTGCATACATCATTAAAGATGTTGAAGGTACACCTGATGTAATTTTACTGGCAAGTGGTTCTGAAGTAAGCACATTGGCCGATGGCGCCGAATTGCTTGAAAAAGATGGTATCAAGTGCCGTATTGTTTCTGTTCCTTCTGAAGGTCTATTCCGTACTCAACCTGCCGAATACCAGGAAGCTGTACTCCCGAAAGGCGTTAAGAAATTTGGTATGACAGCCGGATTGCCTGTAACCCTTGAAGGTTTAGTAGGTGCCGATGGTAATGTCTTTGGAATGCCATCATTCGGTTTCTCTGCATCATACAAAGTATTAGATGAAAAACTTGGTTTCAACGGTCAAAACGTTTACAACCAAGTAAAAGATATGTTGGGATAATCAATAGATTGTTAGATTTCAGACAATAGACTTGTTTGAAATGCGATAAATATCAGCAGTAAAAACAAGCATAACATCAATGAACAAACAATTCATTGTTAATATAACAAGACAAAAAGCAGGCCTTTACGACCTGCTTTTTTTTGTGCCCTGTTCATCCCAAGAACATTCGACCCCGGCGGGGTCGGACATCCTCGGGCGGGACATGCATTTTCTACAGACATATCATCCCAATGGGATGAACAAATCTATTATTTGCAATGAAAAAAGCAGGCTTTAATGGCCTGCTTTTCATCTCCTTCGCTCAATCAAATTATGGTTCAATTCATCCCAATCAAACTATTTTCGTAATCTAACATTGCATTAAGCCATAAATTTTTCAATATCAGCCTCGACTTCACCTTTCATATTGATGCCAAACTCTTTTACAAGAAAATCAGCCACAGCGGGTGATAAGAAAGCAGGCAACGTAGGTCCAAGATGAATATCTTTTACACCAAGGTAAAGCAGTGCCAACAATACAATCACTGCTTTTTGCTCGTACCATGCAATGTTGTAAACAATAGGCAATTCGTTGATATCATTCAACTCGAATACTTCTTTCAATTTCATGGCAATTACGGCCAACGAATAAGAATCGTTACACTGTCCGGCATCCAAAACACGAGGAATACCACCTATATCGCCTAATGGTAATTTGTTGTAACGATATTTAGCACATCCGGCCGTCAAAATCACAGTATCATCGGGCAATTGTTGGGCAAAGTCGGTATAATATTCGCGAGATTTCATGCGCCCGTCGCAACCGGCCATTACAAAAAACTTCTTAATGGCACCACTCTTCACGGCGTCAACAATTTTATCGGCCAACTGAATAACCTGGTTGTGGGCAAAACCACCAACTATGGTACCTTCTTCAATCTGTTTAGGTGGTGCACATTTCTTCGCATGCTCAATTATTTCGCTAAAATCTTTTGTTTTACCGTCTTCGCGGCCGGCAATGTGCTTTACGCCCGAAAAACCAGACGAACCGGTTGTATAAACACGGTCTTTGTAGCTGTCGGACGGTGGCACAATACAGTTGGTGGTAAATAATACCGGACCATTAAAAGCCTCAATTTCTTCTTTTTGTTTCCACCAGGCATTACCATAGTTTCCCACAAAATGTTCGTATTTTTTGAATTTCGGATAGTAGTTGGCCGGTAACATTTCGCTGTGCGTGTAAACATCTACACCGGTCCCGTCAGTTTGTTGAAGCAGTTCCTCCATATCTTTCAGGTCGTGCCCGCTAATTAAGATTGCCGGATTGTTGCGAACGCCAATATTTACCTCTGTTATTTCGGGATTACCATAACTTTGGGTATTCGCTTTGTCGAGCAAGGCCATTACATCAACACCAAACTTACCGGTTTCCATAACCAAAGGCACCAACTCATCCATGCCAATATCGGTACGGGTAGTTTCAGCCAATGCTTTACTCATAAATACAAACACCTCATGGTTGGTATATCCTAAATTAGCAGCATGCTCGGCATAAGCAGCCATGCCTTTTAATCCATATACAACCAATTCTTTAAGCGAGCGGATATCTTCGTTACCTTCCGATTTCACACCAACAAGTTTAGCCTTGCGCTCCAATTCATTAACATCATCGCTGTACCATGTCGCCGAACTGTGCATGCCTGAAGGTAGTTCAACACCCAAAGCAGCCAGCTTTTGTGTAATTGATTTTCGAACACTAAAGCCTTCTTTTATTTTATCCAGAATCTTTTGTTCATCGAAGTTGGCATTGGTAATGGTCATAAATAAAGCCTCGTAGATATATTGATCGGCTTCACTTAGGGTAAGCTCATTTTTTTTGGCAATGTTGTTCAAAACAGCCACGCCCTTCGAAATGAAAACCAGCAAATCTTGCAAGTTAGATACTTCATCGGTTTTACCGCAAACACCTTTTACGGTACATCCTACTCCTTTTGATGCCTCTTGGCACTGATAACAAAACATGTTGTCCATAATGTTGTCTTCTTTATTATTTTTGTTTCTGATCTTTTTATTTTATGTGCACAAAAATAAGGGACAACAACATCCTTAATTGTCACGTATGTTACAAGATTGGAAAAAATAAAAAAAGGCTGCCAATGCATAACCACTGAACAGCCTTTCGCCGAATTGATTGTGTCTTAATATCTATTGCACAACAAACTCTGTTCGAGGTACAAATATTTTTTCAATAATATCATTATCCGATATCCACACATCGCTGTTTTCAGAACTTGAAACTACCTTTTCAGGACCAGCTAAGCCTAAATCGAGAACAACAGCATCAAGGTTTCTCCGCTCAATTGTCAGGCGAAACTTTTTATCAACATCGGCATCTTGAACATCGGCAATAGTGCGCCCATCAAGTTGTTTTACCGAATTGATGTAGTCCACCACCGAAACTGAATCGGCAATGCCTCCATCAAGCAGCCATTTCTGCCCTTCTTTTTCGAGTACAAACGACGAATCGGCCGGATAATCAAACATCAGTTTTGTCCAGTTTGCAAGGTTGTCGTCAATCAGCGTTTTATCGCGTAAATCGTTTACCTGACGGTTAAAAGTACTACTCAAAAAACCATTCACCCTGTACGTTTCATCTTCGCCCACTTCGCGAACATAAGTTGACATGTTACGTGGTTGCGAATATTTAAACTTACCAATGTACAAATCGGCAACAATATCATCTTCGATGAACAATTGCACACGGCTGGCAAGCGAGTCTGTTACTTCATACTTTGCCCAACGGTCTTTATTGTTTGCAACCAGGCTTTGAACATCAAGGGATTCAAGAGTAGCCAGCATTGAATTAACCATATCGGCATTTGCTTTATATTGTGCTCCCCCCGATTTTATCATCCATTGTCCTTCTTCATTTTCAATATTGAAGCTTTCGCCGTTCATCGATTTAGGATAAAGCTTGACAACTGAAATATCTTCGGCAGAAAACGCGACAATATCCTTATCGAAAGAACGTTCGCGATGGCCGTTATTTCCCGAGAAAAGTATCACGGTAAGCACCAAAAGTGCAACAAACACGATTAAAAGTGTGGTATTATTTATCTTGTTACGCATAATTCACAATTTTTATTTTACATACCCGTTTTGCATTCTTTTTATACGGCGCAAGCGGTTTCGCTGATACCTGAATATCCCGTAAAAAATTATTAAAAGCACCGGCAGAATAAAGTTCAGGTATTTCAGGAAAGTTTTCCTGCCCTCGTCAACTTGTTCTAACGGACGGTTTGTAACCCCTTTCGTGCGGAGGTCAATTAAGCCGGTATCATCGGCCAGCCAGTCAACCGAGTTTACCATCAGGTTCACATTATCTTCGTTTACCTGCTGTGCTTGCTGACCGCTGCCATTTACAGCAAAATCGGCATCGCCAATCACTACCATACGCCCTTGGGCATAATTGTTTATTTTTCCTTCGAGGGCATAAGCCACAGGCATTTCGGAACGTTTAAAATCATTTTTGCCCCATTTTTTCTGAATATTAAAATACAATGGTGCATTAACTGTGCCTGACAACTCGGAGGTCAGGGCAAGTGGTGTTGCCTTAACGGCACTGTCGCCGGTAAAATTAACCGGACTGGCAAAACGCATAACCACCGTTTCGAGGCCTTTACTCACAGGGTGGTCGGCAAAATTAGTAAGCATAGGTAAAAACGGAAATGGCATTTGGGTTTGAAATTTAAAGGGCCCCTGTTGTTGAACAACAGTAACACTGGCACTTGAGTTATCAACCACAAACTCATCTTCCACTTCAATGCCACGTTCCGAAAGCCATGTTTCAAGCCCGGTATTAAGCACTTCGCCCCTCGATGTTTGCAGGTTGCCATCAACACGGTTTATTGCCACCAACAAGTTACCACCATTATCTAAATAATTTTCAATCATTGTAAAATGATAAGCCGGTATCGAATCAGTTGGCCCCACCCATGCCAAGGCTTCATATTTTTCAAGTTGTACCGTATCAGCTAAAGGAATCTCCTCAACATTGTACAAAACTTCTAACGACTTTACTACTTGCATAAAATCACTGGTAGCCGGCTCACCATGCCCCTTTATAAAACCTACATATGGTTTTTCGTCAACCGTTAATTTTTTAATGGCAGTGGTAAGGTCGTACTCCATTGAAGTACCGGGTAAAATAAGCGGCAGCACTTCCTCATTGTCGCCATATTGCACCACGGCCGATAAGTACACTGTTTTTTGCACATTTTGGTCCTTCTCACGCACATTCAACATCCGTGGTGCTATCCCCTTTTGTGCCAGTTCCTGCTCAAGTTCAGGATCATCGTTTGGGCTGACAAACTCGTAAACCACGTTTCCCCGCGAGAGGTTAGAATATTCAATCAGCAAATCTTTAAATTCGTTACGTACACTCGAAATTGCCGGTGGCAAATCTTCGGTAAAATATGCTGTAACGGTTACCGGGTCTTCAAGCGAACGCACCAGTTCTTTGGTAGCATCGCTCAAGGTATAACGGTTGTCCGATGTAAAATCGGCCCTCAAAAAATACCTGCCCGATAAAATATTCAGCAGGATAACAATACCTGCAAGCAGTAATATATAGATGTATAAATTTCTGTTCTTCATAACGTTTCAAGAATTTATTTACGCTTCACTAATACAACTTCAGAACCTACTAAACCTAAAAACACAATCGATAAGAAATAAACCAGGTCTTTGGTATCAAGTACACCCCGGCTTATCGATTCAAAATGGGTATTCATGCTCAGGTAGTGAAATATGCCACCTGAAAAAGAAGACAGGCTATTGGCCAGTACATCAAAAATCACATGAAATAATATCCCAATAAGCAAGGCCAGTAAAAAAGCTACTATTTGGTTATTGGTTAAGCTACTGGTAAAAATACCAATGCTGATGTAAGCACTGCTCATTAACACGAGCCCCAGGTAGCCGAGCCACACCGCACCATGGTCGATATCGCCCAATGATGCCACTGTAAAATAGTAAGGCAACGTTAGCACCAGTGCCACAACAATTAAAAGCAACACTGCCAAAAATTTACCGGTCACAATCTCCCACTCCGAAATGGGCTTGGTTAGCATCATTTCGATGGTTCCGGTTTTACGCTCTTCGGCAATAACACGCATGGTTAATGCCGGAATAAAAAAGAAGAGGGTCCAATAAGCTATACCAAAAAACGATTGCAGGCTTGCCTGGTTTACATAAAAAATGTCGGCTCCCTGTATCCAGGTAAAAAAGCCGCTAAAGCCCAAAAAAGCAACAATCATAATATAGGCCAGCAACGAATCGAAAAAAGAACCCAGTTCACGACGGGTTATTATCCAAATTGGCTTCATTTTATTTAAGTTTTAAGAATTCAACATCGGGTTACTGAGCAGTAACTTCACGGAAAACATCCTCGAGTTTTGTTTCAACCGGGGTAAGCTCTTTTATATACCAGTTGTTTTGAACACAAAGGTCGAATATAGCCTTTGCGGAACTTGTTTCGGGTTTACTTTGTACCTCGAACACCGGTAAGGTTTCATTGGCAAAATCGGCAACAGCAATTTCCGATAGTTCTTGTAAACCAGTGTACACATCATCGCGGCTTCCACCCTCAATATGTACTTTAAGCAATTCATCGCCCTGCGCCTGCTTTCGAAGTTGCTCAGAGGAGCCATCGGCCACGATGCGCCCCTTGTTGATAATCATAATCCGGTCGCATGTTGCCTCAACTTCGGCAAGGATGTGGGAACTCAAAATCACAGTTTTCTCTTTCCCGATTTTTTTAATCAGCTCCCTGATTTCTACAATTTGGTTTGGGTCGAGACCGGTTGTGGGCTCATCAAGGATTAAAACTTCGGGGTCGTGAATAAGTGCCTGCGCGAGCCCCACCCGTTGTTTATAACCTTTCGAGAGCTCCCTGATTTTTTTGTGTTGTTCGCCTTTCAAACCGCATGTATCAATCATTTCAACGATGCGTGTTTCAATTTTTCGGGATTCAACCCCTTGCAGGCGTGCCACAAATCCCAAATAGTCAATCACAGGCATCTCATAATACAACGGATTGCTCTCGGGCAGGTAACCAATGTGCTTTTTCACTTCTTCGGGCGATTCGTGCACCGATACGCCCCCAACTTTTACATCTCCGCTGTCGGCGGCTAGGTAACAGGTAATAATTTTCATTGTAGTGGTTTTACCTGCACCGTTAGGGCCCAAAAACCCTAGAATTTCGCCGGTTTTCACTTCAAACGATAATGAATCAACAGCTTTTTGCAGACCATAGGTTTTGGTCAAATTTTCTATCCTGATATCCATTTTCTGTTTAATTTGATTTTGGTGTCACGAAAATATAAAAACATCTTTTTTTCAAAAAGCGCCAAATTCATTTTAAAGAAATTTAACAGTATAAGTTCGAACAGGAGACTTACTAAGAAATATAAAAAACCTAACTAGCCTTACGCAATTTATACTTTGATTTTTTCTTTGCTTTATTTGGCTTCTTACTTTTTGGTTCTTTTCGTTTATCAATTTCAATCACCTTACTGGTGTTAAACAACGAAATATTCTCATATAAATCATTGGCATAACGTTGTAGTTCTTCAGCACTGGCCGACATCTCTTCAGCAGTAGCTGCACTTGATTGAATGCTGCCATTAATTTCGGTAATGGCACTATTTATTTGTTGTGCATTTAAATCCTGCTTATTACTGGCAGTTTCAATAAGAGAAACAAGTTCACTGGTCCGGTCAATAAGCGGAACCGTTTCACTGAGCTTAACACTTGCACCATGTGATATACCGGAAGCCTCATTCGAAATTTTCTCAATTTCGAGTGCCGCATTTTTACTCAGTTCAGCCAACTTACGTACCTCGGTTGCCACTACTGCAAAACCAGAACTATTCTCTTTTGAACGGGCAGCCTCCACTGCTGCATTAAGCGATAAAATATTGGTTTGAAGGGCAATATCATTAATGACATTAATTTTTTGGGTGATTTTTTCAAGGGCTTTTATTGCTTCCCGGGCAGATTGGTTACTACTATTTACCGATTTATATGCATTTGAAGCTACCTCATTGGTAATTGTTGAATTTTCAGAATTTTGGCTAATACTTTTCACCATTTGCTCCATTGATGCCGAAATTTCTTCAATTGAAGCTGCTTCTGTACTTGCTCCAGATGATAACTCATCGGATGTTGATTTTAATTGTGAACTTGTGTGTTTTATTTGTTCAGATACTGATTTAATATTTTCAATTACATTGATGAACTCCCTTGAAAGGTTCATCATTGAATTATTCAGGTTGCCTATTTCATCTTTCCTCTTTAAATCCTTAATATTCAAACCGAATTTTAAATAACCTTTTGACATTAGATTGAGCTTTTCTTCAATATCATTTATTGGTTTTTGTACATTTTTGTGCGTAATAAAGATACAAACCCATGAAAGTAAAATAATGACAGATAATGACAACCATTGCGGGTATGCTTCAGGAAAACTAGCGCTTAAGCGTGTACCTATAGCAACGATAAACAAATTAATCATCCACACAAAACCAATTCTGAACATTAAATGATTTTTGAAAAAAAAGCGTAAAACAAAGTAAGCAACAGGTAATCCAATAAATAAAATAACAATAATACTTTGCAAGGTTGAATCCATAATTTGACTTTTTTAGTAAGGTTGTTTGATTTCTGAACGAGTAAAGTCAAATTTATAGTTAAAAACATGATTCAACGTATCTTTAATATGGATTTTGATTAATAGTAAATAATGAATGACCAACATCGTATTTTCCTTGATGAAATAACATAGCCATAAATAACAAAATAGCCGTTAGAAGAAACTATCATTCCATCTAACGGCTTATTATTTTAAAAATATGGTGACAAGGTAAACACTTGCCTAAAATATTTGATATAAAAGTTATGCTTTAATGTTATCGGGCCTTTCAACACCACGGTTCATCCAATAACGGTCGCGTGCGTCTTCAGGATCCACATCCAGGGGAACATAAATTCGGGTTCTACGATCGATAATTACAGATTTAAGTTTTGACATATCAGGTGAGGTATTGTGACTTTGCTTTTTTTCTGCCATAATGAATGTAATATTGATTTATAAAAAACAAATATACACTTAAATAAGCAAATTATAACACATTAGCAACTCACAATTAAGACATTGTTAACATACATGCCAATATTTTGCCTGAAAAGTCCTGCGAATAACATTTCTAAAGCATCCTGAAATCATCAGCATCCCTGAGCGTGTTAAATTTGTTACGAAAAGCATTCAACTTATCTTTATGAATGGTTTTTATAAAAACACCCTCTTCGTTTTTTGCTTTTAATATTTTTTTGCCTTTAAAATCAAAAATTATAGAATCGCCCGAATAGTCAATCGGGGTATCATCTATAACAATTCGGTTAACAGCTGCTACATAACACTGGTTTTCGATAGCCCTTGCCTGGTTCAGTATAATCCAGGCTTTGCGCCTTACTGCCGGCCAATTTGCCACATTAATCATTAGGTCGTATCCCTGTGTATTTCTTGTCCACACCGGAAAACGCACATCGTAGCAAACTATTGGAAATATTTTCCAGCCTTTATATTTAATTAAAAGTTGTGAATTTCCATTGGTATAATTTTCAGTTTCTTTCTCGATGGTAAAAAGATGACGCTTATCGTAGGTGCAAGTATCGCCATTTGGATAAACCCAAACAAAACGATTGTAATACAGTCCTTTTTCTTTAATTATTAAGCTCCCGCATAATGCAAAATTCCGTTCTTTTGCAATTTTTTTCATCCATGAAATGGTAGCACCGTTCATTTTTTCAGCAACTTTGGCTGCATTCATCGTAAATCCCGAAACAAAAACCTCGGGCAAAATAACCAAATCCACACCTTTTGGAATTTCAGCAATGGTATTGGTAAGCAAAAAACGGTTCGATTCGGCATCTTCCCATACCGTATCGGGCTGAATAATTGCCAATTTTAGTTTGTCCTTCTTTTCCATCATCCTTTTCTTTAACGCAAAATCTTCAATGTTCTAAACAGTAAAAATAAGCATTCGTATGGTACAGGGCGCTGTATGAAAGTTAAATAATTGTTTGCTCAATATTAACAGCTCGTGCATATTGCTCTAACAAAGAGCGTCCATAAGCCAGGGAACTACTTAATAATTCATGGCTCCCAAAACCGAAATAAACCATCAGAAAGCGCTTGGTATGCTTGTTTACCGAAGTGCGTTCTGAATCACTGGTAGGGCTCCCAAATGCACCAATATTATCACGAAGCACAGGTAGGGACCGGATGTTCAGTTGCCCCCGGCCAATCGCCTGATAGGGTTCATCTGCTTCCCCAACCCCCAACTTCACCTGCGATTGAATTTTATCAGCATCGTAACCACCAATTGAAAAACCACTTACAATGGAAGCCAAATTAACCAGGTCAACCACATTGTTGATCTGATAAAGTTTGTTCCCTTTTAAAACACGCCTGATAAGCGCCTCGGCTGATAAACGATACCGGGCAGGGTCTTTCCCCAGTTTTTTGTAAGCTTTTCGAGAGGCAGACACAGCTGGTATTTTGGAAATATCCTCAACAACAATTTTTTCCTTCAAATCCAGACACTGCTTACTAATTTCATCCCACAAACGGGGATCAAAATCAACAACTTCAACATCACACTCAATACATCCGAGCTTTATTTCAGCCCACTTTTCTTTAAAATGCTCTGATATTGCAATATTAACCATTGAAAATACAATTAAATTGGCATTGTTAAGCGCTTTAATATCTTCATTTGCTTATCGTTAGCAAAAGGACTTAACGAGTTCATTACATCTTTGTGATAATCGTTTATCCAGTTTATTTCATCGGCTGTAAGTAATGTTGTGTCAATAAGCTTTGTGCAAATAGGAAACTTGGTTAATGTTTCAAATTTGAAGAATGTCCCAAAGTCGTTTTCAACATCTTCAACCACATGTACCAGGTTTTCAATACGGATTCCATACTCACCGGCACGGTATATTCCGGGTTCATCCGAAAATATATTTCCCACGCGCAATGGTTGGTCATTTAAATCGGGGCGGATACTGGCAGGACCTTCATGCACATTCATGAAAGCGCCCACACCATGACCAGTGCCATGCCCATAGTTTTTTTGGTCGTTCCATAAGGCAGCGCGTGCCAAAACATCGAGATGGCACCCCCGGGTTCCTTTCGGAAATTTCACACTGCTGAGGTTAATCATACCTTTCAAAACCTGGGTAAAATCGCGTTTCATTTTATAGGTTACCGGTCCCAGCGATATTGTTCGGGTGATGTCGGTTGTCCCGTATTCGTATTGCCCGCCTGAATCGAACAGTAATATACCTTCAGGCTTTAACTCGTTAGCCGTTTGGGGCGACACCCTGAAATGCACAATGGCACCATGGTCGAGGTACCCTACGATGGGGAAAAAGCTGGTCCCCACGTACCCTTCCTGCCCGGCACGAAAAGCTTCCAACTTCATGGCCACATCATATTCCGTAATAGTTTCTTTTCCCAATTTTTCTTCCAGCCACAGCTGAAAATTGAGCAAAGCAAGGCCATCTGAAGTGTGGGCTTTTTTCATACCAGCAAGTTCGGCATCGTTTTTACACGATTTTAGGAGGGCCGGCACCGAAAGTTGCCGTATAATATCATTGTTGTCATTCAAAATATTGAAAACATGATAGTTCGTACGGGCAGGGTCAATCATGACCGTTTTGCCCCTGATGCTTTTCAGTTCATTGTAAAACGATTCGTAAGGCAGCACTTCTACCCCGTCGTTTTGTATTTCTAACAGGTCTTTTTCGTTAAACTTTGATTGATCAACAAAAAGTTTTACCATGTTTTTACCAACAACTGCAAATGAAAGCACTACAGGGTTACATTCAACATCGGCACCACGTATGTTAAAAGTCCAGCCTATGTCGTCAAGTGCCGAAAGGACCATCAAATCGGCACCGGCTTTTTCCAATTCCCCGTTCAACATTGCAAACTTTTCACTTCGTGGCTTACCAGCCCATTGTGTTGGATGCAAAAAGGCTTTGCTATCGGGCATTCCCGGACGATTTTCCCATACCGGGGTGAGCAAATCAACACCTGATTGAACTTGTAAATCATTTTTACTGAAAAGGCCTTCAAAACTTTCGGCTTCGGCAAGTGAATAACATGTGCCATCAAAACCAACAGTTGAACCCGCTTGCAGTTCACCAACAACCCATTGCTCAAGTGTTACCGCCTCGGGATCACGTGCTTTCATCATTTCAACACCAGTATCTTTCAACTCCTCAGCTGCCTGAAGGTAATAACGCGAATCAGTCCACAAAGCTGCTTTGTTTAAGGTAACAGCCATATAACCAAAAGAGCCTGTAAACCCCGACATAAAAGGGCGTGACTGCCAGTGGGCAGGAACGTACTCACTCATGTGCGGGTCGGACCCATTTATCAGATAAGCCTGGATGTTATTCTCATTCATTGCTTTACGCAGTGCTTCAATTCTTTCTTTAATTTTGTTCATCCTGTAGTTGTTTAATAATGTTCTGAACCGACTTAAACGGCAATTGTTCAATATCGACATCCTGCACGTTAACAAAATCATAATCCATTACATCGTCGAGATGTTTAAGCATTGAAAAATCGCTTATCGTGCACTTAAAAACGATGTCGGTTGTGTTGACGATTGTGCCCGAATAAAGATATTCGTTTGGGAAGCTACCCCAATAAAAAATCTCGTCGGGCACCAAGTCAAGCTCTTCTTTTATTTCGCGCATCATAGCCTGCTCAGCACTTTCGCCCGGGTCGACAAAACCACCCGGAAAATCCAATTTTCCGTAGTGTGGCTCGATACCCCGGCGCACCATGAGCAAACGGCCTTTAGGGTCGAAAATAACTGCCGTTACAGCTGCCGACGAATTTAAGAAGAAATGAAAACCACAGCTATGACATTTGAAAGCCTTCTCTTTTTCGTTAAAATCGCCCTTTGCTGCGCAGCGCGGACAATATTTAAAATGATTAGCCGGATTTGAAGTCATAATTTTATTTTTTCTGCCCCCTGAAATAATCTTCTTTTTCGGCAAACAGCACATTAAATGTAGTTAAACTACCATAAGCCCTTGTAATATATTGTTGAAGGTGCAAGCGGTCCTCATCATCAAGCTTGGGATGACTATTGATGTTTTGCTCCAGTACCCTCAAACGGTCTCGCAGCATAACAATTTTATGAAAAAATGCTTCCATCGATACTTCTTTCGATTGCAAAGCTTCATCTAAAGGAGTCATCACCAATTTACCACCTTTCCACTTATCGGCAATTTTCACATCAAAGGTTATGCCCTGGTATTTATCCATTACAAAAGTTATAGCCTCTTCAATTTCGGCAAGCGATAAACCGGTACGTGGTTTATCTTCGGGCTCACTTAATATTTTTAGGTCGGGATTATATTTGGTCAATTCCATTTTACCCCCATGTTCAAAATAAATTTCGTACACTGTGAGGTGCGATTTACTTACAAGCCCCTCGCCATATGCCGGGTGCGAAACCCTTGTTCCTACTGCTAAATCTTCCATGTTTTTATTTTTTAAACAGACTTTCAATATTAACGAATAAAAAAGTAAACGTAAAAAAATAATTGATATTTTATATATTTAACATTCAGCAAAAATTGTCCGAAAGCCACCTTTAATTCTACAATTAAACTTACTTTTGCATTCAGAACAGTACGTAAAGTAAAAAATAGTGAAAATAGGTATTAATAATTCATTGAGAAGGTTTAATATTTGGAGGGTCCGGACCATTCCGGAGCGAACATTTATTTTAATATTAAGTGTTTTGGTTGGCGGTGTTAGTGGCTTAGCTGCTGTAATTCTTAAAAATCTCATACACTCGTCCATCACCCTGCTCAATGAGAATTTTTTGAACCAGGGCGCATACTCATACCTCATTTTCCCGATTATCGGAATCGCCCTTACATTTCTTTTTGTAAAATACGTTGTAAGGGACAACATCAGCCACGGTGTAACCCGTGTATTGCAATCGATATCGAAGCGCAACAGTTTAATAAAACGCCACAACACCTGGACATCGATGCTGTCAAGTACCATTACCATCAGTTTTGGCGGGTCGGTTGGTGCCGAGGCACCGGTTGTGCTTACAGGTTCGGCAATAGGCTCTAACCTGGCCAGGTTTTTCAAACTCGACTACCGTAAAATTACCCTGATGGTTGGCTGTGGTGCCGCGGGTGCTATTGCCGGGATATTTAAAGCCCCGCTAACCGGATTGCTTTTTACCCTCGAAGTATTGATGCTCGACCTCACCATGGCTTCACTTATCCCCTTGATGATATCGGCCGTAACAGCCACAACAGTAGCCTACTTTTTTATGGGCGACAGCGTGCTGCTCACATTCAAACTTGCACAAAGCTTTGACATTGAAAACATTGGGTACTACATTATTTTAGGGGTTTTTTGTGGTTTTGTTTCGGTTTACTTTACAAAGGCCACGTTAATTATTGAAAAGAAATTTAAGAACATCAAAAGTAAGCTTATTCGCTTATTGGTTGGTGGCAGCCTTTTGACCCTGCTTATATTTTTATTCCCATCGGTTTGGGGCGAAGGCTATAACTATATAAGCACTATTTTGCACGGTGAAGGCGGCACTATTTTCCAAAATTCATTTTTCGCCAGTATAGAACCCGGAACCATTTGGTTTATTTTGTTATTGTTTGCAGTACTGATATTTAAAGTTGTAGCTATGGCCGCAACAAATGGTGCAGGCGGTGTTGGGGGTATTTTTGCACCTACCTTGGTTGTAGGAAGTTTTGCAGGTTATTTTTTGGTACATACACTGAACATGATTTCAACAGTAAGCTTGCCCGAAAGCAATTTTGCCCTTGTTGGCATGTCGGGGGTCATGTCGGGGGTTATGCATGCACCTATGACAGCCATTTTCCTTATTGCCGAAATAACCGGGGGCTACGATTTAATTCTACCATTGATTATTGTGGCAACAATATCATACATTACCATCATGATTTTTGAACCCCACTCCATTTACACAAAGCGACTGGCTGAAAAAGGAGAACTCCTTACACACCATAAAGACCGGAATGTTTTGGTAATGCTTGATACCGAAAAACTTATTGAAACCGGATTTATTGTCCTGAAAGACGATGAAACACTACGGGATTTTGTACGAAAAGTACCCCATTCAAAAAGAAATATTTTCCCTGTCCTCGACAACGAGGAAAAACTTGTAGGGGTAGTATTGATGGAAAATGTCCGCCCGATTATTTTTAACCGCGCCCTGTATGATAATACTTACGTTAATGATTTAATGATATCGCCCCCGGCTATTGTTGACATGAATGAAAACATGGACACGGTAATGAAGAAATTCCAAAAGACCAAAGCCTGGAACCTGCCGGTAACCGAAAATGGCAAATACCGCGGCTTCTTGTCAAAATCGAAGATTTTCAACGAGTACCGTGATATCCTGGTTCATTTTTCGGATGATTAATATATTCTTTTTGCAAAAAATAGCAGTCTGACAAAAAATCATCTTAGCACCTTTACACAAAGACATTCTGGCAAGTTAACAGCCACATATACAACATGGTCAATTTTTTGTTGCCATATTTTAAGGGAAATTAAAAATATGGACTATAAAATATGGACTATAAAGACTATTATAAAACATTAGGGGTTTCAAAAACTGCAACTCAGGATGAAATAAAAAAGGCTTACCGCAAGTTGGCCGTAAAATATCATCCCGACAGGAACCCTGACAACAAAGATGCCGAAGAACGCTTCAAAGAAATAAGTGAAGCGTACGAGGTACTGCGTGACCCTGAAAAACGAAAAAAATACGACCAGCTCGGTGCTAACTGGAAACAATACCAACATGCCGACATGGGTGATTTTAATTTCGGCGGAGCAAATCGGGGTGGCAGAAGTCGTTCATACCATTTTCAGGGCGACATGGGTGATATCTTCGGTGACATGGGTGGAGATCGTTTCTCTGATTTCTTTAAAGCTTTTTTTGGCGATATGGGCGGTTTCTCATCTCAAAGAACCAGCCAAAACCAACGTGCATATAAAGGCAGCGATTTGCGGGCCAATATTTCTATTAGCCTGCCTGAAGCTTATCACGGCACACAGCGCATACTTAATGTTAATGGTAAAAAATTACGCATAACGATTAAACCGGGCACGTATAACGGACAAGAATTAAGGTTAAAGGGCAAAGGTGGACAAGGGCAAAACGGTGGACCTGCCGGCGATATCTATATAAAAATAAATATTGAAGCCGATAATCAATACACCTTAAAAGGTAATGATATCATTCAAAATATTAGTGTGAACCTTTATTCAGCGGTACTGGGTGATAAAATAAAAGTTAACACCCTGGCCGGTGCCATTAACGTACCTGTTCCCCAGGGCGCCCAAAACGGGCAACGATTAAGAATAAAGGGAAAAGGTATGCCAGTTTACAATACTCCAGGCAAAGCCGGCGATTTATATTTACAACTCACTGTGAAAATTCCGAAAAACTTAAGCATTGAAGAAACTGAGTTGTTCAAGAAACTTAAGGCATTGCGATCAATATAAACAAACCGATGCACTTCCATCAACCACACCCCAGCCAACGTATTGTTTGACAGTATTACCGGGTAAAATCAACAATCAATTCAGCACCTTCATCAAGGTCAATATTTTTAATTTCATCACCATACCGCAAGCGTGTTTCATTTCCACTTAACGATTTAACAACAGCTTGTACCAATTCACCATTCTTCCATTCAATATCAACCTCAAAATTACCACGGGCTTTAAGCCCCTTCACACTACCACTGTGCCAGGCTTCAGGCAGTGCAGGCAGCAAATGAATTTCGCCGGCATGGCTTTGAAGCAACATCTCGGCAATACCGGCAGTACCGCCAAAATTACCATCAATCTGGAATGGCGGGTGTACATCGAACAAGTTGGGCAGGGTTGATTTTCGTAACAATGCCAACAAATTATCGTAGGCTTTTTCGCCATCGCGCAAGCGGGCAAAAAAGTTGATGATCCAGGCACGGCTCCAACCGGTATGCCCACCTCCATGCGATAAACGGTAGTCGATTGTTTTACGGGCCGCTTCAGCAAACTCCGGGGTTTGGGTTACACTTATTTCATTTCCGGGGTACAAACCATAAAGGTGCGACATGTGACGATGCCCCGGTTCAGGTTCTTTAAATTCTTCGGTCCACTCCATTATCCGACCATCGCTGCCAATTTGCAGCGGGCTCAGGCGGGGCAATATTTCTTCAAGTTCTTTCCGAAAACGGCGGTCTGTGTGCAATATTTTTGAAGCATTGATGGTATTGGCCATCAACTCACGTGTAATGGTCATGTCCATGGTAGGTCCCATGGTAATGTTCGATATTTTACCATCGGGGGTTTCAAACTTGTTTTCGGGCGAGCTCGAAGGACCTGTTACCAGATAACCTGTTTTGGGGTCTTCGGTAAGGTAATCAACAAAAAACAGCGAAGCTTCTTTCAGTACGGGGTAAACATTTTCGAGGTAAGCCTCATCCTGTGTAAAAAGATAATGTTGCCATAGGTGCTGGCATCCCCATGCAGCCCCCATGGGCCACATGCCCCACTCGGGTTCGCCCACAGCAGTTGTCCAATACCAGGCATCGGTTGTAAAGTGCGAAACAAATCCACGGCTGTTGTACATTTCACGGGCTGTTTCGCACCCATGCCTGCGCAGGCTGTCAATTAAAGCCACAAATGGGAGGTGGCATTCTGCCAGATTGGTTACTTCGGCTGGCCAGTAATTCATTTGAATGTTAATATTAATGTGGTAATCGGCATTCCACGGAGGGGTCAGCCCATCGGCCCAAATACCCTGTAAATTAGCTGCCAAATCGCCCGGGCGTGAAGAGCTAATCAGTAAATAACGCCCAAAATTAAAGTACGTTTCAATTAAACCATTATCTTCTCCCCCATTTTTCACTGCTTCGAGCCGCTTGTCGGTTGCCATACTATTTTTCCCGTTATCGGCCAAGTCAAGCTCAACACGGCTGTACAACGAACGGTAATCCTCAACATGTGCCTTTTTAGCTTCTGGATAAGTAAAGTTAAGGGCATTATTTAAATCTTCACGGCAAGCCGTCTCGGGGTCTTTACCCCAATAGTCAGTGCCGGCAGTTAACACAAAAACCACCTCGTTGGCACCGCTAATCAACAGGCTGTCGCCCTGCGTTTCAATATTTCAACTTTCAGAAATTGCCTTTAAGGTTGAATAATACCTTACCCCGGGGTTTACATCCTGAATATTAACACCTCCCGAAGTTACCTGTCCCTGCATTGTGATCTCGTCACCGCTGGCCACAATTTCAGCATCTTTGGGGCGTTTTAACGAAGCCGAAACCGACAAAGCACCGGGCTTGTCGGCAGTAACCCTGATAAACATGGCATTAGACGGGTGACTTGAAAAATATTCGCGGGTATAGGTTACATTGTTTACACGATAAGAGGTTTTGGCAATTGCATGTTCAAGGTCGAGTTCACGGCGATAATCCGTCACTTTCCCGTCAATTTCTGTTTTCAAAAACAAATCACCCAGCATCTGGTACATGTTCCAATTGCCGTTGCCCATAAATTCATCCTTACAAAGTTGCTGGGCTTCTGCATATTCGCCCTCAAAAAGCAACTCACGGATTTTGGGCAAAACTTTGTAAGCCCCTTTTTTGTCGGTATAATCGTATCGTGAGCCGGTCCAAATTGTTTCTTCATTCAACTGGATGCGCTCATATCCGGGGTTGCCAAATATCATGCCCCCCAAACTACCATTACCAACAGGTAAAGCTTCGTTCCATTGGGACGCCGGCTGATTGAACCAAATTGAATTTTGTGCCGGGCTGATAAAAAATAAAGTGATAAAAATTAACGAAATAAATAGTCTCATTTTGTTTTTTGTTTTTGAAATGTACAGTTAAGCACAAATATAGGCTAAAACAAATATACTACAGGGGTGATAAATGTATCGATGACTATTGCATAATGTTTACAAAGCTATTTTATTTATAACCTTTATCCTACATTCACAATACTCCTGTTATTCCAATAAATTCTTTTTAAGATAAACCATATCAACAAGTTGTATGCCTTCCTCGAACATCGGGTGGTTGTTATAAATTGTTTCTGTAACCTTTTCTATTTTCAACATATTCCTTTAAATTTCTTTGTTGATAGATTCCACACATGGCTAGCCCCGAAAAGATAATTAGTTTTTGGGCACAGTTTTCATGTATCTTTCAAATCGTATGTTCTTCCATTTAACCAACTGGCTCACAAATACCAGAAATAAACCTGCAATCATAAATGGCAGCCAAATACTAAAAATTGAATCAGCTTTTTCAAGATTTGCAATCATATAAACCAAAGCTGAAATCAGGATTATAACACCCAGGCATAGAAATAATTTACTTGCAATTGAGATAGAACGATTATCCTTTGAAAATTGCTTATTGTTTTTTATTAAAAAGCCGTATTGTATCATCCTTATTAAATTAAACTTTATCACACAGGGATTATGGGTTAGTAATTATTAACACGCATCTGCCGGGAAGGCAACCCAACAGCTAATATATTATTATTCAAGCGATTATTTTTTTTCAAAAAATTCAAAACTCCCAATTTGCCACCGCAAAAACACACTGTTTTATGTTAAGCGTTGCTTTCGTTTGCTTAATCAAAAATAGAAAAAATATGGGCACAAAAAACATGTTCTTTACACATGCTCATAGTTATTGGTTTTTTTACGTTTCGTAGCGATATTTCACAAAGCAAATTAAATGTTCACATTTTTTATTGTTCACGTTACGTGAACATTGTATAAT